>DASWTW010000437.1:0-8825 GCA_036401895.1 Herpetosiphonaceae bacterium | reverse complement strand
ACGCCGATCTCGGCCAGGCCGGGATCGGCCAGCACCGTGCGCGGCGGTCCCTGCATCAAGATCTGGCCCTGGTGCAGCACGATCACGCGATCCGCGAACCCGGCGATCAGCTCGGGCTTGTGCTCGGCCAGCACGACGGTGACGCCGCTACGGCTCAGCGCCTTGATCGCCGCGAAAACCTCTTTGGTGCCCAGCGGATCGAGCTGCGAGGTTGGCTCGTCCAGCAGCAGCACACGCGGCCCCATCACCAGGATCGAGGCCAGCGCCACCCGCTGCTGCTGCCCGCCCGACAGCTCAAATGGTGAGCGATCCGCCAGCTGCGCGATCCCGACCTGCTCCAGCGTCTGCTCGATGCGCGTCAGCATCTCGCCGCGCGGCACGCCCAGATTTTCCAGCCCAAAGGCCAGCTCCTCACGCACCGTAAAGCGCGCGCCCGAGATCTGGTTGAGCGGATTGTGAAAGACCAGCCCGGTGTGCTTGACCAGCTCGCCCAGCGGATGCTCGATCGTGCTCCGGCCGTCGACGATCACCTCGCCGCGCAGCTCGCCGTGGAAGTAGTGCGGCACGAAGCCGCCGATCGTGTAGCAGAGCGTGGACTTGCCCGCACCGTTCGGCCCAACCAGCGCGCAGATCTCGCCCTCGGCGATCTCAAGCGTCACGCCGCTCAGCGCGGCCGTTGTCTCGCCGGGATAGGTGTAATGCACGTCGCGCAGCGTGATCATCGCAGCGCCTCCACCAGCCGCAGCCCGATGATCGCGACGATGCTCAGCAGGATTATCCAGCGCAGCACACGCTCGTAGGCCGGATCGGGCAGCTCGAAGAGGCTGGTCTTGGGCGTGGTCGCGCTGAAGGCTCGCGCCTCAAGCGCCAGCGTGCGCTCTTCAACATCCAGCAGCCCGCCCAGCACCAGCGGCCCGATCATCGGCAGCAGCGCCCGCGCCCGTCGCAGCAGCGAGCCCTGCGTCTCAAGGCCCCGTGAGCGCTGCGCATCGACGATCAGATTGGCGCGCTCGCGCATCTGCGGCACGATCTGAAGCGTGGTCACAACCACATAGGCCAGCGTCGGCGGCATGCCTTTCTGCACCAGCCCCGACATCAGCACGCCCGGATGCGTCGTGAGCAGCGTCAGCAGCAGCGCGCCGGTGATCAGCAGAATGCGCACCGTCGACGCGAACGCGAAGCGCACGCCCTCGGCCTTGATCGACAGTGGGCCGAGCCGCGCCAGAATCGTCGTGCCCTCAGGAAAAAACAGACTCTGGATCACGAACAGCGAGATCGCGAACGGCAGCAGCAGACGCAGGCTGATACTGAGAAACGGCCGAACCACGCCGCCGAGGATGCTCAGCGGGATCAGCACCAGCAGATACAGCGCCAGCGGCACCCAGTCGATGCCCGCGCCTAATGCCACCACGATCAGCCCAAAGCTGAACGTGAGCTTGGTCAGCGGATGCAGACGATGAAGCGGGCTGGAGCGTGGCTGGTAGAGTGCGATCATTGTGGCAGCTTGTCAGCCGTGGCACTGGATTGGCTAAAGCGAGTGCGGATACGTCTGGGAAGCGCCACGATGATCACATAGGCGATCAGGAACGTGATCAGCTTATCAGTCGGATCGGACAGCAGGCCCTGCTTGGTCGTCGCCGCGAGCACCGAGTCGCCATACGCGCGAAACGCCGCCACCAGCGCATCGGTCCCGGCTCCCGTCACGCCGCCAAAGATAAAGGCCGACAGCGGAGCGCTCATGATTGCGCCGACGAGACCGGTGATCAGCCCGGCGATCGGCACCAGATAGAAGCGCCGGAACCAGCCGATATTGGCAAAGAAGCCCGCCAGCAGACCGATCATAATCGCGACGACCGCGAAGGGCAGCGGGATCGGATTGAAAAAGCCCCAGATAATATTCGAAAGTCCGCCGGTTGCCGCGCCCGCGAACGGCCCTACCAGCACGGCAACCAGCACCGTGCCGATCGAGTCGAGATAGATCGTGAGGCCGGGGATTGGAAAAACCGCTGTGATGCGGCCGGTCAGCTCGCCGATCACAACATTGAGCGCAATGCCAATCGGGATCAGCGCGTAGGTCGAGGTCGTAAATTGGCGCGCCACGCCCCAGATGATCAGCACTGCGCCGATCAAGTAGCCGGCCAGCGCGACCAGCGCGTTGGTACTGCCGGCTGCGGTCGAGCCCTGTGCGCCTGTCAGGATCAAGAACAGATACGTCGCGGCGATGATCGCCAGGCCCAGGCCAACCTGAAGCCATTGAGGCCGGGATTGAGTTCCTCCGAAGCGCATGCACATCCTCCATTCTGTGTCAGCGCTGCCATTATACGCGCAAATCGACGCGCTGTAACGCGTGGCGGAGTGCCGGATCTATTGCGCGCCCCGCTCTGCGCCACGCAAAACCGGCAGCTCAATACGTGCAGTTCAAATCAGCTTCAGGGATGTGTTAGGAATTTCGCTCAAGGCTGGACTCTGCCTGGTCATTCGCGCGCTCGACCGGCAGCCAGATCGTAAACGTCGAGCCGCTGCCCGGCGTGGAGCGCACGCCGACCGTCCCACCCATCATCATGGTCAGCCTCTTGGCGATCGCCAGCCCCAGCCCGGTGCCGCTATACTTCCGCGTCGTGGTGCTGTCGACCTGGTAGAACTCGCCCCAGATGCGCTCCAGCTCCTCGGGCGCAATGCCGATGCCGGTATCCTGCACGCTTACCGCGACCCACTGGCCCGCCGATAGATCGCCATCCGGTGGCGCGGCGCTCGTCAGCGTCCAGGCGGTGCCGTACTCAAGGATCACCGTGATCGAGCCGGGCGCAGACGTGAATTTGACCGCGTTCGACAGCAGATTCATGAGCACCTGCTGCAAACGGGTGGCGTCGCCGCGCACGTATGGCAGCGAGCCTTCAGGCCGAAGTACAGTTATGTCGAGCTGCTTGCTGCTTACCAGCGCCTCGATATTGGCGACGGCGCTCTCCACCACAGCGGCGATCTGCACAGGCTCATCCACCAACTGCATGCGGCCCGCGTCGATCTTGCTCATATCCAGCACGCTGTTGATCAGCTCCAGCAGCGTTTGCGAGTTACGGCTGACACGCTCCAGATTACTGCGCTGCTGCTCGTTGAGCCTCCCCTGATGCTCCTGAAGCGTGATATTCGTAAAGCCGATGATCGAGTTGAGCGGCGTGCGCAGCTCGTGGCTCATCGTCGCCAGAAAGTCCGACTTGAGCCGGGAGGTTTCCAGCGCCTGATCGCGGGCTTGCGCCAGGGCGTGCTCGGCACGACGCCGCTCCATCAGCAGCGCATAGCGGATCTCCTCCTGGTCGGCCAGAATCGTGTTGCGCGCCTGCCGAAAGAAGCCGGCGGCGATCTCACCCAGCAGCAAGGAAAGCCGAGGCTGAAGCCGGATCAGCTCCGCGCAGGGCAGCTCCTGTGTGATCTGCGCGGAGAGCGTCTCTATCGTGCGGCTCAGCGACTCGGGCGGAGTGTAGTTGAGCCGTGGCAGAGTCGCGCCAATCTCCTGCGCCGCCTCACGATCCAGGTCCTGCGTGAACAGGAGCCTGACCGATTGTCGCGTCAGATCAAGGAGGACGCGCCGGATCTCACTGGCCGGATGCGGCACAAAGCTGGTATGAGCGACCGCGCGGTACCAGACATCGGCGATCGCCTCGCAGCGCTGGTTCACCAGCTCAAAAAACGGCTCCTGCTCGACTTCACTCATGATGATCTCTCGCAACCTATGTCCCGGCGCACGCCTGGAAATCGCCGATCAGGACTGTGACAGCAGGAACGGGTTGAAGTTGGTCTGGCGATCGTAATAATCTTCTTGCTCCGCGCGCTTCAGCAGACTCACCACGCCGTACGTCACCGGCAGCAGCACAACCTCTACCACCAGCTTAAAGACATAGTTCGAAAGGATCAGCGTCAGTAGCGGCGGCGCGTCGGCCACGCCCACAAACGCGATCATCACGAACAGCAGCGTGTCCACGCCCTCCCCGATCAGCGTCGAGCCGAGCGCGCGCATCCAGAAATAGCGGCCATTGGTCAGCACTTTGAGCCTGGCCAGCGTGTAGGAGTTGGCGAACTCGCCCGCAAAATAGGCGATCAGGCTGGCCACGACGATGCGCGGCACCAGGCCAAGCAGCTGATTGAACGCCGCGTTGAGCGACTCGCTGCCCGCGCTGGCCGGAAGCGCCGCCACCGCCGCAAACGTCAGCGACATCAGCAGCGCCGCCAGAAAGCCGGTCCAGATCACCTTGCGCGAGCGCGCATAGCCGTACACCTCGGTCAGAATATCGCCGAAGATGTAGGAGAGCGGAAAGAGCAGCGTGCCACCGTCGAAGTCGAACGGGCCGAAGCTAATAAACTTGGTCGAGGCGATATTGCTGATCAGCAGGACCGCGACAAACAATCCGGTGATCACTTCCAGATAGCGATACGAGCGTGACATATCCTTCCTTTTTTGAGATCATGCGTTTTTGCCAAACTTTGACATTATACTGCTTCCGGGCCTGTGCTGTCGCTCTAGTCGCCGCGATGTTGTCCAGCCAGCGCGCTCATCCGCTCCATGAACAGCTCAAGAAACGCCGTTTGATCGAAGGTACGCACCAGCCGGACGTTCGCAGGTTGCTTCCACACGTTCAGGGTATCGGCCATGGTCTTACCCATGCTTTTAGGGCTGTCGATCTCGACGTCCACAAAGACCGACTCATACTCGGCCAGCTCGGGACGAAAAGCCAGCGCCAGCGCGCAGGGATCGTTGATCGAGCAGCCCGCATAGCCGAAGTAGTTACGGTGAAAATCGATATAGAAGCTGGTCGCGTCGGCGATAAAGCGGCTGACCGGCGAGTCGATCCGCAGCAGCTGATCGACGTGCTCCTGAGTCAGCAGCACCTTCGAGGTAATGTCCCAGGGGATCAGCGTGATCGGCAGCCCGCTATGCAGGACGATATGCGCCGCGTGCGGATCGACATAGACGTTGAACTCAGCCAGCGGCGTGGTGTTGCCCGGCACATCGAGCGCGCCGCCCATCACGATCACCTCGCGCACACGCTCCACGATGCGCGGCTCGCGACGGATCGCCAGCGCCACGTTGGTCAGCGGCGCGACCGCAGCCAGCGTCACGGGCGTTTCAGACGTCATGATCTCGCGAACCAGCAGATCGACGGCGTGCTCGGCCGCTGCCAGCGTCGTCGGCTCCGGCAGATGTGCGTTGCCCAGCCCGGTGTCGCCGTGGGTTTCTTCGGCCGTAAACGGTGGGCGGATCAACGGCAGTGCCACGCCGGGCACCACCGGCACATCCGAGCGCACCATATCGAGCACGGCCAGCGCGTTACGCACGCCCTGCGCCAGCGGACAGTTACCGCCCGTGACCGTTACCGCCGCCAGATCGATCTCCGGCGAGGCGACCGCCAGCAAGATCGCCAGCGCATCGTCGATGCCGGGATCGGTATCCAACACAACTCGTACCGGCTCGGGCTGTCTAGCAGATGTACTCATAGACTGAGGCTTTCTCCTTGGTAGGGCGCTGACACTACCACGGAGGAACGCGCGATGTCAAGAACCAAGCGAAGAACCTAGAACCAAACGAAAGAACCTAGAACCAAGCAGCACACACTTTCCCCCTCGCCTGCGGCAACCGACGGGTACCCTCTGGGCAGACCGCCGACGTTCGGGGCCGGGGGACGCAGGGGGTGAGGGCCTGTCCAAGGAACAAAAGAACAAACACTCTGGATTCTTGTTGTTCCCTTGTTCGTTTGTTCCTTTGTTCGCCCGCAGGGCATTGATCAGGCCCTGACAAGCATATCCCAAGGACATGATACAATCGAGGGAGGAAACGCCAACACTGTCGGCGCCGAGCAGTGCAGACTCAGGCAGCCATAATCCACACTCAGGGACCACGGATGCATGAGGCATCCAATGAGATAAGCTCAACCTCATCACCGGCTGTGGACCACCGGCGCAGAACCACATGATCTTATTTGCCTACCACCTGATCTCGTGAAAGGACCAGTTGTTCATGGAAGCGCGTACGTCGGAGAATCAAGCAAGCATTGTTGTCCCCACCACCACGCTCATACTATTGCTGCTGGGGGTGCTGGTCTTTTTGGGCATGTACCAGATGGAGCCGCCCAGTGTGGTCGGCGCCGATGCTGCGCCCACGGTCTTTTCGGCAGAGCGGGCAATGCAGCATGTCCAGGCGATCGCCCAACGTCCACATCCGACCGGATCGGCAGAAAATGCTGCGGCACGCGACTATATTGTTGCCCAGCTGACCAGTATCGGCCTCCAGCCCGAGGTACAGACGACGGATGTGTCTCGCACGCTGCGCGGTAACCGCCAGTCATCGGCGACGATCCAGAACGTGCTGGCGCGCATCGAGGGCAGCGCCAACACCAATAACGCCGTCGCGATCGCCGCCCACTACGATAGCGTGGAGGACGGCCCCGGCGCCAGCGACGATGTCGCAGCTATCGGAGCCATGATCGAAACGGCGCGCGCGCTCCAGGCCGGCCCGCAGCCCAGCAACGACATCATCTTCATTTTCACCGACGGCGAAGAGCTGGGTCTGCTCGGCGCGCAGGGCTTTGTCGATCAGCATCCCTGGGCGCAAGATGTCAAGGTCGTGCTCAACTTCGAGGCGCGCGGCACCACCGGCCCGTCGTATATGTTCGAGACCAGCAATAACAACGGCTGGCTGGTGCGCCAGTTCGCACGGTTCGCGCCCAACGCCGTCGGCTACTCGTTCACTTTCGACATTTATCGTCTGCTCCCCAACGACACCGATCTGACCGTCTTTCGCGCCGCCGATAAGGCCGGCATCGGCTTTGCCTTCATCGACGGCTACCTGCACTACCACACGCCCGGCGATAACATCGCCAATCTAAACCCGCGTAGCGTGCAGCATCACGGCACCTATATGCTCAGCCTGGCGCAAGGCATGGGCAGTACCAGCCTCGACACGGTGCAAGAGACCAATCGCGTCTATTTCAGCCTCTTCGGCCTGATCGTCCACTACTCCGAGATCTGGAACCTGCCGCTGCTGATCCTCACGATCATCGGGTTTATGGCA
Source organism: Herpetosiphonaceae bacterium (assembly GCA_036401895.1). Lineage (GTDB taxonomy): Bacteria > Chloroflexota > Chloroflexia > Chloroflexales > Kallotenuaceae > LB3-1. The sequence continues at coordinate 1,765 of DASWTW010000437.1, read as the reverse complement.
GTGCTGGTGCTGGGCTTCCGCCGACGCCGATTGACGGCCAAAGGGCTGACGGCGGGATTTTTCATCTTTCTGCTGGCACTGATCGTCACGCTAGCAGGCATCTTCGCCGTCTCCAACATCATTCCGGTGCTGGGAGTGGAGCCCGTCAACATGCTCAACGGCTCGACCTACAACTGGAATTTCTTCGCGATCAGCTATGTCTGCATGGCGCTGGGCATCACCTCGGCGCTCTACGTCGCATTCCGTAAGCGCGTGTTGTTCAACAATCTGCTGGTCGGCGCGTGGCTCTGGTGGCTGATCGTCCTGATCGCCACGACCTTTTTACTGCCGGGCACCAGCTATCTCTTCACGTGGCCGTTGCTGCTCAGCCTGATCGCGCTGGCAGTACGCTTCCGCGCCGAGGATGAGGACGCGCCCCGCCCAACAATTGTGCTGGCGCTGCTGCCGGCGATCAGCGGCATCCTGATGCTGACTCCGCTGATCCGTGGCCTCTTCGTCGCGCTCTTCCTGCCTATCTACCTGCCGGTGCTGATCTTCGTCGTGCTGCTGCTGGGCCTGCTGCTGCCGCATCTGACGCTGCTGACCCGGCGCTACCGCTGGGCTTTACCCGGCGCGGCGTTTCTGATCGGCCTCGGTTTGTTTCTGTTTGCGGCGCTGACCATTACTCCGGTCGTAGCCACAACCGGATAAGTCTTGCGAAAGGAGCGTGCGTCAGGCCCGGCGATCGCGTCCGGCCTGGCGCAGAGCATCTATGAGCGAACAACCTCGGATCGCGCTGGTCACGGCTGCCGCAGGCGGCATCGGTCGCGCGGCCGTGCGCCATCTGCTGGCCGGCGGCCTGACCGTGGTCGCCGTCGATCGTGATGCTGCCGCGCTCGAAACGCTGCCGGCGGCTCAGCCTGCCGCCGCGCTGCATACCATCGCCGGCGATATGACGAGCGAAGCCGATGTCGCGCAGGCGGTGGCGCTGGCGAGTTCGCTGGGACAGCTGACCGTGCTGGTCAACGGCGTCGGCTCGACGTGCAGCAGCGCCCTGCGCGATCTCACGCTCGGCGAGTGGCAGCGGCTGTTTGCCATCAATCTGACCAGCGTTTTTCTCTGCATCAAGGCCGCGCTGCCGCTGCTCGAAGCTGCCACCGGCGATCGCGTGATCATCAACATCTCCTCCACACTGGCGCAGGTCGCCGATCCTGAGACGCTGGCCTACGGCGCGTTCAAAGCCGGGCTGGAACAGATGACCCGCACGCTGGCGCTGGAGGTTGCGCCGCAGCGCATCCGGGCGGTCGCGATCGCGCCGGGACCAGTGGCGGCAACCGGCGGCGAGGCGGCCTTCGAGACCGACGAAAACGCGCGGCTGAATCCGCTGGGCCGCTTTGCCGGCGTGGACGAGATCGGCGCGCTGATCGCGTTTCTGGCATCGCCTGCCGCCGCCTATATCACCGGCACGATCATTCGCGTAGACGGCGGCGACTCGGCGCTGGGCGCGGGCTGGGGTCCGCTTCAGGCGCTGCTGCGCGATCGCCAGGGCAGCTAGTCAGCGTTGCCAACGTGCGGATTGCAACACCGGACCGCGTCGGTGCGTCACATAGGCGATACTTGAAGCGGAAAGGAAACTGACATGCAACGAACATTACGGCGACCGCGAAACAACCGCGTGATCGCGGGCGTCTGCGGTGGCCTTGGCGAATATTTTGGCATCGATCCGACGATCGTGCGGATCATCTTCGTGCTACTGATCTTCTTCCCCTTGCCGGCGGTCATACCC
>DASWTW010000436.1:0-19287 GCA_036401895.1 Herpetosiphonaceae bacterium | reverse complement strand
CCGGCGGCCTGCCCACGATCGAGCGGGATCAGACTTTCCAGCGCAAGCTTGGTCGTCGCCGTCGGCGTGATGTTGAACACCGCGACCGCCGCCGATTTTTCCAGCGTGACAAACGCCTTCATGGTCGAGCCGAACTGATTGGTGACGACCATCTCGGGCTCTGAGCCGGTGCTGGCAGCGGGCAGGCCGGCGAGTGTCACCGCCGTTCCGATCGCGCTGCCGCTGTCGGCCAGGTACTCCAGTTGCGTGGACGAGACAATGCGGAACAGGCTGACGCTGTTCGGTCGATCCTGGTTCACGCCCTCGTTGGCCGTCACCAGATACTGGCTATCCGGCGTTACGGACAGGCCATCGGGGAACAGGCGCGGGCTGGTACCGCTACTCTGGCGCGGCAGCGGCACAGCGGCGACGGTTGTCGGCAGCGCCGCCAAGTTCATATCGATGATCGCGATCCCGTTGTTTTCTTGCAGCGTCACAAACGCCCGGCGGCTGTCTGGGCTGATCGCGATCGCCTCGGGCGCCAGATCGTCGACGTCGCGCGTGCTGCCGGTTGAGGCCAAAGAGGGCGTTACCGTCGCCAGCACGCGGGCTGCAGCAGGACCTGAGCGCAGATCGATGATCGAGATCGTGCCGGAGCGCCGAATCGTGTTGCCGGAGCCGTCGTCGGGATCGGTGTTGACGACGAGCGCGAACTGGCCGTTGGGAGCGATGGCGATCGCCTCGGGGTAGCGCCCGAGATCGAGCGCCGCCGAGCGCGCGAAGCCCATACTTCCATTGCTGTTGATCTGCACAAAGAGCGCGACACCGGCCGCCTCATTGCCGGCGGTGATCGCCGCAGCGTTCTGCTCGCGCACCGTCACAATCGCATAGCTCGCGGTCGGATGCGTGGCCACGCCGCTCAGCACCGGGTCGATCAGGCGAGCGGGAATCTGCGACACAACATCAAACGATTGCTTGGTGAAACGATTAGCTGCTGAAAGTGCGACCGTGCGGACTTTCTGCTCGGCGGGATCGTCATTGCTGCCCACGACGACGGCATAGCGCTCGTTGGCCGTGACCGCCAGATCCAGAATTTCGCTCCCACCCACTGTGTCGACCGGGGCGTTATAAACAGTGTAGGTAGGCACAGACTGGGCGGCGACGACGGCGGCCCCCGTGAAGCTGGACAACAAGAGCAGACTGCTCGCGGCACGACGCCGGAGCGACCAGTTGAAGATCATTAAGCTCCTCCTTCTATTGACCAGGCGCGGCAGCGCATCTGCTACCAGGATCATGATGTGTCCGACCTTGTGTTCGGCGAGACACAAAGCCGCGCACCGTCCGCACAACGATCGGCGAGAATCGTCATGCGGACGGTGTCTGTTCTCTCATCCTTCCACATATGGAAACGCAGGAAATCGGGGAAAAGGTATGCGTAGTGGCAGAAATCGCGATAATGCCGGCGATCGCGGCGCTGGAAGATGCGCTAGCTCCTGCCCTGGGCCACAGGTTGGACTGCCGGCGCTCGATCCACTCGCGCTTTGCGTCCCAGCGCAACAATCACCGCTACCACCAGGGCGACCAAGATCGTCGCGGGCGTGATCTGCTCGCCAAGCAGCAGCGCCGACGCGCCGAGCGTGAAAAATGGCTGCAAGAGCTGGAGCTGTCCCACGCGGGCAACGCCGCCGAGCGCCAGCCCACGATACCAGGCAAAGAAGCCCAGAAACATGCTGAAGACACTGACATACGCAAAGCCGATCCAGGCCGAGGGCGAGCCATGTACGCCGCGCAGGAGCGTCAATCCCACAGGAACCAGCAAAAACGGTGCGGCGATCAGCAGGGCCCAGCAGATCACCTGCCAGCTGCCGATCTCTCGGGCTAAGCGCGCGCCTTCCGCATAGCCAATCGCGGCTGCAATCACTGCGACAAGTAATGCCAGATCCGCGCCCTGGATATGTCCGCCGCCGCTCACGATCGCGAACACAATCACGACGCTGCTGCCGGCGCTGCTTGCCGCCCAAAACCCACGCGAGGGCCGGTCTCCCGCCCGCAGCACACCGGCGATCACCGTCGCCAGCGGCAGCAGCCCGAGCATAATCGCGCCATGACTCGCGGGAACAATGCGTAAGGCCCACGCCGACAATATCGGAAAGCCGACGACTACGCCGGCGGCGACGAGCAGCAGGCTTTTGATTTGCGATCGCGACGGCACCGGCTGCTGGGTCAGCTTCAGCAAGATGGCCGCGAGAGCTGCCGCAACTAAGGCGCGCCCAAGACCTACAAAGATGGGATTAAGTTCGGCGACGGCAACGCGCGTAGCGGGCAGCGTGAGGCTAAAGCTCAACATGCCAAGCAAGCCGTAGAACCAGCCGGCGGTTGTCGACGAGACCGAAGGTGTATGTGACATAGCTCCTGTGTCCTTCCTGGTTGCAGCTTATCCAAGAAGCACACTAGCTGCTCCGGGCGATGACGACAAGGGACAAGCCCGCCTACCTGTCGATGACAATGTTGCGAGAGCGAGAACAGCTCGCCCTGGTTCAGAATATCTTTGTCCTTGTAGCGTTCTCCGCCGCTTGTCCGACAGCAGCACGAGCACAGGTGACAATCCGTGTATAGTTACAGCATGGCGTCATAGTCGACATTGCTCGATCTACCTGATCGGCGCTTTCACACGCCGTCCACGTTGCCGAGGTGATGATGTTCAAATCCAAACAGCGACCCATTGCTATCGCGCAGTCGGAGCACCAGAAGCTGGCGGGCACGCTGGCCTTGCTGTGGGGCAACACTGCCTTCGATCGGCCGGCGGTTCCACGCATGTCCTTGCTTGCCGGGATTGGGCTCCACGACCGCGCATACGGGCTGCTTGACAATCTGCCGATCGGGGAGCTACCCGACGAGGAGTGGTTGGCGCTTACTCGCAGCGGCTTTGAGATGACCTGGGCTGATCCAATCGCGGATCTGATCACCAAAATGCATCTCAAACGGCTTGTCAGCTATGGAAAGTCTCCTGCGCACCAGACTATGACCGAGCAAATGACCCAGGCAATTCGCGAGCAGCTCCTGCGCCACAATCTGGAGCTGACAACCTTCGAGCGCATCGATCGCATCACCAACTTGTGCGACCGCATCGCGTTTGATTTCTGCTTTGAGGAGCCCGCCGAAGGAGCGGTGCGCATCTTTCCCAGGAATAACAGCCAGGATCAGGTCGAGGTGTGGTATCACATCGAGGATGGCACGATCCAGGTCGATCCCTGGCCTTTCGGCCTGGACAGCCAGGCAGGGTATCTCGTCGGCTACCAGCTTGACGGCTATCCGACCGTGTTAGAGCCAACCATGGCGCCCTACCAGCTGCTACGGAGGACGATCGCCTGATGCCGCTCTGCACGCGGCCCGCAAGGGTTGCTGTGAAGTGTATCGCCTCAACGGCTCTTCTCCACAGCATCTATAGGTGATACAATCGCTACAATCGATGTACGTTCCTAGACGTTGGCCAATTCGCAAGCTGGCGTGGGCGACTACCGATCCACCCCCTGCCTTAGCCATTCACTAACCTTCTACAGCCATTGTTGTGGCGACTACCGCAAAGTTGGTGTAGCCGATCGCGCATACGGGTGTGTACAATGCTCGCCTACACACGGGTGAAGCGCGCCTTGCCACCTACAATGAGGATCTCTATGGAACCGATCAATTTGTTCGCTCCCGAATTCGTCGCCGATCCTTATCCGTTCTATGCCGACATGCGCGCTCATAGTCCAGTATGTCCCGTCGAGCCTGGCGGGGCTTTGGCGATTAGCCGGTACACTGATGTGATGTCGGTCCTGAAATCACCGGATCGCTTCTCGTCAGCCGAATTCGTCGCAGCTTTTGAGCCGGAATGGTTAGGCTATAACCCTGGCCTGCACACGATGCTTAGCATGGACCCTCCAGCGCACACCAAAAATCGCAACCTGATCAGCAGGACCTGGTTACCTGCCGCAATTGCGCGGGCAGAGCCAAACATCAGAGCGCTGATCGAGCGTTTGGTAGCACGTGTGGAACATCAGGACGAAGTTGAGTTTGTCAGCGAGTTTGCTACGCCACTCACGGCGGGAGCCTTAGGTCAATTCCTGGCGCTTGATCCTGCCCTGTATCCCCAATTCAAAACCTGGTCCGATATGCTCACGAGCATCACGCCAGTGCCACCGAGTGCAGAATATGCGCAGGCCGTGCGTACTACGGTCAAAGAGATGGAAGCTTACTTTGGCTCGGTGATCGACGAGCGCATGAAATCGCCTGGCGAGGATGTGATCAGCAGCTTAACCCAAGCTCAACTTGATGGAGAATCGCTGACGAAAGATCAGCTGATCGCCTTTATGTTCCTGCTTGTCGTTGCCGGGATCGAGACCACTATCCATCTCCTCAGCAAATCGCTCCTTACGCTTACGCAACAACCAGATATTTTGCAGCAGGTACGTAGTGACGCTGCGCTTATCCCACGCTTCATCGAAGAAATGTTGCGCTACGATCCTCCGATCCACAACCTTTACCGTCAGGCAACGCGGGATGTGGAGATCGCTGGATCGCTCATTCCCGCCGGCACCTCCGTGATGGTTATGCTGGCAGCGGCGAATCGTGATCCGGATCAGTTTCCAAGCCCAAATACATTCGACCTCAACCGCTCCAACCAGGCGCATGTCGCATTTGGGCACGGACCACACTTCTGCCTGGGAGCCGCGCTTGCCCGTTTGGAGGCACGCTTGGCGCTGGAGCTGCTGCTTTCTCGTTTCAGCAGCTTTACAATCGTCGACAACGACATCCCGTGGTACCACACACTTACGGTTCGGGGTCCTGCACAGCTGCCAATTCGATTCAGCAACGCTAAGGGTTGAGCTCCTCGCCAAGCTCACATAGTGGATCGAACGCGAAGGCGTACTCTTCCACAGGCTGGCCTCCAATCAGGTGCTCTTGAATGATGCGCTCCAGGACCTCCGGGCTACAGCTGTGATACCAGGTGCCCTCGGGATAGACTACCGCGATCGGACCGGATAGGCAGACGCGCAGGCAGTTGGCCTTGGTCCGAAACACGATCTTCTTGCCCTCGGTGAGGCCAAGCTGCTTGAGACGCTTTTTCAAAAAATTCCAGGAGACCAGCGTATCGGCGTGGGGCGCACACTTGGGCTCGGTTTGATCGGCGCAGAGGAAAATATGCCGCTGAATATTGCCGATGCCGTACTCGCCGACCGCCTGCCGGAGTGCTTGTTCGTCAACCATGAAAACCTCGCTTGAAGAAGCCGCGCCGCCGATCACGCAGTGGATTCGACGACGCGGAGAAGCTTACGATGCCGCAGACGCTCGCTGCGTGCGCAGCCGCCCGATGCCTCGGATCGACCAGTAGATCAGCAGGAAGAGCAGATACAGCACGCCGATCAGCAGATAATCGATCACCGGAATGCGAATAATCTCATCCAGCCGGCCAAAGCCGCGCTCGGTCAGGCCATAGACCGCCAGCACGCTCAGCAGAAACGCACCGTAGACCAGCCGCTTGGTCCAGCGACCGATCGGCAGGCCGTGCAGCTGAGTGATCAGCGCAATGCCCGCAAAGCCAAAGAAAAACATTGGCCAGAGCCCGTTGCCCTGGATCAGCGCCACGATCACACCATGAGGCAGCACCATAAATTCTAGCGCAAAGGTCCACCAGCGATTGATATGCGCCCGGTTGAAGATCAGCGACGATTGCAGTAGCAGCAGGAACATATACAAAAAGCCGATCAGATGGCCCCAGGTCGCCTCCATCGGATGGTACCAGAAGGTATAAACCGCTGCGAACGAGAAGAAGTACCCGTGATATACACGAATAATTCTAATAAACTCCTGCTTAAAGGGAACGCGTTTCCCAAAGAACAATCCGCGTCGGGGCGTCTCCATGATCAGCACAAAGGCTAGCAGCAGCACCACCGCGCCCTGCGAACTCCAGATCGAGGTGTCCTGGGCTAAGCCATCGTACCAAATATACGTTTGCAGAAAATGCAATCCAATAAAGAGGCTATTAATAGTAAGGAGGATGTAATTGATGGGATTCAGCAGGGTCGTGTACCGGATCTGCTTATGCTGCGCCCACCAGATGCAGGCCCAGATCGCGATCTGATGGATGGCAAACAAGCCCCAGGCCGTCGCGCGACTCCAGAACGTTGGCTCGGGCAACTTCCAGTAATACCATGATGCGCCCTGATCCGGCAGCTTATACACACTCGCGGGAATCGATCCACCCAGCCAGATCAACCCTGTCAACACCACACTGGCGACAACGCCCCACAGCAACACCCGGCGACCACTCATAGCTTATCCTTGGCGACTATGCAGGTTTGCGATCGGAAGACTATGGTTAAGTCATACCACAAAAACGAGCATGCCGCATCAAGCGACATGCTCAAACAGCTACGCGATTCGATATGACGTCCAGGCTACCAGTGAAACACGTTGAGAATACTCAGGAAATCATCGGTCCATAGCAGCTCGGGAGCGGGAGCGCCTAGCGGCTTCCAGCGCGTATCGCCGTTGAGCAGCGCCAAGTCGTCGGCCTCGTGAGCCAGCACCACCCACTGTGACGGCGACTTGCCCTGCGCCTGCTCCTCGGGCGTCGCGTCGTTGAACTGTTCCAGCGCCACCATCTCGGCATCGGCGGCCAGCGTGGACAGCACGGGCGCCAGCGTCAGGTAGCGATTCGAGATATGGAAGAGCAGCAGACCGCCCGGCGCCAGCCTGGACTTGTACAGCGCCAGCGCCTCGCGCGTGATCAGATGCGTCGGGATCGCGTCCGAGCTGTACGCGTCCAGAATAATCATATCGTAGGCGGCGCTGGGAGCGTCGGCCAGCATCAGGCGCGCATCGCCCAGCACGACCGGAGCGTCCGGCGTGCAGTCGCGCAGATAGCTGAAGAAGCGCTCGTCGCGGGCGATCTGCTCCACGACCGGATCGATCTCGTAGAAGGTCCACTCCTGCTGTGGCTGGGCATAGCACGCCGCCGAGCCCACGCCCAGACCAACTACCGCCACGCGCTGCCCCGAACCGGCGCTGCTCCAGCGCTCAAAGATCTGGCCCAGCGGCCCGGTGCGATGATAGTACGAGAGCGGCTCAGTGCGCCGCGCCGGGTCGGTGCTCTGCAAGCCATGCACGATCGTGCCGTGAACCAGCTTCATATACTCCGGCGACGACAGCACGCGATTGATGCCAAAGAAGCTGCGCTCGGCATACTCGGTCGCGCGCCGGTTGCTATCGACCGTCTGGCCGATCACCAGCAGCGCGCTCAGCGCCAGCGCGTAGGCCAGCGGCCGTCGCGAAAAGCTAAACGCCACCATGCCCGGCAGCCCGAAGACCAGCGCCAGCCGCAGCGATCCTTCACCTACACCCGCCATCATCAGAATCAGCAGCATAACCAGGCTGAGCCCGGTCACGCCCAGCGCGCGCAGCAGATCAGGACGAGCCGTGCCACGCTGCTGCCCAGGCCGCCACAGCAGCAGGTAGAGCAGCACCAGCGCGATCGGATATTCCAGCACCGAGTTAAAAACCACCGGCGCGGCCAGCGCGGTCAGCATGCCGCCGAGCGCGCCGCCGAACGACATCCAGAGATAAAACTCGGTCAGATGCCGCGCATGAGGACGATCCGCAGCCAGCTCGCCGTGGCAGACCATCGTCGCGATAAAAAAGGTGACCAGGTTCAGCGGAAACAGCACGATCAGCGGCTCGACGGCGTTGATCGCCAGGCAGATCAGCAGCGGCGTGAGCACAATCGGCAGGGCGCGCAGCATAATCCAGTGAGGAATCGGCGGACGCGTGGCAAAGACCAGAATAAAGGTCAGCAGAAACAGCGCCAGCGGCACGATCCACAGCAGCGGAAACGGCGCGATATTCGATGACAGATACGCCGTGACGCTGATCATCAGGCTGGAAGGGACGGCCGAGAGCAGCGCCCAGCGGATGCGGCGCGGCCAGCTCAGCGCCGTGGGCTGCTCGGCGCTCTCAGCAGCGGCAACAGCTTGATCGTCAGCTGTGGGCCGCTGCGCCTGAGCGCCGGTTGAGCGCCAGACGACTACCACACACAGCAGCACCAGCAGCACCAGCAGCCCGTAGCCGAGCGACCAGACGCGGCTCTGCTGAAGCAGTGCCAGGCGCGGCTCGATCACAAACGGGTAGGCCAGCAGCGAGAGCATACTCCCGACGTTGCTGGCCGCATACAGGAAGTAGGGATCGTGAGCCGCCGGATGATCCGTGCGTGCAAACCACGATTGCAGCAGCGGGCTGCTCGTCGAGACCACAAAGTAGGGCAGGCCGATCGCGACCGTGAGCAGCAGCAGCAGCCAGGGGATCGGATTCGTGGTGGTGGGCGGCGTCCAGCCTGCGGGCACGGCGATCGGCAGTGTCAGCAGCGGCAGCAGAATCACGGCGCCGTGCAGCAGCGCCTGCTGTCGTGGCCGTAAAAAAGTGCGCGTCAGGTGGGCGTAGAGATAGCCGCCGAGCAGCCCAACCTGATAAAACACGACGGCTGTGTTCCACACCGAAGGCGAGCCGCCCAGCAGCGGAAGGATCATCCGCGCGAACATCGGCTGGACCACAAACAGCAGGGCAGCGCTGACAAACATCGTGAGCGTGAAAAGCGCCGCCACGCCGAATCCGGCTCGTTCGCCGCTCCTGGCTCGTAGTAACATCTGACTGATCGTCGGGGGAGTCCGCAGGCCATCGTACTTCATGAATATCTCCAGCGTGTTGTGTGGTGCGCTGCCGGGGTCGCAGATGCCTATAGTATAGGCACGATCGCCGGGCCTTCGGCCTCGCAAGCGATACTGTTTGGCGATAGTACACATTCCGAGCGCCGACTAAAGCTGACGGCTCTCCTTAGATGCTAAGATTCGTGGGTGAGAAGCGGGCTGCTGCGGAGCGAGGTTTGATTGGCGTGGGGCTTGTCGTATGGCAGGCGGCAACAGAGTACGAGCCTGGCAAGCGCCGGGTTGCGATCGATCGTTAACTTGAAAACGTGATTGAGCACGATTCGATACGCAGCGACGAGCAGCTCTGTACACAACCGACGGCATCCACCATCTCAAAGCGGTAGATGCCGTCGGATTCGGTGCGAGGACGAAATGTGTGCTAAGCGCCGCTATGTCAATTGGCTGGCCCACTCCTCGATCGCCTGGTTGACGGCGGCCGGCTGCTCAAGTGTGGCCGCGTGCGCCGCTCCATCGACGATCACCAGCTCGGCGTTCGGGATCGCCTGGTGCATCTCCTGCGCAACCGCCGGCGGCGTGACCTGATCCTCGCTGCCCACGATGATCAGCGTCGGCACCTGGATCGAGGCCAGCAGCGGCGTGGAGTCGGGTCGGAGCGCCATCGATTCCAGCGCGCCCGTGATCCCGTCGACCGGCGTTGCGGCCATCATGCCGCGCACAAACTCGGCCAGCTCGGGCTGCTGGCTGCGCGTCTGCTCGGTCAGCATCTTGGGCAGCATCGCATCGGCGATCGCGGTCGCGCCCTCGCCGCGGGCCTGCTCGATCATCTTGTAGCGCCCCTGCCGCCCTTCCTCGGTATCGGCAGCCGCCTTGGTGTCGATCAAGATCAAGCCTTTGACGCGATCGGGATGACGCCGCAGCAGCGCAAAGACCACATAGCCGCCCATCGACATGCCGCCCACAATCGCCTGACCAACGCCCAGCCGATCCAGCAGCGCCATCAGATCGTCGGCGTAGGTATCCATCGAGTAGCCCGGCTGTGGATCGCTGCGGCCCATGCCGCGCAGATCCGGTGTGATCACCCGAAAGCGACGGCTCAGCGCGGCGCGCTGCGGCTGGTAGAGATCGCTCGACAGTGGGAAGCCATGCACCAGTAGCAGCGGCTCGCCCTGCCCTTCATCGTGATAAAAGATCGATACTCCGTCGAGATCAGCAGTTGGCATAAATCCTCCACGATCGTTGCTTCTGCGGCTGTAGCAGCAGGTTGCGGACCATGCACAGCTAAGGATTGCAATACATTGGATTCCGATGTATCATACCCTGGATACCGAGGTATAGGAAAGAACGCATGAATTTCAAAGGCAGCCTATCACTCCTGATCCTGCACATCCTCTCGCAGCAGCCAAGTCATGGCTATCGAATCGCGCAGGAGATCAAGCAGCGCTCGGAAGGCGTCCTGGATTTCAAAGAAGGAACGCTCTATCCCACGCTGCACGCCCTTGAGCAGAAAGCGCTTATCGCATCCTACACGACCCACGACAGCGGTCGAACCCGGCGCTACTACCGGCTGACCGAGGCAGGCCGCGCGATGCTCGCACAGGAGCGCGCAGAATGGACGCGCTATGCACAGGCTATTACCAACATCTTAGGAGAGGCCACATGAGCGATGAGTTGACGCACTGGCTGGAAATCTCCACTGCTAAGCTTCGGCCGCAGCACGCTCGGCGCGTGTGGGCAGAGGTCGAAGCGCATTACCACGACGCCGTTAGCGATTACCTATCACAGGGCAAGACCCAACATGAGGCAGAACAGGCGGCATTCGCCGATCTGGGAGACCCACAAGCTACAGCACGTGCGCTCCGCCGAACGTATCACACGCGTCGAGCCGCACTCCAGCGCTTCACGCTGCGCCTTTTTGCGGGACGGCTTAACGCCGGCAATCTCCTGCTGCTGGTACTGCTTGGCCTGGGTGCGGCCCAGCTCGTCCCGGCGACTATCATGAGAGGCGGACTGGGCGATATCACCATACCGACGATGCATGCGCTGTTGTTGCAAACCGCCATGTGTACGCTGGCGCTGAGTCTGCCGCTCTACTTCGGTGATCTGGATCTTTCACTCGGCGCGGTGGTGATGATGGGCGCGGTAATTGTGCGACCACCACGCGATATGTATAGCGAGATGTTGGCTACGCCGATTGAGATCCAGTCTGCGCTGATCCTGGCCGTAGCGCTCGGTATCGGCATCGGTCTGCTGCATGGCTTACTGACAGTTACTCTGCGCATGCCGACTGCCAAAATCACGCTGATCAGCGGCTTTATCCTAGCCCTGATCCTGAGCACGTTTAAGCAAATCGAGTATCTGGCTCTGGATTCATCATGGCGCCTTTCCCTGTATCGGCCTACGCTCCAACTCTTTCTGGCGGTAGTAGTTCTGACGGTCCTAGCGGCGATAGCAGCCTCGCGTTTGAGGCCGATGGTCGCTCGTGCCGATCAGCCGATCCTGGGAAAGCAGCCGCATCGTACCTGGCGCAACCCGATTCAACAGTGGGGTGACTTATTCCTGCTGTTGATCCTCCTGATCGTGGTACCCATGGTCGGCCCGGCTGGCTACGTAACGACGATGGTCCAGGCGATCATCGCGATCGTCGCAACGCTCAGGATCGCGCTTTCTCTCGCCAGAAACAACAAGACCTCGACCGAACAGCGACAACCTATGTGGCAGCGGCTAGGCAAATTACTCATCACAGCCGCCCTGTTAATACCGCCGGTCACAGCATTGGCAGCGTTCAACAGTGGCTTGCCTTTAGCTGTGTTGCTTTTTCCTCTGACCCTCTTCGTCATCATCCTAATCGTAGTCGTCGCCGCTTTTGTCCTCCGCAGCCCGGCGCGACTCTGGCTGGTGATTCCTGCCCGGCCTGCATTTCGGGAACACTCGATGTGGCTGATAGCTGCACGCGTAACATCCCTGACCCTATGCAGCACAATCGCGGCGATCATTGGCGTGTTGATGTGCGCCCAGGGCATTCGCGACAATACCTTTCTGCTCTGTGCATCCTACTTCGTACTGGTGCCGTTGGCTGGTCTCATCATCGGTGGACAGCATATCCTCACAGGCTGGCAGCGCCTGGCCGGCGTGGTGCTCGGCGCGCTCTTCACCGCGGCGATCTGCCTCGGCCTCAGCCAGCCAGGCGATAATCTTGGAAGTGGTGGCGTAATCGGTATACTGCTAGCTGCTCTGGCGGTCGTTGCCTGGAGTGGTGCTGCCGGAATTCGCGCCGCTGCCCAGCGCATCCTTCACCGGCAAACCCTTGCCGAGTCCGAGGCTGACGTCGAGCCGTCGTGGAAAGAAGTGCGCGCCGGCTAACCTCCAGTCACCTTTGATCGCTTGCAATCGCATCTGCTCTTGCCAGCACGCCGGAATAAGCCTATGATTGAGGTAGGCAATTGCTGTGCATACCCTTTGCACAGCTAGCGAGGAGCGATGAGCGATGGCAGATACACGACGTGTGGTCGTCACAGGCGCGACCGGACTGATCGGCAGGCGACTGGTTGAGCAGCTTAAATCCCGAGGCTACCAGATTGTGATCTTTTCGCGCGATCCGCAAAAAGCGCAGCGCTCGCTGCCGGGCGCGGCCGAATACGTGGCCTGGACGCCCAGCGAAAGCGGCCCGTGGGCCAGTGCGATCGACGGCGCGTATGCCGTGATTCACATGGCCGGCGCGCCGATCCTGGGCAAGCGCTGGAGCGAGGACTACAAGGCCGAGATCCGTAGCAGCCGCATCATCGGCACGCGCGGCATCGTCAGCGCAATGCGGGCAGCCCAGAGCAAGCCGCAGGTTTTTGTCAGCGGCTCGGCGGTCGGCTACTACGGCGGGCGCGACGATACGAAGCTGGACGAGAGCGCGGCGCCCGGCAACGATTTTCTGGCCCGGCTGTGCGTCGAGTGGGAAAACGAGGCCAGCAAAGCCGAGGAGCTAGGCATTCGCACGGTTCTGATTCGCACCGGGATCGTGCTCGATCCCAAAGAAGGCGCGCTGCCGCAGATGTCGCTGCCGTTCCGCTTCTACGGCGGCGGCCCGATCCTGCCGGGGACGCAGTGGTTCCCCTGGATTCATGTCGACGACGAGGTCGGGCTGATTCTGCTGGCGCTGGAAGACGAGCGCGCACGCGGGCCGCTCAACGCCAGCGCGCCGGAGCCGCAGACCAACCGCGACTTTTCCAAAACGCTCGGCCAGGTGATGGGCTCGCCCTCGTGGTTTCCGGTGCCGGGCTTCGGGCTGCGCATTCTGCTGGGCGAAGTCGCCGGGATGCTGACCGAGGGCCAGCGTGTGATCCCCAGGAAAGCGCTCGATCTCGGCTATCAGTTCAAATATCCCACCTCCGAGCAGGCGCTGCGCCAGCTACTACAAAAATAGCTTCGCATCTATCTAAGCTACTCGATCCGCCAGGGACACGTCGCACGGCGTGTCCTTTGGCGTGTTTAGCGGAATTTCAGCGCGGGCCGTTATGATCGCAGGATCTTGCTCGTCTTAAGAGGTAGACCCACTCAAGGAAAGGCAGAAGCATGGCCTTGGAACTTGCGACTGCTGACGACGCCGATGCAACGTGTCTCCTGATCGCGCGCTGGTTCGCGGATTATCAAACGCCGCTGTTTCGCTACCTTACCCGGCTCCTGGGCGACGAGGAGCGCGCCGCCGATCTGCTACAAGACACGTTTGCCAGGGCGCTCGCAGCGCTCAAGCCGCATAGCCCGCCCGAGAATCCGAGCGCGTGGCTTTACCGCATCGCCACAAATCTGGCCTACGACGCAGTGCGTCGTCAGCGGCGCTGGCGCTGGTTGCCGCTCACGGATCGCCATCAGACATCATCGTTCGAGAGCGAGGTGGCGACCGCACAGAGCGTGCGCGACTGTCTCGCCCGGCTGCGGCCCAAGGAGGCCGAGGCACTGCTGCTCTACGAGTACGGCGGCCTGACCTGCGTCGAGATCGCGGCGTTGACCGATGAAGAGGCGAGCGCCGTACGGGTGCGCGTGTCCCGTGCCCGTGAGCGCTTCCGCCAGCTATACCAGAAGGAGCTAGCGTGATGCGCTGTTCTGAGATCTCGATCCTCCTCGCAACCCGGCGCGATCTGTCGGCGGCGGAGGAAAGCGCGGTCAGGGCACATCTGGCACATTGCTCAAGCTGTGCCGCGCAGTGGAGCCGCGAAGAGCGTACCACGCGGGTATTGCGATCCTTGCCGCTGCCGCCAGTGACCGAGCCGCCCGCTCGCGTAAAAATAGGAGTTCAAGCCATGTTGTCACGTAAACGTCCTCGTACGCGCCGCTGGAGCTACGGCCTGGCATTAGCCGGCGCGGCGCTCACGATCATTGTGCTGGGCGTGCTGTTTAGCGTCTCGGCCAATCCGCAGATCACGCAGCCGCCGCAGGTAGAACTGCCGCCGACAGCAGCGCCGAGTCCACCAACGCCGACAGCAGCGCCGAGTCCGCCGACACCGACGGCGCAACCGATGGTTGAGGAGACACCGCCGGTAGCTACTCCCGTGCTGCCGCTCAGCAATCTATCGGGAGTGCTGCTTGTCGAGAGCCATACGCTGTTTCCCGACACTGAGGTAAGCCAGATTATTGGCGCTGAATTTCATGTGCTGACTGCGCTATCGTTCCAGCCACGCATGACCTTCGAGAACAACTACAGCGCCACACAAACTACCCTCCTCGCGCCTGACAAGTCGCGGCTGTACATGGCAGAGATGGACACGGTCGACGCGATCGATGTTGCGACGTGGGAGCCGCTCTGGAATACGCCGATGGGCGCATCGATGTACCACGATACCCTGACGACGTCGCCCGATGGACGCTGGCTCTACGCGCCGGTCTCCCCCGCCGACATGCCGGAGAGCGAAAGCATGAATATCCGGCTTCAGATCCTAGACACGACGACCGGCCAGATCTTGCCCGAACGGATCGACTTGCCGAGCTGCGGCGTTATCACCTTCTTCAGGCCGCTGCGTGGAGACGCGATCTATTTCACCTGCACCGAAAAGATGTACCGGCTTAATACCAGCACGCAGCAGGCCGAGCAGATCCCATTCCCGATCAATGCCAGCCGAGCCGTGCTCTCGCCGGATGGACGCCTGCTGTACAACTTTGCCCACGATATGCAGATGAAGCTACAAATCGTGGATCTGGAGCAGGCGACGATTGTGCATGAAGAAACGATTGTGTGGCAAGATCACTCGCTGATCTTCAACAGTGCCCAGGTCGCGTTCTCCGGCGATGGATCAACATTTGTGGTTGGAGTACGGTTTCGCGATGCCGACGAGCAGCCCGGTCCCAGCCAGTTCCAGGTATTCGACGCCGGAACCTGGCAGCGCAAAACTGTCTTCGACTACGCGCAGCCGTTCAATCTTTCTGCGCTCGCCATGAGCGCCGACGGCAGCACGATCTACACCGCTACGCAAACGTCGCAGGGCAAGCCGGGGCCGTATCATCAGCTGGTCGCGTTCGACGCCGGTACCGGCCAGGTCAAGGCCGCAGGTATCCGTGAGTATGAGGACATTCAGCAGATCGTCGTTCCGTAGCGTGGCGCTCCAACCAAGGCCCAATCCGCTCCTGCCCGATCGGACAGCGGCGACACGGCGCGGTGGTGTTACGATCAACGCCTGAGGAGGACATGTATGCAAGTGTTTATCTGCACCACCTGCGGCACGCAGTTTACGCCCGGCGACGAGCCGCCCGCCCACTGCCCGATCTGCGAGGACGAGCGCCAGTACATCGGCCCGAGTGGCCAGCAGTGGACCACACTCGAAGCGCTGCGCGCCGAGCGCAAGACGGTGATCAAAGAGCACGAGCCGCGTCTGACCGGCATCGGGATCGAGCCGAGCCTGGGCATCGGTCAGCGCGCGCTGCTGGTCGAGGCGCCCGGCGGCAACGTGCTCTGGGACTGTATCCCGCTGATCGACGATGCGGCGATCGAGGCGGTGCAGGCGCGCGGCGGCATCTCGGCGATCGCGATCTCGCATCCGCACTATTACTCAGGGATGATCGAGTGGAGCCGCGCCTTCAACGCGCCGATCTATCTGCACGCAAACGATCGCCGGTGGGTGATGCGGCCCGATCCGGCGATCGTTTTCTGGGAGGGCGAGACTCACGCGCTCGGCGAGGGGCTGACGCTGATTCGCGGCGGCGGTCATTTTCCCGGCGGCACGCTGCTACACTGGGCTGCCGGCACCGACGGACGCGGCACGCTGCTGACCGGCGATATTATGCACGTCGTCTCGGATCGTCGATATGTTAGCTTTATGTACAGCTATCCTAACTACATCCCGCTGCATGCGGCAGCAGTTGAGCATGTTGTGCAATCGGTGGAGCCGTTCGCCTTCGATCGGATCTATGGCGCGTGGTTTCACACGATCGTCGCCGGCGATGCCAAAGCGGCGGTCAAGCGTTCGGCGGCACGCTACCTGCGAGCGCTAGCCGGAGAATATCCCGCGTAGCACAAGAGGATACAATGCTTGACGTTGCTTTGATGGTCGAGGGCCAGAATGGGCTTACCTGGGAGCGCTGGCAGCGCATTGCGGAGACGGTAGAAGATGCAGGCTTTGCCGGGCTGTATCGCTCGGATCATTTCACAAACCCGAATCCACCCGACATCGATTCGCTGGAGCTATGGGTTTCGCTGACGTGGCTGGCGAGTCATACCAGGCGTATTGAGTTCGGGCCGCTGGTCGCGCCGGTCTCGTTTCGGCATCCGGTGCTGATGGCACGCATGGCCAGCGCGATCGACGATCTGTCGAATGGGCGGCTGACGCTTGGCCTGGGCGCCGGCTGGCAGGAGCGCGAGCATACGAACTTTGGCTTCGAGCTGCTGGATGTGCCGCAGCGTTTCGCACGCTTCGAGGAGGGGCTGGAAGTTACACACCGGCTGCTGATCGGGGACGAGCCGGTGACGTTTGAGGGCACCTACTACCAGCTCCACGACGCGATCTTGCTGCCGCGTCCCAGGCGGCCCGGCGGTCCTCCGATTCTGATCGGCGGCAATGGTCCCAGACGCACACTGCCGCTGGTGGCGCGCTTTGCCCGCGAGTGGAACGCTGTGTTCATCAATGCCGAGACGTTCGCCGAGCGCAACGCTCTTCTGGATGATCTGCTGCGTGAGCAGGATCGTCAGCCCGGCGATGTGCGCCGCTCGCTGATGACTGGCGTGGTCTTTGGCCGCGATGACGCCGAGGTGCAGCGCAAGCTCGACGGTCGTAACATCGACGAGCTACGTGGTCGTGGGCTGATCGTCGGAACAGCTGAGGCGGTTGTCGAGCAGATCGGGCGGCTGTCAGACGCCGGGGTGCAGCGCGTGATGCTGCAATGGCTGGATCTCGACGATCTCGACGGGATCGAGGCGCTGGCCAAGGCGGTGGTGTAGGCTGGCCCTCATCCCCTGACCTTCGGCCTTCCCCTTCTCCCGTTGCGACAGGAGAAGGGGAATTTAGCGCACACAGTAAGTCCCTCGTGTAACTCATCGATCGCTAATGAAACGAACTGAAGGAGAAGGGAAAATCCTAGCGCATACAATAAGCCCCTCTCCTGTCGCAACGGGAGAGGGGCGCTGAACGAAGTGAAGCAGGGTGAGGGCCTACTCCTCACCTCGTAGCCGCGCCGCCAACGCCGGCAGATCGTCCTCGCGGCCAACGAACAGCGGATTACGCCTGAGCTGCATCCGAGAGCCAGCAGGCAGCGGCGCGGGATCAGGAATCTCGTCTGGGTTAAGCTTTGCCAGCTGAGCTTGAGAGAATGATGGATCAAGCACCGAACGCAATCGTTCCCAGCTGGGCTACGATGTAAAATCGATCGGCACCCGCTTGCCTAGCCGCTCAGGAAGCTTGCATGCTGTTTTTATCAACGGAATAAGACGCCGCGCACGACTTGCAGGATCGAGCGTTTGCACCACCTGATCACCGAAGATAGCCCAGGCATCGGCGAGATACTCAGGCGATAAGATCAGCAGGGTCTTGCGACTTGCCAAAACAGCGCGCTCGATCTCATCAACGCGCGGCGCTCCCACCTCAAAGCTGTGCGGAGAAATACAGTGCAGGCTCCAGCTCTCTAGGCGCGGCAGCAACTCCGTCTGCACCCAACTCTCATCCTTGGAACTATACGAGATAAACACATCGTAATCGAAGGCGGGAGAAGCGGGCGGAGTACACATCGAGCGGTCTCCTTGGCAAGCACGCTGCAACATCGACAAATAGATCCTGGTACCGCTGTTACCCCTTCTCCTATCGCAATGGGAGAAGGGGCCAGGGGATGAGGGCCAGGTGCAACAGGCAGTCTGCGCCGGTCGTCTATAATGACGACACGAACTATAGCATCTGGAAGATATGACAGCAACACTTTACAGCGATGAGGTCTTTGCGCCCGTGGACCGCGATCTGTACCTGGAGCGGATCGCAGGCGGGAATGAGACGGAAGTTTATATTACTGATGACCGGCGCTACGTCGTCAAGCTCAAGTGCGAGCTGGGCGGCGACCTGTCAGCCGCGCTCGACAATGCCCGCGCGATGCGCGCCGCCGCCGAGCAGTTCGCGGGCTGCATCGGCGAGGAGCACAGCATCCCCAGCTACTACCTGATCGCCCGCGACAGCCGCGACCGGGTGCAGGTGCTGGTGATCCAGCCGTTTGTCGCCCACGCGCACCCGCTGTTCCAGGTAGACTACGCCACACTCAACGAGGGAGAGCGCACACATGTCGCCGAGCAGCTACGCACGATCATCAAGCGCTCGCTAAGCTTCTACGACGACACACGCACCATGCCCGATGTGTATGGCCGCACGAGCACCAGCGCGGAGGAGCGCACACAGTTGCGCTCACCGTGGAAGCTGCCCGAGCGGCTATGGAGCTTTCTGGTACAGCGCAACCTGCTGCGCTCACACAACCTGCTGCTGACCAATCCGCCCGAATGCCGTGTGGTGCTGATCGATTATGATTTTGTGCGACAAAGCCGGCTGTATCGCTGGGTCTATTACAGCGTGCGGCGATCGCTCTTCTGGCGGGATCGTGCGCTGATCTGGTGGATGGAACGAGGGGCGAAGGTGCCGAGGGCGTAGCTAAGGAGGCTGCACAATAATGCTATACTTCCTCCAGGAGGACACATATGGCTTCTGCGCAACGATTGAAACAGCGGCTCATGACCGAGATCGATCGGCTTCCCGAGAATGAACTGGGTGAAGTGTTAGATTTCGTTAGCTTTCTGCTCTCGAAGCAACAGTCAGCGCCCATCGAGTCTGTTGAGAATACACCTCAGGCTACTTTGTATAGTGACCCGCTGCAAGCATTTATTGGCGGCGTAGCTCACGGATCGCTGGCACAGCAGATCGATGAGGATTTGTATGGTGCATAAGCTTTTTGTGGACACCTGGGGCTGGCTAACACTACGCGATCGACAGGAGTCTCGCCACCAGGCAGCAGTCGGAATCTACAATCAGTTTTATGCACGGACTGCCACCATCTATACCACAGATTATGTACTGGATGAAACCTTTACGCTGCTGTTCAAACGGCTTCCATTCCATCAGGCGCAAGAGTCAATGACTCTCCTGATGGACAGTGTACATGCGGAGAA
>DASWTW010000435.1:0-8969 GCA_036401895.1 Herpetosiphonaceae bacterium | reverse complement strand
GTTTGAGCGCTCCGGCTTTGTTTGTAGGATGGAAAAAAAACGCTAGGAATTGGCAACGTCCCAGACGACCGGCAGCTTCTTGTAGCCGCGCATCCAGAAGTGCTCCAGGCGCTGCGGTGCGGATTCAGGAGCCAGGCGCAGATTCGGCAGCCGATCCAGCAGGTGCTCTACTGCAATGCGCATCTCCAGCCGTGCCAGCGCCGCGCCGATGCAGACGTGAACACCGCGCCCAAACGCGATATGCTCGCGGGCGTTCGCACGCCGAATATCGAAGAGTTCAGGCTCTTCGAAGCGCTCCTCGTCGTGGCTGCCTGAGCCGTAGGAGATAAATACGCGGGCCTTGGCCGGGATCGTCACGCCGCTCAGCTCAGTCTCACGAGTGGTGATGCGGAACAAGCCGAGGACCGACCCGTCCATGCGCAACATCTCCTCGACCGCGTTGGGGATCAACGACGGATCGCTGCGCAGCTGATCCAGCTGATCGGGATGAGAAAATAGCTGCATCAGGCCATTGCCGAGCGCATTCATGGTGGTTTCGTGTCCGGCGACCACCAGATCGAGCGCGTTATAGGCCGCCTCGGCTGCGTTCATCGACGCCGTGCCGCCCATGTCGATCGGCAGCATAGACATCAGCAGATCTTCGCGCGGCTCCACCTGGCGCGCCTGGAGCTGCTCAAGAAAATAATACTGGCTATCGACAAGCGCTTGAGCGCACTCTACCATGCGCTCCTCGTTGCCACCACCCGAAACCAGCTCGACCCACATATCGGACCAGCGCTTGATCTTCTCCGACTCTGAGCCAGGAATCCCGAATAGCTCACAGATCACCAGACCTTGAAACGGGCTGCCGAACTGGTGGATCAGCTCTGCCTGTCCATCCGCGATGAACGAGTCGATCAATTCATCGGCGAGCCGGCGAATCCGGGGCTCCAGCTGCGAGATGCGCTGCGGCGTAAATGCCTTATTGACGGCTGCACGCATGCGTGTGTGATCCGGCGGATCGACTTCTACCATCAGCTGCGCGGATTCGAGACCGGTTGCCAGCACGGCTGCCACTGCGGGCGGCACATCAGGGTTGGTTTGCAGCGAGCCGACCGACGAGAAAATATCGTGTTGCTTCAAGGCGGCGGCGACGTCGGCGTAGCGCGTAACCACCCACATATCGTATTTCGGACTATAAAATACCGGTGATTCTCGGCGCAGCTCAGCATACATCGGATATGGATTAGCGTGCTGGGTAGGCTCCAGCGGATCGAAGTGGGGGCAGACGGCAACGGTGGACTGACTGGCGTTCGCGTTCATGCTGGGATGTTCTCCTTAAGTAGGGCGCAACCAAGTGTCCGTGTTTAATCACAGCTATCGGGGGCAAGCTGCTGGCGGTCTGTGGAAGCCGTTACATGTGGATTATTTTCCGCTTTGCCATGAGCACCGATCGGGGAATAGAAGGTAAAGATTTTGTCTAATCGGGGGGCAGCGATGACCAACCTAGTGTATGCTCTGGACCGCGATTGTAAAAGAGATAGTCGTACTACTCACCATAGGACACTTGGTGCAGCAAGATTTCCACCCAGACAGCAGACAGTATTTATGTAGACTCATCAAAAACACGTTTGAACGCCGTACGCCTGAACACGATCCACAGGCGGCGCTCAATTTGGTATTATTGCGACAGCGCATCCTTGGATGATGCGCCCGATATGTAGTCCCAACCCAAGAGGAATACCGCCTTGATGCGACAAACAACATCACCGTGGGGCCAGCTCAGCGCCGCTGCGGTCCACCTGTACACTGCCAGTGGCGTGGTGCTCGCTTTTCTGATTGTGTTGGCTGCATTTCAAGGCAACACCGCGCAGGCACTGTGGCTAGGATTGATCGCGCTGGTGATCGACAGCACCGACGGCACGCTGGCGCGGCGCTTTCGGGTCAGCGAGACGCTGCCGTGGTTCGACGGCCGCCGCCTCGACGATATTGTAGACTATCTGACCTATGTGTTCGCGCCGGTGCTGCTGCTGTGGAGCGGCAACTACCTGCCGGCGGGCAACGTCGGGATGGTTCTCGCCGCGCTGCCGCTGCTGGCCTCAAGCTACCAGTTCTGCCGCGTGGACGCTAAAACCGACGATCATTTTTTCCTGGGCTTTCCCAGCTACTGGAACGTCGTCGCCTTCTACACGATCGTGCTGAATCTATCGTCGATGACGGTCAGCGTGATCTTTGTGCTCTGCTCGCTGCTGGTCTTTGTGCCGATCCAGTATGTGTATCCCTCGCGCACCGTCGCGTTCCGTCCGCTGACGCTGGCGCTGACCGGGCTGTGGCTGATCGCTTACGCGCTGATCGTGCCGCAGCTGCCGACGCCCAACAGCCTGCTCAGCAACTTTTCGCTGCTGTATCTGATCTATTACATCGGCCTGAGCCTGTATCTCACCTTCAAGCTGCGCACGCTCAAACACACGCCGCGGGCGCTCTAGCAAGCAGAACAATCAAAAAACAAAGGCCAGCCCGGCGGCTGGCTTTTGTGTTGGGATCGAATGTGGAGTTTACGTGTCGAGCAGCGCTTGGATCGTCGTGACGAGCCGGGGCAGGCTGCGGGCAAACATCGGATCGTCGGTGCCGGCGTCGATTTTGATCAGTCGAGCCGGCGCAACCTTCTGCATCCAATCGTCGACCAGCTCTTGTAGCCGCGACAGATCCTCGGCGGCGGCGATCTCCAGCGAGCGGTTGCGCTGGCGAAACCGGCTCAGCAGCACGTCGAGCGGCGCGGTCAGCAGAACGATCAGATCGGGCGGCGGGAGCGTCTGGCGCAGCCGCTGGTACAGCCGCTCACAGAGCAGATACTCGTCGCGCGTGAGATAGCCCCGCTGATGGAAGAAGCGGGTGAATACGTAAAAGTCCAGATCCAGGCCGCCGTCTTGAATCCCGATGCCGCTGCTGTGGCGGATCGCGCTTTCTTGCTCAGCGCGCAGCAGCAAATAATCGATCTGATTGGCCAGCGCATAGCGCTGAAGATCGGCGGCGAATAACGCCTGAAAGGGCCGCTCGGCGTGCTCTTCGAGCGCGTAGCTCAACGGCAAAACCTGACAGATTCGCCGCACGAGAGTAGTTTTTCCGACGCCCGAGTTTCCGACAACCAGCACCAGCTTGCCCACATTCATCCTTTCCTGGATCACATATCCTCAGAGACACATTACTCGGCCGACGCTCCAGCGTTGAGAAACTCCTGAAGCCAGCCGGGCACCGCATCGGCATACTCGGCCTTGAGCGCATCGTCGAGGCTTGACACAACACGGTACCACGTCAACACGCGGCAAACCATTGCCACACGATTCGCCAGCGCGAACGCTTCCCGCAGCCGCTCAGACGACTCGAAGCGCTTGAAGGGCTCAAGATAAATGTCGCGCAACTGGCTCAGTTCAGGCGCGTGATCGTCCAGCTCAAGCCGGTAGGCGATACCGCGCAGCGTGACCAGCAGCGTAAAAAAAGGATGCGCGACACAGCTCTCGCCCCAATCCGAGAAGATAAAGCGGCCATCGCGGACGAAAATATTGGCGTCGTGAAAATCGTCGTGGTGCAGCGTCTCCGGAATCTGATAGCTGGCCAGACGCTCACACATTGCGGCGAACTCGGGCACCAGATCGCGCAGCCGCCGGTACTCGTCAGCGGTCAGGCCATTCTTCTGATCGATCAGCAGCGCGTCGGTGTCGGCAAGCAGCCGCTCGTACTGCGCGGGCAGCGTGGTCAGCCGCCGATCCAGCGTGCCCAGCGCCAGCAGATCATCGGTGCGACTCGCCAGCTCGATCTGGACCTCGGCATAGGTTGTCAGGATCGGGTGCCACAGGTGCAGATCTGCTACAGACTGGATCTGGCTGCGAAGTGTCGCGCCAGCATCACGCATCAGCAGCCAGCCGCGATCGAGATCGGTGGCCAGCAGCTGCAACATACAATCGGGCCGCCACGTGGAAAGCGCCTGCGTCAGCGCGGGCTCATGGGCCAGCACCGGCGCTGACGCCTTGAAGTATAGATCGCCCTGGCTGGTGGGCACGCGCAGAACCGTGGACCAGGGCCGAATATGTGGCTGCTCGATCGCGCCGGTCAGATCGATATTCTGCCGCGCAAGCTCCGTCTGAATCCAGGCGCTGGCCTGCTCGAACCAGTCGGCTCTGGCCCAGGGAAGCTCCCGATCGGTCATGATTGCTCCTTTGCTGATGGACATTCGCCTGCGATGATGCGGCGGGCAGCACACAGCGCCGCGCCGTGTGATTATAGACGATCGACGGCACGCGGAGATCTACCCAAAGTCCCAAACAAGGCTATGGCTTCTGACCGATTACGAAGAAGTGTGTGTCATCAGGATCGGCAGGCGGCGGCGACTTCCGCCGCCGCCGCTCCATGTTCGTACAGCCGGCGGATCGAGCTTACCGCGCAGCGGCACGCGCGCCGCCGAGCTGCCGACCGTAGAGCGGTGTTTTGCGCGCGGCGATGACCTGCGCGTAGATGTGCTCGTAGGCATCGGCCATAAGCTTGGCGCTGAAGCGTCGCGACTCGCGCTGGCACACGCGCCGATCCAGCGTCGCGACTCGCGCCACCGCCGCGACCATCTCATCTACAGTGCGGCAGATAAAGCCGCTCACGCCATCGCGCAGCACCTCGGGCACCGAACCACGATCCAGCGCGATCACCGGCGTGCCGCAGGCCAGCGACTCGATCAGCACCAGGCCGAAGGGCTCCGGCCAATCCAGCGGAAAAAGCGTCGCGTAGGCGCCGCCGAGCAGCGCCGCCTTTTCCTGCTCGGTCACTTCGCCCAGATACTCGACGTTATTGGCCGCAAACAGCGGCGCGATCTCATCGGTCCAGTATTGCTGATCGACGGGATCGATTTTGGCCGCGACCTTGAGCGGCATGCCGGCGCGGCGCGCAACCTCGACCGCCCAATCGGGCCGCTTCTCGGGGCAGATGCGCCCGACAAAGGCCAGATAATCGCCGGGCTGCGGCTGAAATGTGAAGTGCTCCAGCGGAATACCGTTCGCCACACAGCCGGCCCAGTTGAGCGGCAGCTCCCGCAGCGGCGCGCGCTGGGTCATCGTCAGCGAGACCAATGGAAGATGCGGATAGCAGCGCAGGATCGGCGGTAGATAGCTGAGATCGAGGCGGCCGTGGAGCGTGGTAACTGTTGGCGTCGGCACGAGCTTGGCGAAGGGAAACGTCGCATGATCGACATGCGAGTGGATCAGATCGAAGTCGTCGGCGCGGCGATACACCTGGCTCAGCATTTGTAGATGCAGATACGGCGAGAGCGAGAGCATCTCGTCGCGGCTCATATGGCGACGCAGCGAGCGGGGCGTCGTCGGGAAGAGCACGCCGTTGGTGTGGGAGTCGCCGCTGGCAAAGAGCGTGACGTCATGGCCACGCTTGACCAGCTCCTCGCATAAGCTCCACACGACACGCTCGGTGCCACCGTAGTGGGTTGGCGGCACGGCCTCATACAACGGGGCGATCTGTGCAATCCGCATAGCTAGTTCCTCGCCTTTACTACTGACCACGCTCGCTCGCAACACTCCGACGAACATGAGCTAACCGGCGCTTTACAGCAAGATTCGTGATACGGATTGAGCGGCAGCGCAGTACAAAAGTCGTGCGCGTAACACGATACATGGCGGCTGCCCAGGGTTGAATGCCGGTACGAAGCGACGAGGACGGCAGAACAAAGGCTGGGACTGGGATAAGGCGAGGCAAGATCCGCGTATGCATCGTGCAATCTCCTGGTAGTCCTGGAAAGATGACGTTGAGCAGAAGCAGCGGCGGTTCCACGGCTCATCTTAGCACGTGTAGAATAGCGGATCAAGAAGCATGTACAATCATTATGTTCAAGCACCCCTGCACGAACGAGCTGGCGCAGATACAACGTGAGAAATAAAGCAGGCGCGCATTTTTCATTAAACGCGTTGATCAGTTTCACCCGCCGCGCTCGGCATCACACCGCACAGCAAATAGATCGGTCGTAAGCTATACTAGCGCATACTTCAGAAAGCAAGGAGCACACCTATGTCCACCCCGATTCCTTCGGCGGAGCGCAACGTTTATTATCACCAATATCGCTGGCTCTTTTTATTAGGTACAGCATTTTCGTTTGCCGTCATGCTGCACCAGCTTATCGCCGGCCGAACCATTATTCTCCTGATCCTTTATATCTATCTTACAGCGTATACGTTTGCTCTGGCTTTCCTTACACGCATTGAAACATCCGCCAGCGGCATCAGCTATCACAATATGGGTTTTTACAGCATCCGGACATCATGGGACAACGTCGCGGGCGTCAGGAATGTACCGATGCGCTTCTTCGGTGAAACTCGCTGTCTTGTGCTACACGAGCCTGCCGCCCACGGCTGGACGAATTTAGCGATCGGACTGTCGGCATCTGAGCGAGGCAGAACGATTCCACTCCCTCGCTATGATAGCTGGGCACGCATCCAAGAGTTGGAAAACGATATTCGCCGCTACACCGGGCACGAAGTCCTTTAATCACTACCAGCGCCGCATACCACACTCGCGCCGGATCGGCAGCACTCAGCTATTAAGCGCCTGGCTGAGCGCCGCAGCAAAGCCCCTGGGATCGTCCCACATCATGCCGTGGCCGACACCGGGCAGCACCTTAACCGCGATGCCGCCAGCGGGCAGCGCCTCGGTGTCGGGGTTGGGCAGCGATGCCTGGCCGAAGAAATAGGTTCGTGGAATCTTCAGGCCCAGCAGCCGCTGGCGCATCGTCGGCTGTGTGCCGCGTACCAGGCCAACGGCGCAGCGGTAGAGCGCGAACGGTGCAACGGCGTTGAACGCGCCCGCGACGACGATCGAGAGCGGATCGCCGGTCAGCGCATCGGCGTGGACATTGGCCAGCAGCGACTGGTAGCCGGTCGTGCAAAACTCTTCCTCGGATTGTCCCGCGATTCGCCGGCTGGTATCGCCGCCGCCAGGATCGAGCAGCGCCTCAGCCAGCATCAACCGCCCGACAAGATCAGGACGCAGCGCCGCCAGCGTGATCGCCACCGCGCCGCCGAAGCTGTGCCCGATCACAGCGCACTGCTGAAGACCCAGATCATCGAGCAGCGCCGCGATCGTCTGGGCGTGATCTTCCAGCGCGTATCCAAAGCTCGCAGGCCGGTCGCTGAAGCCGCAGCCGAGAAAATCCACCAGGATCGAGCGGCACTGCGACAGGCCGGGCTCAGCCACAACGCGCGCGTAGGTCGCCAGCGACGAGAGCCCAAGGCCATGCAGGTACACGCAGGCCGGAGCAGCGCCCGGTAGATCCACGTAGCGCAGAAACGCCTGCGATGGAAGTAGGAAACCATGCATAGAAGCTCCTTTAGAAACAAAAGAATAAAGGAACAAAGGGGGCAACGAGAACAAAGACGCCGGGCGCCCTCTGGGCATGGCACCCGGAACAAAGAACAAGAAGTACCAGCTCGCCTGTCAAAGAACAAAAAGATCTTATAGTAAATCCCTTGTTCTTTTGTTTCCTTGTTCCTTTGTTTGCCCTGTGGAGCACTCGGGCACTTTCCACGCAAACAAAAGCACTAAGAATCAAGCAGACCTTTTTCCTGCCCTGCCATCTTTATTAGCTGGTAGAATACTCCTCGCTCACGCGAGCCTCGCTTTTAATCCTCAGCGGATGGATCAGCCGGACCCGGCGCCGGTCTGTCCTGAATTCCGCTCATGGAAACACATCGACTCACAGCATCTTAGGGAAGGACAGTTCAATGGGAGCAATTATCCGGGTAGTTATTGCGCTGGTGTTCGGCGGTGTACTGCTGTATCTAGCGGTCGACGATCTGACGGTCTATTTCAACCATAGCGAGCTTCAATCGTTCACAATCGAAGACATCGAGACGAACGGAGTCGGTGATGCGCGCTATATCGAAGTTGCCGACGGCTCGCCGATTGGAGCGTTCGTGTATGAGACCAAGAACGGCGTACCGGTAAAGCTCTACTATCCACTGCTTAGCAACACCAGCATCGAAAGCTATCTGGAGGACGACAGCCAGCCGCTGATCGCCAAAGTTGTCGTCTCGACCGAACGATTCGAGTCGGCGTGTGTCGAGCAGGAGACCTGCGCCGAGCCGGGTCTGCGCACCGTTAGCGGCGTCGTGCAGGTTGGTCTGAACAGCATCGATCAAGAAACGCGGGATCTCTTCGCCGACAGCGATTTCGCGCTCGATGAGAACGTGATCTATATGGACATGGACGCGCGGCCGTCGATCTTTTGGGGCCTGCTGAAGCTCGCCGGCGGCCTGGCCTTTCTGCTCTACGCGATCGTCCCGTTCTTCCTGGGACGCATGAGCCGCGATAAAGACATTCCGCTGCCCACTGCACAGCAGCCGCAAGCCTAACATCTACGCGCTCCTGAAGCTCATATCAACCACGAGGGCGTCGACTATGACGCCCTCGTTCTTTGCTGCCTGTTTCACTCAGCTACGGAACGAGCCGCAGCGTGGCCTTGAGATCGCGCTTGACCGACTCGGCGTCGAAGCGCATAGGGCGGTAGCGCACTGCCTCCCAATCGGCTAGAAAATCGTCGTAGTGCGGCGAGAGGAAGTTGCCGGACTGGCCGATCGCCTGGAGGAAGCGTCCATTGTTAGGATCTGACAGATCGATGATCTGCCGATAGCCGGGAACGCTGCCCTGCTCGAACGGACGGCTAAAGCTGAACGGCCCGACGTTAACCGTGCTCCAATCGCCGCCCTGTGCGATCGAGCGACTGAAAAATCGCTTCAGCGGGCCAACCTGATCGAACGGCTGATGGGGAAACAGCACCACATGCATGCGATCCCAGCGCCAGGACTGCATGTCGCGACCCTGCTGCTGCGTCAGCGAGTCGAGGGTGGCTTGCAGCGTTTGCTGGGCAACCGTCGCGCAGGTCTCCATCTCGGAGGTGGTCACGGTATCGCACCAGGGATTATTGGTATCGACCAGCGTTGCGGATA
>DASWTW010000434.1:0-22078 GCA_036401895.1 Herpetosiphonaceae bacterium | reverse complement strand
CCCACTGGATCGACTGGCCTTGCAGATCGGTGCGGATACCCGCCACATCCGGCACGACGATGTCGCCGGAGCCTGCCGCCGGCGATGCCGATGCCTCAGCGCCGGCCGAAGCTGATGGTGAGGCTTCTCCCGATGCCTCTGGCGAAGCTGATGCTGCCGCTGATTCTGAGGGTGACGCTGCCGTTGAAGCCGAGGCCGCAGGCGATGCTGCCGCCGATGCTGACGCTGCGGGCGATGCCGCGCCGGATGGCGTTGCCGTGCCACCGCCGCCGCCACATGCAGCCAGGATCGGAACGAGGATCGCCATCAAGAGCAACCACGCAAAACTCCGTCGATGGGCCATATATGCTCCTTTGCCGTCGTTGACTCCCACGCCATCGCGGGACAACCAGACGGCACTGACCACTATGTCAGCCAGCACAGCGGGATTTATGCTGGAACGCTACCGGAGTAGCTTTCGGTATAGCAGCAACATGCATACCAGCATGATACAAATTCCGTGTGCAGCGGTGTGTCGAGCCTATCGGTGCGGTCGGCGATGACCGGGACATATCGACGGCGCTGTCGATCGACGATGTTCCTTAGCCACGAACTATGATGCAGAATGGTACGAGTATACTAATTCAGCCTGTCAAATCTGCCGGCAGTGCTAGAATGTCGGCTGCCTGGCGCTGCTCGCGCGCTATTTTTTCACGCGCTCCCGGTCGGCGATCTCGTCTTTCTGGATGTAGCCGGAGCCGACCAGCAGCATGCGGGCGTTCTCCGCGCCCCACAGCGCGACCACGCCGGGCACGATCGCGAAGAGCGGCGGGACCAGCACCAGCACCACTACCAGAATCAGCAGCAGGATCAGCGAGATCAGCACGCCCGGCGCGTTCGCCAGCACCATGATCACGGCGTTACGCAGCGTTGTGCGCACCTGCTGCTCCTCCTGGCGCAGCGCCAGCGGAAACACAAACAGCGCCATGCCCGACCAGACGATCAAAAACGTGCCGAACAGGATCGAGATAAACTGCAAGACCGACGACTCGGCCGCGCCATAGAAGCGAATATTGATCTGAATCAGAACATAGCCCAGGATCATGATCAGCGCCAGCAGCGAGCTCCAGCGCAGATCGGCGCGCATGTTGCGGTAGAAGTTGCGCCAGTTAGCGCTGCGCTCTTCGGTCATCGGCTGGACCACGCGATGTAGCCCGGCGGTAGCAACGCCGATCGGGAGGATCAAGATCGCGGCGGCATACCAGAAGACGCTGACCAGCAGCAGCGTAAAGAGGTTGTCGTACCCGTGGCGGAGCGTGCGTACCAGCGTCCGAAACGCAATGGCGACGGACGGCGCGCGACGAACAGGCGTCAGATTATGGGGGTTATTCGTCATCGCGATGCCTTTCGTAGGGTACAGTCAGGGTCGCGTTTACGGGTAAAAGGCGCAGCATCGACGTACGTCCTCATGGCGGCTCGTTTGTCGCGCTGCAAACCTGGCGAGATCCTAAACGCTTCCTTCCATACTACCACAATCTCGCAATTCGTTTGCAAGGAGCAAGAACAAACGAAGAACCCAGAACCCAGAACCCAGAACCTAGAACCTAGAACCGGAGGAGAACAGAGAACAAAGGAACAAAGAACAAACGGAGAACCGAGAAGTCAGGAGGCGCGGTAAACGTTTTACATTCGAGTTGAGTGCATCAATCCGTAGGGGCGTGATGTATCACGCCCTGAACCTAACATCACAGCCGATCTATTGGTGAATTTGCCAAACCTTGTCGCACATTTTCCCCCTCTCCTATGTCCACGAAACCGGAAGTCCGGCTGAGTGTGGGGAAAGGGCGCGAGTTGAGGGCCGAGAAACGAACAACAGAACAAAGAGAAGGTACCAAAATCCCCTCTCCTGTAGTAACGGGAGAGGGGAATGCCTGAAAGGCAAGGGGTGAGGGCCAACATTACTGCCCGGCCAGGCCGCTGTAGCTGGTCCCCTCGATGTAGTACTTGCTGAAAATAAAGAACAGAATCAGCATCGGGATCGCGTTGAACATCGCGCCGACCAGAATCGCTGTCAGATCGTTGGTGTACTGGTAGCGGAAAAAGCTCATGCCGACCGTCAGCGTCATCATCTGCGGGCGTTGCAGAAACAGCAGCGGCCCGACAAAATCATTCCACGAGCCCTGGAACTGTAAGATCGCAAAGGTCAGCAGGGCCGGCCGCGACAGTGGCAGCGCAATATTCCAGTAGGTGCCGAAGCGTCCCAGCCCGTCGATATAGGCCGCCTCCTCAAGCTCCTTCGGGATCGAGCGGAAGAATTGCGTCAGCATCAAAATGCCCACCGGCACAATCAGCTTGGGCACGATCAGCGGCCAGTAGGTGTTGATCCAGCCCAGCCGCGAGTAGAAGACGTAGCCCGGGATCAGCGTCACCGCCGCCGGGATCGCCATGCTGGCAATAATCGCCGTGAAGATCAGGTCACGGCCCGGAAAGCGAATGCGCGCAAAGGCGTAGGCGGCCAGCGAGCAGAAAAAGATCTGGCTCACCACGTTGATCAGCGCCAGCCAGCCGCTGTTGAACAGCCAGAGCGGCAGCAGACGGCCCTGAACCGACGGAATCGTAAAGTTCCAGACGCGCACCCAGTTGTCGAAGCGCCACTGCTCGGGCAGGATCTGTGGCGGAAACGCGTTGATCTCCGCCGAGGTCTTGAACGTGCCCAGAAACGACAGAATAAACGGCGTGAACGCAAAGAGCGACAGCAGAACCAGCAGCACGTAGCGAATCGTGGTGCCGACGTAGGCTGACGCTGGTTGTCCAGCGTCGGGTCTCGTCGCTGCAACTGGTTGCTGTTTTGCCGAAACAGCCATAGCGTTTCTCCCTCGGCTACTCGTACTGGTTCGAGCGCTCAACATAGCGGCGCTGAATAATCGTGATCGCGACAATAATCGCCGCCAGAATGAATGCCATCGCCGCGCCAAATGCCGCCTCGGGCTGCGTCGCCTTGCCCAGCGTCTTCTGATAGATCAGCAGCGTCGGCGTGAGCGTGGTTTTGAGCGGTCCGCCCTCGGTCAGCACGTACGCCTGATCGAAGACCTGGAACGTGCCGATCGTGCCCAGGATCAGCACCAGCGCGATCACCGGGCGCAGCAGCGGCAGCGTGATATACCAGAAGGCCCGCCGTCCGGTCGCGCCGTCGATCGACGCCGCCTCGTAGAGATGGCCGGGAATATCTTGCAGCGCCGCCAGAAACATAATCATAAACGTCGGGATCGTCGTGAAAATATTCATCACCATAATCGCGGTCCAGGCCACGCTCGGCCCGCGCAGGAAGTTGGGCGCGCCCGCGACGCCGACGGCTTGCAGCAGCGGATCGAAGATGCGATCGGCCTCGCGCAGCCAGGCGACGTTGGTTCCGAGCGCGTAGTTGATAAAGCCGCGCTGCTGGTAGAGCCAGAAAAAGATCAGCGAGATCACCACCGACGAGGCCACGCTCGGCGAGTAGAGCAGCGTGCGGAAGAAGCGCAGACCTTTGATCCTGGTGTTCAGCAGCACCGCCAGCAGAATCGCGCCGATCGTCTGAAACGTCGTGACGATCACGAAATACCAGAACGCATTACCCAGCGAGATCCGAAAATCCGGCTCGCCGAACGCCCGCACATAGTTTGCCAGGCCGACGAACTGCGCTGGTTTCTGTGCGAATGAGGCACTCAGATCGGTGAAGCTGATATAGAACACGTAGAGCAGCAGGCCGTAAGTGAAGATACCGCCGATGATCAGGTAGGGCGCAATAAACAAATAGCCGGTCAGAGCCTCACGCCGGGCTAGCGGACTAGCCTTATGTTTTGGCGGAGTCGCTGCTTTGGTTGAGACCGCCATGTCACGTCTCCTTGCGTTGAGCCTGTGGGCGGCGCGCCGCCGGTGACGGTGCCGCCCACAAGGTTCTCACCTAGCGCTGCAAGATCTGATCGACTTCTTGCGCGGCCTGATCCAGCGCGCCCTTGACATCCGAGCCGCCGACCAGGATCTGCTCGATGCCGCTCTGGTTGATCGCGCGCACCACGTCGGCTTTCTTGGCCGGACCGCCAAAGAGTGTATCGGAGACGCGTCCGTTCTGGCCGGCCTGCACCAGCACCTTGGCGACCTCGTTATCCTGGAAGTACGGATCGCTGGCTAGGCTCTGCAAGCTTGGCTGCGCCAGGCCGGTCGGGATCAGCGCCTGCTGATTCTGCTCGCTGGTCAGGAAGATCACAGCAGCCGCTGCGGCTTTGGGATACTGGCTCTGGGCGTTGGCCGCGAAGCCGTTGGTGAAGAGTAGCGACGTCTGCTGGCCGCCCTCGGGAATCGGCAGCGGCACGGCGGTGTACTTCACATCCTGGCCGCCCTGCTGCGGATCGGCCATGAACGGCACGATCCAGCCGCCCTCGACAGCCATCGCCGCCGACTGCTTGGCGAACGCCTCGCCGCACCAGCCCGCGCTCATATCCTGATATGTCGCGGCAAAGCCGGCCTGTTGAATATCCTTCCAGAACTGGATCGCCTGCACGCCCTGCTCGTTGTTGAAGACGGCCGCGTTGTTCTCGATGATCGCGTTGTTGTTCTGGAGCATCGACGCGCCGTAGCGCTCGATGTCGGGCGTCAGGCACAGGCCATAGACCTTGCTCGCGCCCTCGCCCTGGGTCATCTTCTCAGCGGCGGCGCGCAGATCGTCCCAGGATTGGATCGTGGTGGGATCGACGCCGGCCTGCTGCGCGAGATCGCTGTTGACGAAGAGCACCAGCGGGTTAAAGTCCTTAGGCAGGCCGTAGGTCTTGCCGTCCTGCTGGTAGAGCTGGATCAGCTGCTCGTAGTAGTCAGACGGCTGGCGCCCGACCTGGCTCATGGCGTCGTCGAGCGGCAGCAGCAAGCCCTGGGGCGCGAGCTGGCCCATGAGCTGGCCGTTAAGCAGGAACACATCGGGCGCGTTGCCGCCGGAGAAGCCGGCCGTGATCGTGGTCTCGTACTCGGCGGGAACAGGCTCAAAGTTTAGTGTGGCGTTCGGGAATGTCTCGTTGAAGCGCTTGGCGGCATCGGTGTAGAGCTGCTGCTCGGTGGTGTTGCCCGAGGCCAGGAAACGTAGTGTCGCGCCGTCTTCGACCTCAAGTTTGCTGAAGTCGAGCGTGGCCGCTCCGCCTGCCGTGCCGCTGGTCGCGGCCTCCGCAGTGCCGGCCGGTGATGCTTCTGCTGCGGTCGTCGCGGTAGTGGCCGGCGATGCTTCGCTCGATGCCTCAGGCGATGCCGATGCGGCTGTCGAAGCTTCCGGCGCTGCCGAGGCCGCCGGTGATGCCGCCGTCGAGGCCGACGCTGCGGGCGATGCTGCGCCGGATGGTGTTGCTTCGCCGCCGCCACCGCCGCACGCGGCGAGAATTGGCAGGACGAGTGCCAGCAGCAGCGTGACCAGATAGATGCGTTTGTGGGACATCTTCCTTGACTCCTTGCTCATATGAACGAACGGTGTTCGTAACCTTGAGGCGTAAAACTCTAGCCGCGCACCTCCTCTTGAGGTTGCCCGCCGGACCCGAGGCGAGTTTGATTCGCGTCCGGCAGAGTTATTGAGCAGCGCTGCTTTGCTCGCGGCGCTGAAATGATCGATAAGCTATCCCATACCCTGCGTGGTATCCTGCGCGCCCTCGTTTTCGTCGTGGTCATGCCGGATGATCGGCACTGGCACCGGCGCGTTGATGCCTGTATCCGGCCGCACCGGCACAACGCCGACGTCGACGCCATCGCGCTGGCCGGTCGCCGCTCCCGCCGAGCCTTGATCATCTACCTCGGCCGGAACATCGACGCCGCCCGGCACCTGCTGCGGCGCGTAGATGCGCTCCTGCTCGTCCATCTGCTTGAAGAGCCGGTCGCCACCCGGCGCATCGTTCTGCTCAGCTCGATCGCTCATGCTCTGCTCCTGTCGGTTGCGTCTCGATCCAGATCGCCGTCGAGCGTCTTGGCTCCGGGAATCGGCGTATCGATCCCGGTTGCCAGCGTGCCGGGAACCACCGTCTCGGTCACGCCGAGCGCTCGCTCTTCGCCCTGATCGGCTCGAAGATCGCCAGGTACCTGCTGCGGCGCATAGATGCGCTCCTGCTCGTCCATGTTCTTGAACAGCGGCCTGTCGTCTCGATCGCCCGTGTCTGGTGCTTGATCGCTCATGCTGCGCTCCTTTCGTGACTTCTCGGCATTAGCTTGCGCCGGTCAATGTCCGCTCCTTGCGCCGGTCAAGATATTCAAGCTGGGCACGCTGGTTGTGGATCTGAAGCGTTGCTCGTTGACCGGCGCCGATCTGAAAAACAACGGTATTACCATCGATCTGTGGCGGGGTTGCGTTGCCAGGCGTATATCCTGCCGATTCCAGTGCTGCAACTGCTGTACCACGGCATTTGAAGACGATCGTGATCAGCTCGGGTCCGCTCACGTGGTCGATCGTGCAGCCGCTGTGCGTGAGGCCGATGTTGAGCAGATGCGTGCCGACGCGCAGATTGGTGACGCTCGCCTCGGGCCAGGCGTCGGGCAGCGTGGGCGTGATCGCCAGGCGGTGCTCGTGGGCGCGCGGGTCCAGCCCCAGCACGCCTTCCAGCCAGCCCTGCACGTACAGCCCGGCCGACCAGAGCTGGACAAAGCAGAGTCCTTCCGGGATCAGTTCCTTGAACGCGCCGAGCATGCCGTAGCGCGCCGTGAGCGAGATGTTATTCAGGAAGCGGATCGCGTGCTCGGTGCGGCCATGGCGCAGCGCGGCCAGCGCCATCAGCCCGGTCGGTAGCGTCCACACGCGGTCTTCTCGATCGCGGGTATGCACGAGGCCCCACTGGTTGCTGAAGTCGCGCTCCAGCACATCCAGCACCTGCGCCGCTCGCTCAGGCGGCGCGATGCCCAGCTGGAGCGGCACGACCTGTGTCCAGTGGCCGTCAAGCTGAGGCCGGTAGCCGGAGTGAAGCGAGTCGGCGTACAATCCCTGGCCGGGCATCCACCAGTCGTGCTCGAAGCGCCGCAGCCAATCGTCGGCCAGGTCGTTGTACTGCGCGGCCTCCGGTCGATCGAGCACGCGCGCCATCTCGGCCAGCGCCCGCCACGCGCCGTAGAGATAACAGGCCGAGTCCAGCTTGAGCGAGCCCATGCCGGTACGCTCGACCATCGCATCGCCGCTGGGGTAGCCGTCGCGATCGCCGTCCCAGATACCGGGCAGATAGTCTATCACGCCCTCGCGGCAGACGGGATACATCAGCCGCAGAAACGCAATATCGCCGCTCCAGCGGACATAATCCCAGACCGCCATCGCGAACTGTGGCGTTTCCTGGGTATTGCCCGGATTGAAGACACGTGCGTTGGTGGTGATCTCGTGCGGCACACGGCCGCAGGCCCGCCGCGCATGTTCGCCGAGCAATCCCAGCGTGGAGCGCATAATCGAGGCGAAGCCGGCGGCGGTCGCGCCGGGTGTGGTGTAGGTGTTGTCGCAGCCGAAGAGCTGTGGATATTCGGGAATGCCTGCCAGAAAGAAGCCCGGCAGATACGGCCCGTAGTCGGCCTCAAGCAGCAGCAGATTGGCCTTGGCCAGAATCCAATCCCCGTTGATCTGCTCGTCAGGCGTTTGCAGCGTGACGCCCTCCATCGCGACGGCGCGATAGTGTTCGCGCTTCTGCTCCAGCAGCTCGGCGCCGCGTCCGGTCAAGCGGCTGAAGAGCTGAAGCGCGCCGTGGTGGCCGTTCTCGTGATCGCAGGCGACCATAAATTCCAGCTCGATGCGCTCACGCGGCTGGATCGTCAGGCTGTAGCGTAGCTCTGCCGTGTGCTTGCCGTGCCGCCGATCGAAGACAATATTCGCGGGCATCGTCGGGCTGCCGAAGACGACGCCCCAGCGCCCTTGCCAGAGCTTATCGAAGGCGACCGCCAGGCCGCGCTCCTGGTGCATCTCGACGCCGCCGGTCTCCCAGCCGCTAAACCAGGTCGGCAGGATGTTCACCTGCGCCACAAAGCCTAGATTGCCGCTCCAAACCTGATCGCTGTTGTTGGCGATCTCCACCAGCGAGAAGAGCGCCGCATCGTCCTGGGCCACAAAGTCGGTGCGGCTCATCCGCAGCGGGCCGTGCGCGAAGTGCATGGTCGCGTCGCTGAGATGGCCTTCGAAATCCAGGCAGTGCAACAGATCGTCGTGGCCGCTCTGGTCTTCGATCGATAGATAGCAGCCGTCGAGAAACTTCACGGGATGCGCCCACACGCCGCCCATCTCACCGACGAGGTGCTCGGCGCCGACCGGTTCGAGCGCGCCGCTGGTGGTGCCGATCGCGTAGAGCTTGCGGCCCGATAAAAAATAAGGCGCGGGCTTGTGGTCGGATGCTTCCAGCACGACCGGCCCGAACCTCAGCGATTGACGTGTTGTCCGAGTCATGGCTCCCTAATCAACTGATCGGCAAACAAGCTGTATGGGCGTATCCGCCGATGCAAGACCTTTGACATATTCAGTTCATGCGTCGCGTCATATATTCGCTGCTGTTCACTCTCCCATAAGCGAAAAAATCGACTGAGCCGATGATATACATCAGCCCAGTCGTTGTCAAGAAACCGGTTTCCGGCCTACATCAGGGCGTAGCGATACTACGCCCTGGTTGAAATAACTATCGTGGGGGGTGAGCATGACCGCTGATCCCTTCGGTCGTCTTGGCGCTACTCGTCGTTGAACTCTTCGGATGCGCGCGGCGTCGTCGGCACCGGCACATGACGTGCGACCTCGGCGTTGCCCGATCCGACAGTGCCTACGTGCTCGTCGCCGCGATACTCCTGGCCACCGGGATTAAACTTCGGGTCGGTATATTCATGCTCGACCTGCTCAGCGACAAACGCCTGATGCTCAGGGTCCTGGATCGCCTCCGCGTACTGCTGCTCGATCGTCGACTGCACATCGCGGATGGCCTCGGCGGCGCTTTCGCGCTCTTCTTGCAGCTTGCGCTGAGCCTCTTCAAAGCGCGCGCGGTTTGCGGCGACCTCGTCTTCGGGATTGGGATTATGCTCATAGCCGTGGGCGCGGTCGCCCACGCCATCAGGTAATGCACCTTCGACGCTTCGTCGTTCACTGCTCATCATCTATTCTCCTTGCTGAGCCAGGTTAGAGCGCTTGCTCTGGCCGTCTAACCTGTTTCTCTGCAAGGGCCGTACCGCTGTTAGAGCACGTCCTCGTCGGAGCTGAGCTGGTAGCCCGGAATCGTGTGTACGCCGATCACCTGCGGCTTGCCACGGGCGCTCAGCGCGAGCACTACGAAGATCTCGCCGACCATCCCGTGCAGCGTGTCGTGATCCAGCTCAAGGTATTCTTCCTCGCCAAGCTGCTCCTGGCCCCACCTGCGCCAGTAGGGATCGAAGACTGGAACGCCGTCCTCGCTGCGCAGCCTGCCGATGCGGGGCATCAGCCGCGCCTCGAAGCGCTGCGTCTCCTCGTCGAAGCTAAACAGCGCCTCGACGGTGTCTGGCTTGACCAGACAGACCGAGCGCAGCGGCTGCCGGCCAAGAATCTCGTTCGGTGCCGGGTCGGTATGCTTGGGAAAGAACGCCTGTCGTCGCGCGTCGGTCAGCTCGCGGATGAACGGCAGCGGTCCCTGGCCCCAGGTGGCTACCACTTGCTCGACAAACGGCGGCTGCGGCTGCGGCTCCCCCAGTTCCAGCTGCACCACGTCGCCCAGCCGCACGATCGATCCGTCGTCGTAGCGCACATCGTCAACCGTCAGCTGGCCTCTGGCCTTGATCGGACGAACCCAGCGTAGGCCGGTGATCGGGTCGGGCTCGGTCGTCATGCCGGCGATCGACAGGCCGGTCCTGGTCCGGGCCATGCCTAAAACTAAAACATCAGTCAGCACAGGTAGCTCCCAAAGACTGAGACGAACGCTACGACGAGCGAAGCGTTTAGCTCGGATCGCGCTTTACAGCGTACAACAGGCCATCGCCAAAGGGCAGGATCACCGACAGTAGCTGCGGGTGAGACATCGCGTAGGTGTTGAAGTCGCGGATCGCATCCAGCGTTTCGTTGTGCTCATCGGCGTGCGCGATTCGGCCGCCGCTCAGCACGTTATCGGCGATCACCACGCCGCCGGTCCGCAGCAGCGGCAGCGCCAGGTCTAAATACTGGCGATACTCGGTCTTGACCGCATCCAGGAATACGAGATCGAACGAGCCTGTGACGTTGGGCAGCTGCTCCAGCGCCGGGCCGAGCAGCAGCGTGACACGCTCCGCCACGCCGGCCTGTGCAAAATGCTGCCGCGCAGTCTCCTGACGCGCCGGATCGACGTCGATCGTCACCAGCTCGCCGCCGTCCGCCAGCCCGCGCGCCAGATGCAGGCCCGAGTATCCGGTCGCCGTGCCGACTTCCAGGATGCGCCGCGCTCCAATGGCGATCGCCGTCATCTCAAGAAAGCGCCCGATCTCGGGATCGACGATCGGCACGTCGTGCTGGGCAGCATCAGCTTCAAGGTCGCCGGCAACTGCATCACGGGACGGCAGCAAGCTATCGAGATACGCAGCTTGCTCGGGACGAAGAATCGCATCGGCTGCTATTTTCATGCCAACAACTCCTTTGTGCGCGCTTATCGTAGGAGACCACGCGATACGTGTCAAGTATCTGCGTGTGGAGCATGGCGCTATTCGATCTGAAATCGCCTTTGCGATCGACGCCGATCGCGGAGTGCTTGACGTGGAGCATTATTGAGGCGTACAATAGTTGTGCAAAACATGTGCAAAGTATGTAAATCCTGTACATGTCTGCGGAGAAGAGAGGAAAGGTCACGTTTCGTAAATGGAAGGAAGGTAGGATCATGCTTCGACGATGTGCGCGTGTCACGTACCTGGTGCTGGCGGCGGTGATGTTACTGGCTTCAACCACCTCTACGTTTGCAGCGCCTCAGGGTCCGTCGATTGTCGATGTGGCGATCGCAGTCAACAGCAGCGGCCCGTATGCCGGTCAGTTCGATACGTTGATCGCCGCAGTGCTGGCCGCCGATCCGGCGGTGCTTGAAACACTCTCGGGGAACGGCCAGTTCACGGTCTTCGCGCCGACCGACGATGCGTTTGCGCAGCTTGGCCTCACGCCCGAGACGATCGGCGCGGTGCCGCAGGATGCGCTGACCCAGATTTTGTTGTATCACGTAGTGCGGGGCCGACGTTTCGCCGAGGATGTGCTGGCCAGCGATCGGTTGCGCACGCTACAGGGCAGCTTTCTGGAGCAAAGCAACGGCACGCTGATCGACGCGCTTGATCGACGCGCCAACATTATCGTGACTGACGTGGCTGCGTCCAACGGCGTGATCCACGCGATCGATAGCGTGGTTCTGCCGTTCCAGCCCTAGATCGCCGCACACAGCCTGTTTCTTCCAATTCAGCCAGTAATCTGTTGAGCGCCAGATCCTCAGGATCTGGCGCTTGATCTTGTGGGCCGGCAGACAAGGCTGTTGATCTGCTCGGCCAGCCATCAACAATTGCCGATTGCTGCGCGGTCGCCTATACTGGCGGGCAGGTATGAGACAAGGAGGTTGCAGGCGTGACGAATGGACAAACCGCCCCGATTCTTGAGCTGCGTGTGGCGCTGACCACCAGCCAGTATGAGCGCCTGGTGCAATTCTACTGTGATGGGCTGGGGCTTGAGCCGGCGCAGCTCTGGACCAACGACGAGGACCGCGCTGTGATCCTCGACATGGGCCGCGCAACACTGGAAATCTTCGACGAGGGCCACGCCCGGATCATCGACGAGATCGAGGCCGGGCAGCGTGTGAGCGGCGCCATTCGCTTTGCCTTGCAGGTGCCCGATCTCGACGCGGCTCTGACCCGCGTGCTGGCTAAAGGCGCGACGCTGGTCCACCCGCCGATCGTGACGCCGTGGGGCCATCGTAACGTGCGCCTGCAAGACCCGGACGGCATGCAGATCACGCTGTTTCAGGTGCTTGAGTAAGTTGGCCCTCACCCCTGGTGCTTCGCACCTTCCCCTCTCCCGTTGCGACAGGAGAGGGGAGTAGCGGTCATGCTTTGCTCTTCTTTGTTCCCTTGTTCCCTTGTTCGTTCGGTTCCTGGCTCTCACTCCTGATACTGCGCATCTTCCCCTTCCCCGAATCTCGGCGGGCTTCCGCTTCGGTTGCGGTAGGCGAGGGGATTTGGTACTTCTTCCTTGTTCTTTGTTCTCTGCTCTTTGTTCTTCGGTTGGTTCTAGGTTCTAGGTTCTGGGTTCTAGGTTCTCCTTTTTGTCCTTCCGCCCCGCTCATGCTACACTTCGTCCACTATGTTGGATGAAGCGGCTAGTGCCGATAGATAGGTGATTTCATGCCCACAGAATCGATCGTTGTGCTCGACTTCGGCTCCCAGTACAGCCAGCTGATCGTGCGGCGGCTGCGCGAGGCCGGAGTGTATAGCGAGCTGCTGCCGTTTTATGCCGATGCCGCGACTGTTTATGCGCTCAATCCGCGCGGCGTGATCTTGTCGGGCGGCCCTGCCAGCGTCTACGCGGAGGGCGCGCCGCAGATGCCGTCCTGGGTGATCGAGAGCAAGCTGCCGGCGCTGGGCATTTGCTACGGCATGCAGCTGATCGCGCATACGCTCGACGGCAGCGTCGAGGCTTCGACCAAGCGTGAGTTCGGCCCGGCCGAGATCACGATCGATCACCCGGAGTCGCCGCTTTTCGCCGCGCTGGATCTTCAGCAGCGCGTGTGGATGAGCCACGGCGATAAGCTGACGAAAATGCCCTCCGGCTTTCATCCGATCGCGCACTCCGACAACTCGCCCTATGCAGCGATGGGCGACGAAGAGCGCCGCTGGTATGGCCTTCAGTTTCACCCCGAGGTTGTACACACGCCGCATGGACGCGCGCTGATCCGCAACTTCGCCTACCGCGTCTGCGGCTGCGAGGGCGGCTGGACGGCCGAGGCGATCGCGGAGCAGGCGATCGCGCGGATTCGTGAGCAGGTCGGCAGCGGACGCGTGATCTGCGGACTCAGCGGCGGCGTCGACTCGGCGGTTGCGGCGGCGCTGATCGGCAGGGCGGTTGGCGAGCAGCTGACCTGTATCTTTGTCGACACGGGCTTGCTGCGGCTGGGCGAGGCCGAGCAGGTGATCGAAACCTTCCGCAACAACCTGCATATTCCGCTGGTCGCGGTCAACGCCGCCGAGGAATTTCTCAGCGCGCTTGAGGGCGTGGCCGATCCCGAGGCCAAGCGCAAGATCATCGGCGAGAAATTCATTCGCATCTTTGAGCGCGAGGCCGAGGCGCTGGGCGATGTGCAGTTTCTAGCTCAGGGAACGCTCTATCCCGACGTGATCGAGAGCACGGCGGCGGATCGCAATGTCGCGGCCAAGATCAAAACCCATCATAACGTCGGCGGCCTGCCCGAAAAGATGAACCTCAAGCTGGTCGAGCCGCTGCGCTACCTGTTCAAGGACGAGGTGCGTGCTGTCGGCCTTGAGCTGGGCCTGCCCGAATCCTGGGTCTGGCGACATCCTTTCCCCGGTCCAGGGCTGGCCGTGCGCATCCTCGGCCCGATCACCCACGAGCGCGCCGAGACCTTGCGCCGCGCCGACGCGATCTTTCTTGACGAGCTGCGCAACTTCGGCCTTGAGCGCGAGGTTCAGCAGGCGTTCGCGGTGCTGCTGCCGGTGCAGAGCGTGGGCGTCATGGGCGATTATCGCACCTACGCCGATGTGATCGCGCTGCGGGCGGTGACGACCGAGGACTTTATGACCGCGGATTGGGCGCGCTTGCCCGCCGATCTGCTCCAGCGCGCGGCGAACCGCATCGTCAACGAGGTGCGGGAAGTGAACCGCGTAGTCTATGACATCACCTCCAAGCCGCCCGCGACGATCGAGTGGGAATAAGCATTTATCGAAGGGGGATCGCGCTAGCCCGCTAGCCGATCGACGAGAATCGTGATGTAGTCTTTACACCAAACGCCGCCGGTGCCAAATATCGGCGGCTTTGTTCAAGTGCTTCAGGAAAGAATAATGAGCCTACAA
Source organism: Herpetosiphonaceae bacterium (assembly GCA_036401895.1). Classification (GTDB taxonomy): domain Bacteria; phylum Chloroflexota; class Chloroflexia; order Chloroflexales; family Kallotenuaceae; genus LB3-1. The sequence continues at coordinate 8,101 of DASWTW010000434.1, read as the reverse complement.
CGTCTTGCTACAACGCCGACCGGTAGTGAAATTTATAGCCGTCCCGTTCTGGGAATGTATGATCGCGTGGTGCTCGGTTTTTCTAATACCCACGTTTGGAAAAGCCCGACCACACAGATCCTTGAGTTTTATAACGAGCATATTTCGGCCAAGCATCTGGATGTTGGTGTCGGCACGGGCTACTTTTTGGATCGGTGTCGCTTTCCATCCGCAGCGCCGTCGATCGTGCTGGCGGATCTGAACCCCAACACACTGGCCGTCACAGCGGAGCGGATCGCCCGCTATCAGCCGCAGACCTGTGTGGTGAACGTGCTGGAGCCGCTGCCGCTCACGCCACACAGCTTCGACTCGATCGGCCTGAACTATGTGCTGCACTGCTTGCCCGGAACCATGCGCGAAAAGCAGATCGTGTTTCGCAATCTGAAGGCGTTGCTGCGTCCCGGCGGTGTGCTATTCGGCACAACGATCTTGAGCCAGGGCGTTCGCGTCGGCTTACTCGCACGAATCTTCATGGCGGTGTACAACGGCGCGCGTCTCTTCGGCAATCGCGAGGACTCGCTGCAAGACTTGGAGCAAAACCTCAAAGCGGTATTCGACGACTACTCGCTGTATGTCGTTGGATCGGTCGCTTTTTTCGCGGCGCGCGTACCGGCTGTAGAGCATGCCGCGATCGCTGGGTAGCTCAGGGGAGAGGAAAGCTGAGCTGTGGGTGGCTAGAGTGGCCGCTGGAAGAAGAGCGCGATCTCGCCGCGCGGATAGAAGGCTTCGCTGTAGCCCGCAAAGCGCAGACCCCAGCGCATATAAAAATGGGCGGCCGGATGGTTGCGCGCGGCACAGTGTGCGGCCAGCGTCTCGATGCCGACCGCCCGGCTCCACTGTCCTGCCGCCCTCAGCAGCGCGCCGCCGATGCCTTTGCGCCGCATCTCAGGCGCTACCGCCAGCCGCGCGATCGTGGTCACGCCGGCCGTCTCGCTGATCGTCAGCGCGACATAGCCCAGCAGCTCGTCCTGCTCCTCGATGAGCAGCAGCTCGGCGGCGCGATGCCACAGCTGCTCGAACGGCTCGGCGCTGGCGGGCTGCACCACGATTGGCCGCGGCAGCCGCGTGCAGTACAGCATACCGCCCAGCTCTTCGTGTGCTTGCGGCGCGATCGGATCGTAGCCCAGGCGCAGCTGCCACACATGCGTGCTCTGGACGCTGGCCGAGAGCGCCGCGCAGTAGGGCAGATCGCCCGGCTCAGCTTGACGAACGTCCATCGGCGGGCTCGCTGCGTGTGCGCTTGGCTTTGGGCTCAGTCAGATCGCCGTGTCCCGGCGGCGCGGCAACTGGTGACGGCGGCGTGTCGAGCATCTGGTGCTCCTCGGCCTGAACCTGCGCGATCCCGTTCGGCGCGTCGACCAGCTTGGAGTGCAGATACACCAGGATGATGCGTACAGTCGCGGCCATCGGCACCGCGATCAGCAGGCCCAGCGCGCCGCCGAGCGCACCACCGGCCAGGATCGAAAAGATCACGATGATCGGATGCAGCTCGACAATATGCCCTACCAGGTTTGGAATGATCAGGTGGTCTTCGGCCTGGCGCAGAATGAGATAGATCACGCCGACGACGACCGCCAGCACCCAGCCTGGCCAGCCGAAGGTGTTGGTCGCCTGGAAGAGCGCGACGGTCATCGCCGAGCCCGCAGCGGTGTACGGCCCCACGAATGGGATGATCTCCAGAAAGCCGGTCGCGATCGCCAGGATCAGCGCGTACTGCACGCCTAGAATCGATAGCGGAATATAGGTCACAAAGGCCATGATCACGATCAGCAGCAGCTGGCTGCGAATGTACGCGCCCAGCACACGGTCGATCGAGCGGCCCAGCTCACGGATCTCGCCGCGCTGTGGAGCCGGAATCAGGCCATAGATTCGGTCGGTGAGCTGATCGGCTTGCAACAGCAGGTAGAAGGTGACTACCAGATAGACCAGCAGCAGTACCAGCCGCTCCAGCACACCAAAAACCAGCTCCGGCACGCTAGACGGCAGCTCACGGCCAATCTCGGCGAAAAAGTTCTCGATCTCCTGCTCATCCGGCCGCAGATCGAGCGTTGTACCGCCCAGGTTGATCACACCGTTGACCGCGACCCACTCCTCGGCGCGGCTCGCAAAGCTGGGCAAGGCTCGCACCAGATCGGTGTACTGATTGGCCAGACGCGGCACCAGCCAGTTCGCGCCCGTGTAGATCAGCAGCCCGGCGACGATATAGATCAGAATCACCCACCAGATGCGAGCTACACGCGTGCGGCTGGTCAGTGTTGAGACCAGTGGATTCAGCAGATACGCGGTGATCACTGCCCAGATGAACGGATTCAGCAGCCCGCCGACTTCCCGCAGCAACAGGATCGTGAGCGCAATGATGATACTGACCGTTGCGATCTTGGCCCACAGCGGAAAAACAATCGGTTTTGGCTGTGCTGGTTGCATCACGTTCGTGACCGCCGTACTGGAATATCGGCTTTCAAATGGTCGCTTTCTTCGCCGCGCATCAGGCTGACATCGATCGCATCGGGATCGGCAATGTCGACATATTTGGAGATGACCTCGATAATCTCCCGGCGCATCGCCTCCAGCATGTCGGGCGTGAGCTTCACGCGATCATGAACCAGCACCGTCAGCAGTCGCTCTTTAGCGATCGACGAGCTGGTCTCACGTTTGCGGCCAAACAAATTATCCAAAAAGCTCATAAACAGATCCTTAGTGGCAGAATCAAAAGGCGCTAAGCAGCATACGCGACTCTGCGTCCGAACTATTCATTGAGTGGAGCGCAATTCCCGCCTAGCGAGCGGCCCGACGCGGACGCAGGCCCAGCGCGCCAAAAAATTTATCAAGCAGACTTTGATCTTCGCTCAGCACAATCATCGGCACGTCTTCGCCCAGCAGCCGCCGCGCAACGTCTACGTAGCCTTTGCCCGCCAGCGAGCCTTTTTGCATCACCGCGACCTCGCCACGATTGGTCGACGTAACGATCGCCTCGTCGTCGGGGATCACGCCGATCAGATCGATCGCCAGGATCTCGACCACATCTTCTTTGCTCATCATCTCGCCACGCGCGACCATGTTCGAGCGAATGCGGTTGAGGATCAGCCGTGGGTGGTGCTTTTCAAACGCCTCGACCAGCCCGACGATTCGGTCGGCGTCACGCACCGCCGAGACCTCGGGCGTCGTCACGATCAGCACCTCATCGGCACCGGCGATGGCGTTGCGAAAGCCGCCTTCGATACCGGCCGGCGAGTCGATCAGCACGAAGTCGAACTCGCGGCGCAGCTGGTTGCACAGCTCGATCATATCGTCGGGGCTGACCGCGTCTTTGTCGCGCGTCTGCGCCGCCGGCAGCAAAAACAGCTCGGGAAAGCGCTTATCTTTGATCAGCGCCTGCCGCAGTCGGCAGCGGCCCTCGACGACGTCGACCAGATCGTACACGATGCGATTTTCCAATCCCATCACTACGTCCAGGTTGCGCAGACCAATATCGGCGTCAACCGCAACGACGCGCTGTCCCTGCATGGCCAGCGCCGTTCCCAGATTCGCAGTTGTGGTCGTTTTTCCTACGCCACCTTTACCGGACGTAATCGTGATAACCCGCGCCATCGGTACGCTCCTTCATAAGACCCGTGCTGTTTGTCGGCGCTGCCTGCGTGTTTCTCACGATACACCGGGCGCGCTTCGTGTGATCGATGCTGGTGGTTTGGCGTTCGTGCAGAGCGATCGGCACACAGGCGACACGTTCAGCAGCTCATCTACGCTTTGCTTGCTCAGGCGGGTCGAGGTTTAATCCCTTCCCATTGCTCTACAACGATCTGCTCGTCATAGATCCGCGCTGTTTCTGGACCGTTCGGTCGTTGGTCGGGCGGTCGCGACATCAGGTCGGCGATGCGCAGCAGCGAGGGCGTGAGCTCCAGCGCGCACACCACGGCAGTTTGGTCACCGAGCGCGCCTGCGTGGACGGTTCCGCGCAGCCGGCCCCAGACCAGCACGCTGCCACCGGCGACAACCTCGGCTCCCGGATTGACATCGCCGATGATCGTGATATGGCTGGGATGGCGCAGCACCTGGCCTGAGCGCAGCGTTCGCACGACGAGCATTGCGCCCTCGGGCTCCTTTTCGCGCTGCACCACTGTCGGCTGGCGATTGGCGGGCCGCGTGGCGATGCCCTGGCTGCGGGCGGCAGTGCGACCTTCGCGGGAGCTGGTAGCCAGTGCCGAGGGCTGCAAGCCATGCTCGCGCATTAGGCTCAATAGCTCGTTCAGCTGCTCTTCCTGCACGGGTCGCTCGCCGATGTCGACCGTCAACTCCGCGCCATGAAAGAAGTCGGTGCCGCGCTCCAGTTGGCCGCGCACAGCCGCTAGCAGGTCTTCCCAGGAGCTATCCTCCGCGAGCATCAGCCGGAGTCCGTCTTTGGTTCCTTTGATCGCGATCGGTGTACTCATAGTTGTGCCGGATTATAATCGAGATGTCAACTACAGCGCGAGGATTCTCTGTCGATACGATGACAGTTGTTTTCCGTCCGTTCGTCGGTGAGCGATTGGGAATGTTGCGCTATGCTGGGCGCGGGTTTAGATCATCAGTCTAGGGACGCCAGGTACGACGCCCGCCCATCGCTGCTTGTTGCAAACAGGGACGGGATCGATCCCGTCCCTGGGCTATGCTACCATAATTGCCCTGAGGCTACTAGTGGCAGGGCAGGTTGTACGGCGGAATCGGCGTGGCCGGATCGATCGGCGGCGCAACCTTGAAGTAGGCCTGCATAATCTCGGTCACGGCCGGCACCGCGATCGTTGCCGAGCCGTCGTTCATGTCGCCGGCGCCCTCGACCAGCACGATCACCTCGATCTGCGGATCGTCGTACGGCGCGAATCCGGCGAACCAGGCGTGCGAGCGCTTGCGAATATTGTCCTCGCTCGGGCCTTTCTTGGGGTCCAGACGCTCAAGATACTCGGCGGTGCCGGTCTTGCCCGCGATGTCGAGCCCGGAAACATCTTTGCGCGCGCAGGTGTCGATGCCGTCGGTGATCGACAGCCGCATGCCCTCGCGGATCACACGCAGGTTCTCCTGTGAGACCGGCAGCTTGCCGTTTTCAACTGGTGGAATCTCGCGCACCAGCTCGCCGTCGGGATCGATGATCTTCTCGACGATCTGCGGCTGGTAGAGCGTGCCGCCGTTGGCGATCGCCGCCGACGCAACCGCTAGCTGGATCGGCGTGACCTGGAGGTTACCCTGGCCGATCGTGGTGTTGTAGATGTCGCCGATCGTCCAGGCCTCTTGCCCGAACGCGCCGGGCTGCGCTTTCTTCCACGATTTGGACGGCACCACGCCACGATATTCACCGGGCAGCGGAATGCCGGTCGGTCGCCCAAACCCGAAGGCATAGGCCATATCCGCGAGCCTCTCGCCGGCCTCGTCCCACGCTGGACGCTTCTCGCCATCGGCCAGATTACGCACAAATTCGGTTCCGCCGATCACCGATTGGAAAAAAACGTTCGACGAGACCTGGAGTGCCTGCCGGACATTGATCCAGCCGTTGTCGCGCTTGATCGAGTTGGGGAAGCGCTGGTCGAAGCGTGGGTCCTGGAAGAAGGTGTTTTTGACATCGATATAGCCTGGGTCGCGGATCTGCGTGTCGGGCGTGATCGAGCCGCCTTCGAGCGCCGCCGCCGCCGAGATCTGTTTCCAGGTCGAGCCGGGTGGGAACAAGCCCTGAATCGACTGGTTGATCGCCGGCGCCTGCTTGGGGTAGGACGGGTTGAAGATCGTGTCGACCTCTTGCTGCGTGCGGCGGCGGTTGAAGATGTTGTTGTCGAACGCGGGCCAGCTAACCATCGACAGCACACGGCCGGTCTTGACCTCCAGCGCGATCGCTACGCCGGCCTCGATCGGGAAATACTGGCGCTTGTCGGGCTGGCCTTCCTTGGCTGGCGGCGGCGACGTCTGGCGGCGGCGCTCCGACTCGTCGATCCATTTGCGCAGGATCTGCTCGGTCTGCTTTTGCAGCTCGTAGTCGATCGTCAGCACCAGGTTGTTGCCTAGCTGGGTCGGCCGGATCTCGACCGGCTCCGAAACCAGACGCTCCTGCGAGTCGACCTCGATCTTCTTCTCGCCCAGCTGGCCGCGCAGATCGTACTCGTAGGTGTATTCCAGCCCATCTTTGCCGATGCGGTCGGTCAGCAGATACTGAATGCCACGATCGCCTTGCCGATCCAGCTCGAACGGATCGAGACCACACGCCTCGATCAGATCGACTCGTCGCTCCTCAACCGTCGTCGTGACGGTCTCAGTATCCGTGATGTAGAGCGAACTCCAGAAGCGATACGGGTTATTCTGAATAATGCCGCACTGGTCGATCGGGCCAACATAGCCCAGCAGATGCGACAGTGACATGATCTCGCCGCTCTTGGGATAGGAGCGCTGGTAGTTTTGCTCCACCTGCACGCCCGGCAGCCCCGGCGAGACCGATTTATTCTCCTCGATGATCCGCCCGATCGCCAGGTCGCGTGTAGTGGTCAGCGGCACTGTCTCATAGGCCGGCAGCCCTGCGTTAGCCAGGGTGCTCTCGATCGGCGAGTAAAATTCGAGCGTCGTGGAGTAGGTGCGCGTCAGGTTGAAAGCCTCCACAGAGCGCGACAGCGGCACCGTGATCGTGAAGGCCTCGGTCACCGAGGGCGGTGGCGTATCGAACGGCCCGGTCAGCAGCTCGATGTCCTGCTTGAGTCGCGGCTCGTAGGTCAGCTGCTCGCTCGGCGTCACAACCAGCGTGCTCTGGAAATGCAGCAGATCGTCCAGCCAGGCGAACATGGACAGCCGCTCAGGGCCGCGTGCGCTCTGCGGAAGCTGGCTCGGCAAAATACCGATTGTGTAGCTGGGCAGGCTTTCGGCCAGGATCGTCTTGCCGTCACGGGCGAAGATCTCGCCGCGCAGTGGACGCTCATAGACCGGACGCTCGGTATTACCGCGCGCGTCAGTCGCCAGCGACGCGCCTTCCCGGAACTGTAGAACCCACAGCTGGCTGACCAGCGAGGTAAAAACGAGCAGCACACACAGCCGAAAAACAACAAGACGACGCATAGCTTTAGGCTTCAACGGTCGGCTGACCGCGCTTGTAGAGGCGGCGCAGCAGAGCAAACGTTGGAATTGCAAGAATAGTATTGATGATCGCGGTCGGGAAGATCTCAATCAGCGTGTAATGGCGCCAGGGAACGTTAAAATCTTGCGCCATCAGCAGCAGCGCCAGGATGCTGCCGTAGAGCACCGAGGCCGCCAGTATCGCGACGATCACCAGCAGCGGCTGCTCGCGATCCAGCGGCTCCGTCACCACTGCCACGCCGATCACGCAGATCAGCAGCGCCAGCAGATGGCTACCGACCGGCATCACGCCCAGTAGATCCAGCGATAGGCCGCCGTAGAGCGCCCAGCGCACGCCCGGAATCAGGCCGCGTAGAATCGTCCAGCCAATCACGGCGATCAGTACCCAGTCGGCACGGAAGCGCCAGAAGGTCGGCGCGAGCGCAGTCTGCGCCAGCGCCAGACTCAGCAGCATCAGCGCGCGCAGCATCTGGCGGGCGATCCGCTGTTCTATTTTTGGCCGGTAATCACCCATATATTCCGTACTCGGTCGGGATCGACAAAGGGCTGCACTTCCGCTGTCTGGCTGTGGCCGGTCTGATCCACACTGATGATCGTGCCGATCGGTACATCCGGCGGCACCTGCGCGATCGGCGTGTCGGTTGCCAGCGCTTTGCTCAGGCCGGCCGTGATGATGTACTGGCCCACTTCCAGCGGAATATCGCGGCTAACGTCGGTGAGCTTGATGCGGCTGCCGAGCTGCCACTGGCCCGCGATCAAACCTTCGGCGGGCGTTTCGGTGCCGGCGGTGCGCGCGCTGATCGTTGAGCCGTAGTCGGTGATCAGCAGCACGTCGGCGGTCTGCGCATACACGCGATCGACCACGCCGATCAGCGCCGCCGGACTGCCGCCTTCTTTGCTGACCACGGCCATGCCCGCTTCAATGCCGTCGACTTTGCCTTTGCTGATACGAATAATGCGGCGGCCATTGTCGGTGCTGCCCTGA
>DASWTW010000433.1:0-11236 GCA_036401895.1 Herpetosiphonaceae bacterium | reverse complement strand
CGCGGCAGCTTCCGCTCACGATGATCGCGTCGATCACGGCTGAGGATGTGGCCCGGCGGTTCAAGATCGCCGGCAAAGGCTCGCTGACGATCGGGACTGATGCCGATCTGGCGCTGGTTGATCTGGCGGATCGATCGATCCTGGAGTCGAGCGATCTGTTCTATCGTCATCGCCACAGCCCCTATCTTGGCAAAACACTTCACGGTCGCGTCGTGCGTACGCTGGTGCGCGGAACGACGGTCTTTATGAATGGCAAGGTCGATCCGGCGCCGATCGGTCGACTCTTGACGCCGCGACGAGCGGAATAGCTACGGTACCGTGACGGAGCGGTCACCAGGAGGAATATTGTATGTGGCAACACTATCTACAGCCTGCAACTCTGGCCGAGGCGCTAGAGCTGCTGCAAACATACGCCGGACAGTCGCGCATTGTGGCCGGTGGCACCGATGTGCTGGTCGAGCTTCAGCGCGGCGTCAGGCCGACGAGCACACTGATCGACATCAGCCGGCTGCACGATCTCAAGTATGTGCGGCATGAAAACGGCGTGATCCGCCTGGGCGCGCTGGCGACCAGTAACGATGTGCTGGCTTCACAGGATTGCGTTAAATACGCGCTGCCGCTGGCTCAAGCCTGCGCCGAGGTCGGAGCGCCGCAGATTCGCACGCGCGCCACGATCGCGGGCAACCTGGTGACGGCATCGCCCGCCAACGATACGATCGCGCCGCTGATGGCGCTGGGCGCTGAGCTGGTGCTGCTGAGTACATCGGGCGAGCGCGTTGTGCCGCTGAGCGAATTTTATGCGGGCTTTCGGCGCACGGTGCTTCAGCCCGGCGAGCTGGTGCGCGAGATCCGCTTTCCGGCGCTGACCGAGCGGCAGCGCGGCCTGTTTCTCAAGCTTGGTCTGCGGCGCGCCCAGGCGATCTCGGTGATCAACGTCGCGCTGGTGCTGACGTTCGACGGCGAGCAGGTTCAGGATGCGCAGATCACGCTGGGCTCGCTCGCGCCGACGATCGTTCATGCTCGGACGGTCGAGGAGTTTCTGCGCGGTAAGACACTTGACCAGGGGATCTGCGAGGAGGCCGGGCGGCTGGCCTGCATGGATGTCGCGCCGATCGACGATCTGCGCGGCTCGGCGGCCTATCGTCAGATGACACTGGCGGGCCTGGTGGCGGACGGTCTGCGCCGGCTGGCTCCGGGCGCGGCGCTGCCCACGCTGGCGCTGCCGACGGTGCTGCTGGAGGCGGAGCGGATCGCGCTTGCGCACACGCCGTTCAGCGGCACGATCCACACGACGATCAACGGCGCGGACTACCAGCTTGAGCACGCGCAGAACACGTCGCTGCTCAACGCGCTGCGCCAGAGCGCGGGTCTGACCGGCACCAAGGAGGGCTGCGCCGAGGGCGAGTGCGGCGCGTGTACGGTCTGGCTCAACGGTCAGGCGGTCATGTCGTGCCTGGTGCCGGCACCGCAGGCGCACAACGCCACGATCACGACGGTCGAAGGTCTGGCCGACGAAGACTCGCTCCACCCGATCCAGGCGGCGTTTATTGCGCAGGGTGCCGTCCAGTGCGGCTACTGCATTCCCGGCATGCTGATGGCCGGCGCGAAGCTGCTGCAAGAACATCCGCAGCCCGATCTTGAGCAGATCCAGGTGGCGCTGAGCGGGAATATCTGCCGCTGCACCGGCTACCGCAAGATCCTTGACGCGGTGCAATCCGCCGCGCTCGCCGGCCCGGCAGAATAACTACCGGCGTTCCCCGACGCTTTGCTTTAAAGGCTTCCAGGAGAAAAACTATGACAACACAGATCGGCGCTTCGCTGCCCCGGCCCGATGCGCTGGGCAAAGTCACGGGCGCGGCTCGCTACCCCGGCGATCTGGTGCGTCCCGATATGCTCCATCTCAAGGTCGTTTTTGCGCACCGGCCCCACGCGCGCATCCTGTCGATCGATACCGGCGCCGCGCTGGCTGAGCCCGGCGTGGTCGCCGTTTTGACCGCAGCGGATGTGCCCTTCAATGCCTTCGGGCTGATCGAGGCCGATCAGCCGGTGCTCTGCGGCGATGTCGTGCGCTTCGAGGGCGATAAGGTGGCGCTGGTGGTCGCCGAAACGGCCGAGGCGGCGGCGGCGGGCGCGCGTCTGGTCGCGGTCGAGTATCAGGATCTGCCGCTCGTCTGTGATCCGCGCCAGGCATTAGATCCTGCCTCGCCGCTGGTTCACGCCGGGCGCGGCTCGAATCTGGTGATGCATGTGCCGATCCGCAAGGGCGACACGACCAAAGCGCTAGCCGAGGCCGATGTGGTGCTCGACGGCGAGTTCAGCACATCCTGGCAGGAACACGCCTTTCTCCAGCCCGAGGCCGGCATCGCCTATATCGACGAGCAGGATCGTGTGGTAGTCGAGACGGCGGGCCAGTGGCTCCACGAAGATCGGCGGCAGATTGCGGAGATGCTCAGGCTGCCTCAGGAGCAGGTGGTGATCCGCTACGCGGCGATCGGCGGCGCGTTCGGTGGCCGCGAAGATCTTTCGATCCAGCATATTCTGGCGCTGGCAGCCTGGAAGCTGCGGCGTCCGGTCGCGCTGGTGTGGAGCCGCGAAGAGTCAATGATCGGCCATCACAAGCGTCACCCGATCGATATTCGCTGCCGCTGGGGCGCGACCAGCGATGGCCGGATCACGGCGGTCGAGGCCGAGGTGATCGCCGATGGCGGTGCGTACGCCTCCACGAGCCAGGAGGTGATCAAGATCGCGGCGCTGTTCGCCAGCGGCTGCTACGAGGTGCCCAACATCTCCGTCGACGGCTACGCGGTGTTTACGAACAATATTCCCTCCGGCGCGTTCCGTGGCTTTGGCGCGCCCCAGGCGCAGTTCGCCAGCGAGATCATGATCACGCGGCTGGCCCAGGCCCTCCACCTCGATCCGATCGAGCTGCGGCGGCGCAACATCTACCGCGAGGGCAGCATCGAGCCGACTCAGAATCTGGTGCCGCCGGGCGTGAGCGCGCTGCCGGTGCTGGAGCGCTGCGTGGAGGAGATGAAGAGCCGGATCGGAGAACCTAGAACGGGTGCCCTCTGGGCAAACCTAGAACCTAACGGAGAACAAAGAACAAAGGAACAAACGGAGAACCTAGAACCCAGAACCCAGAACCTAGAATCGGGAGATGAAAGAACGAAGTACCGAGAAGCACAAGACTCTTCTCTTCCCCCCGCGCCTGCGGCGGCGGGAGAGGGGGGCGCGGGGGGTGAGGGCCTGACAACTCCCGGCCTACCTCCACACATCCGGCGCGGCGTCGGGATTGCGTGCGGGATCAAGAATATCGGCTACTCGTTTGGCTATCCTGAGCAGGCCACGGCTACGGTTGAGCTGATCGGCGGGGCGGAGATCGAGCATGCGCATGTGCGCGTGGGCGCCGCCGATGTCGGCCAGGGAATCCATCTAGCGCTGCGCCAGATCGCGTCCGAGATGCTGCGCCTGCCGCTTGAGAAGATCACGATGATCACCGACGACAGCAGCCAGGCACCCAACGCCGGCAGCGCCTCGGCCTCGCGTCTGACCTACATGGCCGGTCGCGCGGTGCATGATGCGGCACAGGCCGCGCTGGTGCAGTGGGCCGACGAGGAGCGTCCGGCAGTTGCGACAATCCAGTATCGCGCTCCTGCTACCACGCCGCTTGATCCCGTGACCACGGCGGGCCGTCCTAACTATGCCTACGGCTACGCGGCGCAGGCGGTCGAGGTTGAGGTCAATACGCTGACCGGCCAGGTGCAGGTACACAAGATTATCAGCGTCCACGACGTCGGCAAGGCGATCAACCGGCAGCAGGTCGAGGGCCAGATCGAGGGCTGCGTGGCGCAGGCGCTGGGCTACGCGCTGCTGGAGCACTTCCAGGTGCGCAACGGGCATGTGCTCACGCCGCACTTCAGCACGTATCTGCTGCCCACAACCATGGATGTGCCGCCCGAGATTGTGCCGGTCATCATGGAGCTTGCCGATCCCAACGGGCCGTATGGCGCACGCGGTATGGCCGAGATGCCGCTGGTGCCGCTGGCTCCCGCGATCGCCAGCGCGATCTATGACGCGACCGGCGTGTGGGTGACGCAGCAGCCGATGACGCCTGAGCGCGTGCTGACGGCGCTGGCAGCACAGCCGTCCGCTGTCGAGGTGGCGCTAGCTGAGCAGCCGGTTCCAGCCGAATAGCGCGGGCGGCGCGGCGGCGGGATCGAGCGTTAAGTCTGCCAGCAGCTCGCCGATCACCGGGCAGAACTTGAAGCCGTGGCCGGAGAAGCCGCCCGCGACTGCGACGTTGGCGTGCTGCGGGTGGCGATCGATCACGAAATGCAGGTCCGGCGAGTTGGTGTACATGCAGACGTTGGTCTTGATCAGCGTTCCCGCCAGCTCGGGGATGAACCGCGCCACGATCGCGCGCATCTCGGCAAACTCGTTGGGATGCACCTCGCGGTCAATCGATTCGGCCGTGGTGATCTGGCCGCCGTAGTGCCGCGCGATCTTGACCTGCTGATCGATGCGCGGAAAGCCGTAGAAAAAGCCAACGTCGTCGCGCTGCCAGATGTAGATCGGGCAGCGCTCCGGCTCGAAGAGCGCCGCGTTGCGTGGCTCGAACCAGTAGACCGGCACGCGCTCGACCTGAAGCTGCGGCCCTAGCTCACGCACCAGCTCGCCGATCCACGGTCCCGCCGTGATCACAAGGTTGCCGGCGGTGTAGCGCCCCTGCGCCGTCTCGACGGCCACGCCGTTGTCGTCGGCTGTCCAGCTCAGCACACGCTCCTCGAAGTGCAGCTCAGCGCCGCTGCGTGCCGCCAGCTCAAGATGCGCCGATACGCACTCTTCGGGCCGCACCAGGCCCGCGCGCGGCTCGTAGACCGCTACGTCTTCGGGCTCAAGCGCAAACATCGGGAAGCGCCGGCGGGACTCGTCGGCGCTGAGAACCGTGTGCTCAAGCTGGTGTATGCGCGCGCTGGCGATCGCGCCCGTGACCAGCTCCGAGTCCGGCTGTCCGATCATCAGGCCGCCGGTGATTTGCAGCAGCTTCCGACCCGTCGCCTGCTCAAGCGACCGCCACAGCGTGTAGGCGCGCTGAACCAGCGGCACGTAGGCGGGATCTTCGAAGTAGGCCTCGCGAATAATCCGCGTGCCACCATGCGACGATCCGCGATCGTGGGCGGGCGTGAACTGCTCAATGCCCAGCACGCGCAGGCCGCGCGCCGCCAGCGTGTAGGCGGCGGCGCTGCCCATGCCGCCAAGTCCCAGAACGATAACATCATATGCGGTGGTCAAGGTCGGCTCTCCCGGTTGAGGACGGATCAGCGGTGTATCTGCGGGAGTTATCGCGCATTTCCGGGAGGCTGTCAAGCGGCGCGCTGTTTCCGATCTGCCACCTTTGGCCGTCACATATGCACAGGAATCGGCTGGAGCGGTGCTGTTCGCTGCGCTTGCCGGCGGCTGTACTCCTGAAGTATGTCGTGGTAGTCGGCGGCCGTGTAACGACCAAAGACCTCGGCAAAAACATTCGGCAGCTTGCGGTAGGGCGAGATCCCCAGATCTTTGAGCAAAATATCGAGGTATTGCTGGAAGCGCGTGCTGGTCGCACACAGGCGCGACGGCTCGAAGTGAATGTGTGTGCGCTTCCAGTCGGTCATGTGCGCGATCGATCGCTCCATCTCCTCAAGGCTCGGCAGCTCAAGCTTGCCGCGCCAGTACGCGCAGAGCCAGAGCGCGCCCACTTCGACAGCGGGAACGTGCATAAAGCCGTGATTGAATCCGGCAAAGCCCAGGCGCGGGATGCGCGGGTGAATCAGGTGTCGGTAGAGCTGCACGCCGTCGACCTCCGCCTCAAGCAGATCGCGGTATTGCTGGGGCAGGAACGCAAAGGCCGGTTTCTGCGATCCGACCGACAGCACGACCAGATCGCAGGGCAGCTCCTGTCGCGACTGAAGCCGGATCGCTGCGTGCGAAAATCCGCATACTTCCGATTGATACGGCTGAATCTTGCCTTCCGCGACCAATCGGTAATACTCCGCCGGTGCGATCGCCGCCGCCGAGCGCAGATCCGGCACCAGCGGATGCGCCGGCTGCACGATCTTCAGCCGCTCTTGGGCAGCACGATCCCGGCCTGAGGCATGACGCCGCACCTGGAAGCGCAAGATCCCGGCGATCATTCGCCAGAAGCCGGCGACGACGGGCTCAAGGCGGCGATGCAGGAAGCGCTCAGCGGCGGTCGGATGCCCCCAACTGGGCATCATCACGCTACCAAAGCGTGTGAAGAGCGCGTACGTCATATGCACGCCCAGAATCCACTCCGGCATCAGCCAGCGCGGCGTGCGAAACACATGCGACACCTGCGCGCCACGCAGCGCCGCAAACGTGACCATATCCAGCGCGCTCTTGCCAAAGCCAACCACGACCACGCGCTTGCCGTCGAAGACCTCAGGATCGGTGATCTCGCGCTCGGTCACGATCGACCCGTGGAAGTCCGCTTGTCCCGGAAACTGGGGCACATATTTGCCCTCGGTGTACTGCCCCACCGCGATCACGATATAGCCAAACGCTGCCTCGTGCTCGCCGGATGGATTGCGGTAGCGCACCAGCCAGCCGTCAGGCTGCTCCTCCAGCGCCAGAACTTCATGGCTCAGCCGCACGTCGAGCTGAAGCTGCTGCACGGCGGTACACAGGTAGCGCAGAATCTGCTCGCGGGTAGGATGCGCGTCTGGCGTGAACGGCCAGGGCAGATCCGAGAGGTGATAATGCACCGCCAGGTTTTGCAGCCGCACGCCGGGATAGGCCACGGCCCACACGCCGCCCAGGCTCGCGGCTTTCTCAAACACGACGACCTCATAGCCCTGTTTTTTGAGCATGTTGGCGGCGGCAATGCCCGATATTCCAGCGCCAATCACGGCGACTCGCCGATCTGCTTGAGGAATCATCTGCTCATCCTTCAGCTAAGGGAAACCAGTTCATCAAAGAACAAAGAACAGTCTTCGCGCCGTAGAGCCGCGCTCGTATCCTGGTGTTCTTTGTTCTCTTCGACGGGTGATGGCAATTGTTTAGCCGGATAATATGCGCTGACCACCTCGTTTCTGAGGTTTCAAAATGGGCACAATATCTCCTCGATCGCTTTGATCGCCGGCGAATGCGGTCAGCAGATAGATCAGTGGATACGATCAATCGCACGATCGCCAAACGACCGGAACAAAGGAATCTTCAGGATCAGAGTGAATCAGTGGGCGGACAGATGACGGAAGCTCTGCGGCGAGACTGCGAAGGTCGGTGATTCGAGTCTTGCCGCGATTCGCCATACGCTGGCGGACACATTGCGCTATGCCAACTTAACCAGCGAATTGCTCGTCGGGTTCAAATGTCGTTCGGTGGGCAGGTTGTGGATGATATTTGGGCGGATGAGGAAGAATAAGGGTACGTCGTTATTGACGTACCCTGTGCCAACGTTAGATTTTTAGACTTGGAATCTTACCGCGCGGGCCGCGCGGGAACGTCGGCGGGCTCGTCCTCGGGCACCGACACCGACGAATCCACGATATGCGCGCCCTCGTCCAGCGCCTCGCGGATCGGCGCGCCGTTGTCGGGCTGGCTGCGCGGCTCCTCGACGGGCGGCTCGATCGGCTGGCTGCGGAGCGCGGCCTTGAGCACCTCGTCCACGCGATCGACCAGCACGAACTCGATCGCGGAGCGCAGCTCGGCCGGAATATCGTCGAGGTCGCGCTCGTTGCGGCGAGGCAGAATCACGGTCTTGATCCCGGCGCGATGCGCGGCCAGCACCTTTTCTTTGACGCCGCCGATCGGCAGCACCTTGCCGCGCAACGTGATCTCGCCGGTCATCGCCACGTCGTCGCGCACGGGCCGGCCAGTGAGCAGCGAGGTCAGCGCCGTCGCCATCGCGATGCCGGCCGAGGGGCCATCCTTGGGCGTTGCGCCGGCCGGCACATGTAGATGAATATCGACGCCGTTGAAGAAATCGCGCGGCAGCTGGAGGCTCTCGGCCTCGGAGCGCACGTAGGAGAGCGCCGCCCGCGCCGACTCCTTCATCACCTCGCCGAGCTGTCCGGTCAGCATAAAGCCTTTGCCGCCGGGCATCTTGGTCGCCTCGATAAAAATAATATCGCCGCCGACCGGAGTCCAGACCAAACCTGTCACGACGCCCGGCCGATCGGTGCGCTCGGCCACGCTGGGATCGTAGATCTGACGCCCTAGATATTTGCGGGCGCGCTGCTCATCCACCAGAATCGGCGCGGGCGCTGAATGATCGCCGTCCTGCTGCTGCTCGTTGCGGGCGACAATCTCGGTCACGACCTTGCGCGCCAGCGTGCCGATCTCGCGCTCAAGGTTGCGCACGCCGGCCTCGCGGGTGTACTCCTCGATCGTGACGCGTAGCGCGTCGTCGGTCACGTTCACGTCGTGGGCGGTCAGCGCGTGCTTCTTGAGCTGCTCGGGCAGCAGATAGCGCTTGGCGATCTCCATCTTCTGCTGCATCGTGTAGCCGCTGAGCTGAATAATCTCCATGCGGTCGCGCAGCGGAGCCGGGATCGGCTGGAGCGAGTTAGCCGTCGCGATAAACATCACGTTCGATAGATCGAAGGCCACGTCGAGATAATGATCGCGAAACGAGTCGTTCTGCTCCGGGTCGAGCACCTCAAGCAGCGCCGAGGCCGGATCGCCGCGAAAATCCATGCCCAGCTTGTCGATCTCGTCCAGCATAAAGACCGGATTATTCACGCCCACGCGACGCAGCGACTGAATGATCGTGCCGGGCATCGCGCCGATGTAGGTGCGGCGATGGCCACGAATCTCTGCCTCGTCGCGCAGGCCGCCCAGCGAGATGCGCAGAAACTTGCGGTTCATCGAGCGCGCGATCGAGCGGCCAAGGCTGGTCTTGCCCACGCCTGGCGGTCCCACAAAGCACAGGATCGCGCCCTCGCTGGGCTTGTCCAGGCTGTCGTCGCTCATTCGCTCCCGGCGCAGCTCGCGCACGGCCAGAAATTCCAGGATGCGCTCTTTGATCTCTTCCAGATCGTAGTGATCCTCGTCCAGCACCTCTTTGGCCACGCCGATATGCAGCTGATCCTCGGTGCCGAGCGACCACGGCAGCGTCGTCAGGATCTCAAGATAGGTGCGCGTGATGCTGTAGTCGGGCGACGCGGGATTCATGCGGCTGAGCCGGTTCAGCTCGCGCTCGGCGGCTTCGCGGGCCTCCTGCGGCATGCCGGCCTTTTCGATCGCCTCACGGAAGCGCTCGACCTCGACCGCGTTGCTGTCTTCCTCGCCGAGCTCGCGCTGGATCGCCTGGAGCTGCTGGCGCAGAATGTACTCGCGCTGAGTCTTGTTGACCTCTTCGTTGACCTGGCCCTGGATCTGCTGGCCGATCTGGAGCACCTGAAGCTCACGCCGCAGGATCTCGCCCAGCCGCTCCAGCTTGCGCCGGACGCTGTCTTCTTCCAGCAGCTCCTGCCGCTCCGCCAGCTCCATGCGCGTATAGAGCGCCAGCAGATACGCCAGCCGTCGCGGATCGTCCTCGTTGATCACAGCGGTTTGCAGCTCTTCCGGGAACTGCGGCACAAGCTGCGCCATCTGTGCAACCAGACCTTGCAGATTGCGCATCAGCGCCTCGATCTCGATGCCTTCTTCCACGGTGTCGGGGATGACGCGGATGCGGGCTTTGATGTAGGGCTCGGTCTGGGTAATCTCCTCGATCGCGATGCGCTCGACGCCCTGCACCGCCACGCGCAGCGTGCCGTCGGGCATTTTGAGCAGCCGGTGTACGTTGACCGCGCTGCCGACCTGGTAGAAATCGTCGGGCGTGATCGTGGCGGGCCGCTCGTCGGTATTTTTGAGCGCGACCAGGCCGATCATGCGGCTGGCCATCAGCGCATCGTCGATCAGCTTGATGCTCTGCTCCTGGCCGATCGCGAGCGGAATGATCGTCATCGGAAAAACAATATTATTGAAGATCGGCAGAATCGCCAGCTCCTCGGGAATCTCCGGCTGATCGTTCTGCACGATAGGTGCTTCATACGTATCTGACATAGCTCCTCCTTGAGTTCTCAGGATCAGGTTGGAGGGCGGATCGCTAGCTGCCGTTGGCGACCTCGACGCGGATGGCGGTCGGGCGGCGCTTGGGCAGCGTGATCGTCAGCAGGCCATCGTCGTAGCTGGCCTCGACCTCTTGCTCCGCGACCGGACCCGGCACATAGACCGCGCACTGAAACGGCCCCTCGTTGATGCCGAGCTGGTGAAAGTGAACCGCTCCCTCATGATGCAGCTCGGGCCGATGTCCGCGCACAAACAGCGCGCCCTCGGTCAGCGTCACCTCGATCTCGACGCCGCGCATGCCTGCCAGCTCCAGCAGCACCACATACGCCTGCTCGGTCTCGTAGACATCGGCCTCGGGCTGCCACAGATCGCTGCGGTGGCGGATCGCGATCGGCTGCTGGCGGCCCCACTGGCGGCGAAAAAGCTCTTCTAGCTCGCGCTGCATCGCGCCGGCGGCCATGCTGCGGCGCAACAGAATAACTCGGCTCATGCATTTGCTTCCTTGCGTATACATCGATTTGTGTATTGTGCCATAAAATAGCACACGCCCGCCGCCCGGCAAAGCGTGTGCCAGCAAGACCCTCGATCGATTAGCGCTGGCTCAGCTCGCGATCGAACACCTGAATAAACTGCTCGGTCGGCCGCGCGCCGCTCATCAGCCGGCCGTTGACGATAAACGCCGGCGTGCCGGTCAGTCCCAGCCGGATCGCCTCCTGGTTGTCGCGCTCGACCTCGTCGGCGTGGTAGCCCTGCTCGACGCAGCGCATCAGCGTGTCGGCGTCCAGCTTCAGCGTATCGGCGTAGCGATAGAAGGCTTCTTTCGCGGCTTCGGGCGTGGTGTCCCACTCCGACGGCTCGTCGAAGAGCGCCTCGTGCATCTGCCAGTAGCTGTTTTGATCGCCCGCGCACTCGGCCGCCTGGGCTGCCAGCGCCGCCTGCGGATGGTTGCTCACGACCGGAAAGTCCTTGAAAACATAATAAACCTTGCCGGTGTCGATATATTTGCTCTTGATCTCGGGTAACGTCGAACTGACGTACAGGCGACAGAATGGTCAGCCATAGTCCGAGAACTCGACGACCGTGATCGGTGCGTTGGGATCGCCCAGCGTGGCGTAGCGCTCGCCGTCGATGTTGAGCTTCGCCATTGAAGCCGTGACGGGACCGTCGCTCGGCTCGGGCG
>DASWTW010000432.1:0-4653 GCA_036401895.1 Herpetosiphonaceae bacterium | reverse complement strand
ACAGTATCAGGTGGGGAAGTTTGTTTTCTCCCTTTTTGATCTTCAGCGCCGCTATGGTCTATATGGTACGCCCGCTTTTACGATGGCCATTATGTCACTGCTTGTGTTTGAAGGCATCGCCAAGACATCATACCCTGATCTCGATTTCCAGCAAGAAGCGCGTCTATTTATTATGAGAACCCTCTTAGGCTCATACCAGGCAACCCCATCTACGACAAGCTTTTGAGCTGCACCTGGTGTCCTGACAGCACGCGCCCCGCATAAATAGCTCCCGATAACCGGCGAACGTCACGCGCCCAGCGTGGCCGTTCCGGCTGCGAGCAACGCGTGTGGCGTATTGCCAGTATTCGTTGGTCAGTCAGATCAGCTATCCCCGCAGGCTGTATCTGAGGTGCTTTGTTTGCCGCTCTATAGCGCCTTAGACGAGGAGAGCGTGCTCCGCATCTGCGAGATCGTCCGGTATCTTTGTGAAGAGGTACCTCATGACTCCAGGTGAACAGCCGGAGTCGGCTACCGCAGTGTCCAGGCCGATGTCGGAGCGCGCCGTCGATTGACAGTACCTGTACACTGGACATTGAACAACCTTCATCTCGCACCTGACACAGGATCACGCAGGAGCATGCTATGAGCAAAGTACCAGGTCGCGTGACTCCAACACCTCGACAGAACAAGCGCGATGCTAACAACATTGAAGTGACGCAGCTAGAATCCCTCTCGTGGAAAACACCTCAGGAGATTGAGACCTCGATCCAGGAGGTCTATCAGTATGCAGAGGCCCGCGCAGCCGACACTATCGACTGGTACTTGCGGGCCAAAAAGTCAAAGGCCCAATGGTCGCGCTGGCTGCGATTTGCCGCGATTGTGCTCACCGCCCTCGGCGGCTTGACCCCGATCATTATCTCGCTGGGCTGGTTGAACGGCGCCCGCGCGCAGAACCTGGGTCAGCTGGGCTACCTTTTTCTTGGACTTGCCGCCGCCTGCGTTGGGCTCGACAAGTTCTTCGGCTTTTCCAGCGGGTGGATGCGGTATATCACCACCGCGCTAGCGCTCCAAAAGACGCTCTCCGAATTCCGCCTCGACTGGGCCATGCTGGTCGCGAAGCTCGGCGGTGCCACGCCAACCAACGACCAGGTGCAGCTCATGCTCCAACGCTTGAAGGACTTTGTGCTCGTGATCGATGGGTACGTGGAGCAAGAGACTCTGGTCTGGATCGCAGAATTTCAAAGCAGCCTGGCCGATATTGAGCGGACGGCGAGAACTCAGGGCGAGGCGGCGCGGCCGGGAGCGATCGACATTACCGTCACGAATGGGATGGACGCGGAAGGGGGCTTCACGGTGTCGCTGGACGGAATGGTCACCAAAACCGTGCGTGGGACGAAGTATCAGATTGGATACGTGCCGCCAGGGCCGCATAAAGTTGGGGTGACGGGCGTGATTAACGGTCAACCGCTTGACGCATCGGAGCTGGTCAATGTGCCGCCGGGGGTGATCGCAAAGGTCACGCTGGCCTTGCCCGTGGAAGAAGCGCAGCCCTAGCGCGACGAGCTTATTGATTGATCCGTAGCCCTCGGGGCGTAGTGCGATACGCCCCTACAAGTCCAACTTCTCGATGGGATGACTTGAGAGTAAAGATTATCGGCACCACCTTAAACATCTGCCTCACAACCACCACGATCTAGCGCACGGTGTTGCTCGACTCGGGCGCGCTCCTCGTACTACGAACGATCTTTATACAATCCTTATAAGCCCCACGCAGATCCATAGCCCATCCTTATACACTCCTCGGTATCCTGTCTCTCAGGAGTTATCACCTGCGAGGGAACGATGCCATTCGGCCTATCTGTTCGACGAGTCGTGCGCTCATCCACCTTCGGCTATGTATGGAGCTGTGGCATCGTCGTGCTGACGACCGGGCTGCTGTTCATCGTGCAGCACACGCTTGGCCTGCAAGTGGCCAATATCTCGCTGGGGTATATCGTGGCGGTCCTCCTGGCGGCGATCAGCTACGGACTTGGACCCGGCGTCGTCGCCTCATTTCTGGCATTTGTGTCTTATAACTTTTGGTTTGTGCCGCCGCTCTACACGTTTTCGGTGACGAATCCACAGGATCTGTTCCGCTTATTCCTGTTCCTGATCGTGGCCGTGCTAACCTCATCGATCGCCGCCCGCTCGCGGAATCGGACCGAGGAGGCGCAGCGGCGGGCGCGTATTCAGGAAACCTTGTACCGGCTCAGTCAAACCATCAGCGCGGTAGTTGCCGCCGAAGCCATCGTTCCGATCATTGCCCAGCAGAGCACGCGGCTGCTCCCGATTCAGGGCTGTACGATCCAGGTACTGGATCGTGATGTGCCGCCGCTCACGACGGAGGTCGGCGCGATCGGCAGTGACGGCACCGCGATCGTCGCTCCGCTGCGCGTCGGCGTGCGCACGCTGGGAGTGCTGCGCGTGTGGGAGCGTCCCGACCGGCCCTTAGACGCGGATGGACGGCAGCTGCTCCAAACGCTGGCGCAGCAAGCCGCCTTGGCGGTGGAGCGTGCCCGGCTAGTCGACGAAACGACCGCGCTCCAGCTCGTCGCCGAGTCGGAGCGGCTCAAGTCGGCGCTGCTGCACTCGGTCTCCCATGATCTGCGCTCGCCGCTGGTCGCCATCAAAGGCGCGGTCAGCAATCTGCTAGACGAGACTGTGGCCTGGGATCGCATCGCCCGGCACAGCTTTCTGGAAACGATCGACCTCGAAGCCGATCGCCTCAATCGACTGGTTCGCAATCTGCTCGACATGTCGCGGATCGAAGCAGGCGCGCCGCTGCCGCCTAAAGAGCTGGCCACGCTTGACGATGTGCTGGGGCCGGTGCTGCATCGTCTCAAAACAACGCTTGAGTCGCATCCGCTCAGCGTTCAGATTCCCGCCGATCTGCCGCTCGTGCCGATGGCCGTCATTCAGGTCGATCAAATTCTGACCAATCTGCTCGAAAACGCCGGCAAATATGCGCCACCCAGCACGCCGATCACAATCACGGCCCAGGTGCGCGAGCAGGCGCTGCACATTGCGATCGCGGACGCCGGACCGGGCATTCCACCCGCCGAGCGCGAGCGGATCTTCGATAAGTTTTATCGCCTGGGACAGGCTGAAAGCGCGCAGGGCGGCACCGGGCTGGGCCTGGCCATCTGCAAGTATTGGGTCGAGGCGCACGGCGGGCAGATCTGGGCCGAGCCACGGCCCGGCGCCGGGACCAGCTTCAGCTTTACGTTACCCTTGGACGATCAGGCGTGGCGGCACGTCGCCGCCGAGAGGAGCGCTCATGACTACACGAGTCTTAGTCGTCGATGACGAGCCGCAGATTCGCAAGTTTTTGGAGACCGGCCTGCGTGGCCGAGAGTATGCCGTTGAGACGGCGGCTGATGGCCAAGCGGCGCTGGATCAGATTGTGCGCTGGCAGCCGGATCTGGTGATCCTCGATCTGGCAATGCCGCGCCTTGGCGGCCTGGCTGTGCTTCAGCGCGTGCGCGAATGGTCGGCGGTGCCGATTATTGTGCTCTCGGTTCGCGACGACGACACGGGCAAGGTCGCCGCGCTGGATGCCGGGGCTGATGATTATCTGACCAAGCCCTTCAGCATGAACGAGCTGCTGGCCCGTATCCGCGTGGCGCTCCGTCATGCTGGACAGCAGCCTGCGCCTGTGCAAACCGCACTCGAAGTTGGCGAGCTGACGATGGATCTGGTCGGACACCGTGTCACCCTGGGCGGCGAAGAGATTCATCTGACGCCCACCGAGTTCGATCTGCTGCGGATGCTCATGCAGCACGTCGATCGCGTGATGACGCAGCGCCATCTGCTGGCCGAGATCTGGGGCCCCGGCTACGAGGACGACGTGCAAACGCTGCGGATTTTTGTCGCGCAGCTGCGGCGCAAGCTCAAGGAACAGGCCGGCCAGCCACGCTACATCATGACCGAGCCGGGCGTCGGCTACCGGCTACGCTCCGATGCAGCCTGAGACGGCCGGCAGCACCTAGGACATTGCACCTGAGCGCGCTGTCGGCTTGCAAGGCGACCGACTGGGCCGGCTAACCACGAACTCAACGCCGAACATAAGCGTGTTGATCCCTAAGACGACCCACAGCACGGTAGATTGTCGCTCACGCAGAGCGTCAAGCTCACTCGCTTTATTCTGGCAACAGCTATCCATCAAGCATATCCTTTCTTAGCGCTCGTACCGTGGGCAGCGATCGATGCGCTCGGAAATCCCCTGCACCATGTCTTCGACTGTATGCAGCACAGCCTCCATGCGCGCGTCGGCCAGCGTGTAATACACAAACCGCCCCGCCTGCCGACGAGTCACCAGGCCACAGTCCTGCAAACAGGCCAGGTGCGTCGAGGCGTTGGGCTGGGATAATCCGGTCGCTTCGACTATCTGAGAGACAGTTTTCTCTCCATCGCGCAGCGCTTCCACAATCGTCAGCCGCGACGGATCGGCCAGGCCTCGAAAAAGCTTCGCTTTGAGCATCACATCTAACTGATGGGCGACAGCCACAGGTAACTCCTCGACGGCGACATATAAATAACCCAAGTTGCGACCTTAACAACCTGTCCATGAAAGAGTGCTAGAGTCGTGGTGCCTAATCCATTGCTCTAGGAGGTCTCTTTCATGGACGCTCG
>DASWTW010000431.1:0-5632 GCA_036401895.1 Herpetosiphonaceae bacterium | reverse complement strand
CAACGACAGCAACGCGCCCTTGATCCAGCTCTGGCGTGAGATCGTCGAGCAGCCCCAGGATCTGACCCGGCGCTACCGGCAGCTATGGCTGGAACAGCAGGGCCGCGAGCGCGACTACTACGAGGCTGTGCGCGCCGCCTTCAACCAGACTCACGCCGCCCACTATCTGCTCTACCTGCTGGCACGCTGCGTTAAAGCGGCGGTGCGCTACAACGCCAGCGGAGCGTTCAACCAGAGCCCCGATCACCGGCGCAAGGGCACGCATCCACAGCGCATGGAGCAGCAGATCCTCGGCGCAGCGCGGCTGCTTCAGCAGCGCGTGACGCTGACGGCGCTGGACTATCGCGAAGTGCTGCCGCTGGCCACGCCGCGCGATCTGGTGTATCTCGATCCGCCGTATCAGGGCGTGTGCGGCTACCGCGATCCGCGCTACATCCAGGGCGTCACCTTCGACGCCTTTGTCGACATGCTCCACGATCTCAACGATCGCGAGATCGCCTACATCGTCAGCTACGACGGACGCACCGGCGGCAAATCGTTTGGCCGCGCGCTGCCCGAGCACCTCGACTTGATCCAGCTTGAGATCGACGCCGGTCGCTCGTCACAGGCGACACTGCTGGGCCGCGCCAGCCGTACGGTCGAGTCGCTCTATCTTTCGGCGGCGCTGTGTCGCAAAATTGACCTCCAGCATATTATTATGAGTCACGGGTTCGCCGGCCTGACCGGCACGACTGGAAGCATAAGGGGGTGAAAACGGTGGCGTCAGGGATTGCTGTTGAGCTGCGGCACGTAAGCAAGCGCTTTGTCGAGGTCGCCGCTGTGGACGATGTTTCGCTACAGATCGGCGATGGCGAGTTCTTCTCGCTGCTCGGTCCCTCGGGCTGTGGCAAGACGACCACACTGCGCATGATCGCCGGATTCGAGATGCCGACCGACGGCGAGATTCTGATCCAGGGCCAGCCGATGGGCGCGACGCCGCCGTATCGCCGGCAGGTCAACACAGTGTTCCAGAGCTACGCCCTGTTTCCGCATCTGACCGTCGCCGAGAATGTCGCCTTCGGCTTGCAGATGAAGAAGTTCGCCAAGAGCGAGGTCGCCAGCCGGGTGGCCGAGGCGCTGCGACTGGTGCGGCTGGACAGCTTCGGACAGAGACGGCCCAAACAGCTGTCGGGCGGTCAGCAGCAGCGTGTGGCGCTGGCGCGCGCGCTGGTCAACCAGCCGGCGGTGCTGCTGCTGGACGAGCCGCTGGGCGCGCTGGATCTGAAGCTGCGCAAAGAGCTACAGCTAGAGCTGCGCGGCCTGCAAGAGCGCGTCGGGATCACCTTTGTGTATGTCACCCACGATCAAGAAGAAGCGCTCACGATGTCGGATCGGATCGCGGTGATGGACAAAGGCAAGGTGCTTCAGATCGGCTCGCCCACCGAGATCTACGAGCGCCCGACCTGTCGCTTCGTGGCCGACTTCATCGGCGAGACCAACTTTCTGCGCGGCAGCGTGGTTCAGTCCGGCGCGCAGCAGGCAACCGTTAAAGTCGGCGAGCTGGTAGTCGAGGGCTACTCGCCGCAGCCGGTGCCGGTCGGGCAGCCGGTCACAGTCTCGATCCGGCCCGAGAAAGCGCGGCTGAGCGAGCAGCGCCCGCAGCACACGGCGAACGTTTTTCCGGTCAAAGTCGATCGCATCGCCTACATCGGCTCCGACACGCGCATCTTTGTTACGCTCGACGGCGAGCATCGCTTTGTGGTCTGGGAGCAAAACAGCATCTCGACGCTCAATCCCAACGCCTATTATGCCCAGGGCGATCAGGCGTATCTGACGTGGCCGGTTGAGAATGCACTGGTTTTGACGGAGTAAGAACAAGAGAACAAAGAACAAAGGGAAGTACCAATTTTCCCCTCTCCCATTGCGATAGGAGAGGGGAGGGCGCGAAGCGCCAGGGGTGAGGGCCTGCTTATGGCTGTGATTCAAGAAACATCTGTCGTTCAGGCGGAGCGCTCGGTCAGGCAGCGGGAGCGGCTGCGGCTCTTCGGGCTACTACTGCCGGGCACGTTCTGGCTGGTAGCGTTCTTCCTGCTGCCGCTGGTGATGATCGTCATCTACAGCTTTCTGCGGCGCTCCTCGACCGGCGACATCGACTGGATCTTCTCGTTCGATAACTATGTCCGGTTGTTTACGTCGCCGCTGTACCTGTCGATCTTCTGGCGATCGTTCTGGCTGGCGATCGTGACAACGCTGATCTGCCTGCTGATCGGCTACCCGCTGGCGTTTTTCATCGCGCGGCAAAACGAGCGCTGGCGGGCGGCGCTGATCTTCGGGATCATGATTCCGTTCTGGACCAACTTTCTGGTGCGGATCTACGCCTGGCAGTTCTTGCTCAACAACACCGGCCTGATCAACAGCGTCCTGGACGCGCTGGGCTTCGACACGCTTAACATGATCAACACAACCGGCGCGGTGCTGACCGGCCTGGTCTATGGCGAGCTGCCGTTCATGGTGCTGCCGCTCTACGCCGTGCTGGAGCGCTTCGACTGGCGGCTGCTGGAGGCGGCGGAAGATCTTTACGCCAATCGGGCGCGCGCCTTCTGGCATGTGATGCTGCCGCTGACGATGCCGGGCATCACCGCCGGCTCGATCCTGGTCTTCGTGCCGACGGTCGGTCAGTTTGTGGTGCCGGAGCTGCTGGGAGGCTCCAAGGTGGCTGTGCTGGGCAATCAGCTGGCAACGCAGTTCAAGTCCGCTCAGAACGCGCCGTTCGGCTCGGCGATCGCGCTGGTCTTTATGGCGCTCCTGACGCTGGCGGTGATGATCTACTTCCGCGCGACGACGGAGGAAAGCCGATGAGCCTTTCGACCGAACGGGCCAGCGCCGCGCCGCAGCGGATTACCGCAACAGCCGCAGCGCGTCCGAGCCGCAGCTGGGGCAGCTGGGTGCTGGCGCTCAACGCGGCCTGGTCGTACTTCTTTTTGTACGCGCCGATCCTGATCCTGATCCTTTTCTCGTTCAATCAGTCCCGCTTCGGCGCGAAGTGGACCGGCTTCACGCTCGACTGGTATCGTCAGATGTTTCGCGACGACCGCATCGCCGACGCGTTCCAGACTACAATGCTGATCGCGATCACCTCGACGATTATCGCGACCACGCTGGGCACGATGCTGGCGCTGGCGCTGGAGCGCTACCGCTTCCGGGGCCGCACCGCGCTGGACGCCACGCTCTACCTGCCGATCATTATTCCCGATATTGTGATGGCGGTCTCGCTGCTGGCCTTCTTCTCGCTGGTCTTTCGCGTGCTCAACGATACCTTCGGGCTGAGCGTACGCAATGGCCTGCTGACGGTGATCATCGCGCATGTGGCATTCAATATCTCGTTTGTGGCAGTGGTGGTACGCGCCAGCCTGCGCAACTTCGATCGGCGGCTGGAAGAGGCGGCGCAGGATCTCGGGGCCAGTCCGTGGCAAACGTTCCGCCGCGTGACGCTGCCGCTGATCATGCCCGGCATTGTCGGCGGCGCGCTGATCGCCTTCACGCTCTCGCTCGACGACTTTGTGGTCACATTCTTCACCAGCGGCCCCGGCGTCAACACGCTGCCGCTCGAAGTTTATAGCCGCGTCCGCAAAACGATCACGCCCGAGATCAACGCCGTTTCTACGCTGATGCTGCTCGGCTCGATCCTGCTGGTTGCGGCGTCACTGATCTTGCAGAGAAGGACGGAGAACTAAGAACCCAGAACCTAGAACCTAGAACAAATGGCCTGACTGTAGGTTCTTAGTTCTAGGTTCTAGGTTCTTCAAAAGGAGGATCACCCATGCAACGATGGAGAGCGCTGCTGGCCCTATTGCTGATCGTGGTGCTGGCGGCCTGTGGACAGGCGCAGGATCAGACGAACGCTCCCGCGACCGAGGTTCCGACCTCGCCCAACGCGGCCGCGCAGACCACGGTGCCCGACGCATCGCTGGCCGCGACGAGCGCCGCGACACAGCCAGCCAACGAAGAGATCACGACTTCGCCAGAAACGATCACGGTTGGACCGGACACGACCGCAACAGCGGCGGGCGGCTCGGCGGAGGAGACGGCGACAGCTGGCGGAGGGCAGGCGGCGGGCGGCACGTCGACCGGTGAGTTCGACTGCGGTGATACCAGCCAGCTCGGCGATGAGCTGCATATCTTCAGCTGGGCCGACTACTGGCCGATCGAAGACGACAACAATCTGCTCCAGGACTTCCAGGAGGCCTGCGGCGTCGAGGTTACGCTCGATACGTTTCCTTCGAACGAGGACCTGGCGGCCCGCATTCGCGCCGGCAACTCCGGCTACGACATCATCATACCCTCCGACTACATGGTCGATATTCTGATCCAGGAGGGACGACTGCTCGCGCTCGACAAGTCGCAGATTCCCAACATGGCCAACCTCGATCCCAACCAGATGGGGCTCTACTACGATCCGAACAACGACTACTCGATCCCCTACCAGTACGGCATGACCGGCATCGCCTACAACAAGGCCGAGGTCAATCCCGCGCCCGACAGCTGGGCCGCGATCTTCGAGCCCGCGCAGCTTGAGCCTTACCAGAACAAAGTCAGCATGCTCGACGACGAGCGCGAGGCGATTGGCGCGGCGCTTAAGTACCGTGGCAACTCCTACAACTCCACCGATCAGGCGCAGCTTGAAGAGGCTAAAGCGCTGCTGCTGGCGCAAAAGCCGCTCCTGGCCCGCTACGACTCCGAGAATGTTTCCGGTGGTCTTGCCAGCGGTGAAATCGTGATGGCGCAGGCCTGGAACGGCGCGGCAGCCCTGGCCCGCTCGGAGAATCCCGACATCGAGTGGATCGTTCCCAAGGAGGGCGGCGTGCTCTGGCAGGATAACCTGGCGATCCCATCAGACGCGCCCGAGCCCTACACCGCGCATGTTTTTATCAACAATGTGCTGGACGGCAAGATCGGCGCGCGCATCACCGACTACACATATTATCTGACGCCCAACAAAGCCGCCGAGCCGCTGGTCAGCGAGGAAGTGCGCGCACTGCAATTCTACCCTGACGACGCGATGCGCCAGCGGCTGGAGTATATCGAGCGCAAGGGCGATCCCGCGCTCTACTCCGACATCTGGACCGAGGTCAAAGGCCAGTAAGCTTTTGAGAACCTAGAACCCAGAACCTAGAACCAAATTTGCCTGTCTATAGGTTCTTAGTTCTAGGTTCTTGAACAGGCCCTCACCCCTAGCCCTGCGGGCAAACAAAGGAACTAGAAAACAAGGGAACAAATAACCGGTCTTCTTGTTGTTTCCTTGTTCTCGGTTCTTTGTTCTCGGTTCTCGATTGTTCTTTTGTTCCTTTGTTCTTTTGTTCGTCAGGTTCTTGCACAGGAGCACGTATGGCCCCGATGATGTGGATCAATAACGAGTTCGTTCCCAGCGCTGATAGCAGAACTTTTGCCGTTCACGATCCCGCGACCGAAGAGGTGATCGACGAGGTGCCACAGGGCGGCGCTGCGGATGCCCGGCGCGCGATCGATGCAGCCGGCGCGGCCTTTCGCGAGTGGCGCAAAATCCCGGCGGGAGAGCGCGCCGAGCTTCTGCATGAGGTTGCGCACAAGCTGCGGGCCAAAGCCGACGAGCTGGCGACGCTGCTGACGCGTGAGG
>DASWTW010000430.1:0-7755 GCA_036401895.1 Herpetosiphonaceae bacterium | reverse complement strand
CCGACGATCTGCCGCATTTGCAAACCGTTAATGTCGGCGGCGAAGCCTGCACCGAGGATATTGTGGCGCGTCTGGCGCCTGGGCGGCGCTTCGTCAATGCCTATGGTTTGACCGAAAACACAGTTTGCGCGACGGTCGCGTACTGTGAGGCGGATGGCCGCAAGCCCACGATCGGACGGCCGATCGCCAATATGCAGGTGTATCTGCTGGACGCGCACCGACAGCCGGTGCCGGTCGGCGTGCCCGGCGAGCTGTACATCGGCGGCGCGGGCCTGGCCCGAGGCTATCGCAGCCGGCCGGATCTGACCGCCGAGCGCTTCATTCCGCATCCTTTCTCCAACGCTCCCGGCGCGCGGCTCTACCGCACGGGCGACCTGGCGCGCTGGCTGCCCGACGGCTCGCTCGACTACCTCGGCCGGATCGATCAGCAGGTCAAAGTGCGCGGCTTCCGCATCGAGCTGGGCGAGATCGAAGCGGTGCTGGCGCGGCATCCCGCTGTACATGAGTGTGTGGTGCTGGCGCGCGAGCTTGCTCAGGGTAACACGCAGCTGGTGGCGTACGTTGTAGGGAACAAAAGAACAAAAGAACAAGAGAACAACGAACAATCGGAGAACCAAGAACCAAGAATCAAGAACCTAGAGTCAGAGGATTACGCAGAAACAAAGCTTCCCCCTCTCCTATCGCAACCGAGGCAGAAGCCTGCCGAGGTTTGGGGAAGGGGGCCAGAGGGTGAGGGCTTGATCCCCGATCTCCGCGCATTTCTCAAAGATCGGCTGCCCGACTACATGATTCCCTCAGCATTCGTGCTGCTGGATGCGTTTCCCCTGACGCCGAATGAGAAGGTCGATCGGCAAGCGCTGCCCGTGCCCGACCTGGCACAGCTCATGCCGGTGGGCGAGCTGGTGGCGCCACGCACGCCGACCGAGGAGCTGCTGGCCGGCATCTGGGCCGGCACGCTGGGCCTGAGCCAGATCGGTATGGACGATCATTTCTTTGAGCTGGGCGGCCACTCGCTGCTGGCGACACAGGTATTGTCACGCGTCCGCGAAACATTTCAGGTTGAGCTGCCGCTGCACAGCTTCTTTGCCGCGCCGACGATTGCGGAGCTAGCCTCAGTGATCGATGCCGGCAGCCGGCACGCGTCCGAGTCGCTCACGCCGATTCCACGGGCCGCGCGCACTAGCGATCTGCCGCTGTCGTTTGCGCAGCGACGGCTCTGGTTTTTGGAGCAGCTCGAAGCCCACGGCGCGGCCTATAACATTCCGCTGGCGCTGCACATATCGGGCTCGTTGAACATCGAGGCGCTGCGCCGCAGCTTGAATACGATCGTCGCGCGACACGAGGCGCTGCGGACTGTCTTTGTCGCGCGGGATGGCGAGCCGGTCCAGGTAATTGTTCCCGAGATGTGCATCGATCTGCCGGTGCGCGATCTCCCGTCGCCTGTGGAGGTCGAGCGCGAGGCGGCGATTCAGGAGTTTGTGAACGAGGCCGCGCAGCGGCGATTCGATCTCCAAACCGGGCCGCTGCTGCGCGCCGCTGTGCTGCGGATCGGGCCGGACGCGCATGTGCTGGCGCTGACGCTGCATCATATCGTCGCCGATGGCTGGTCGCTGGGCGTGCTGCTGGCGGAACTGGCGACAGTGTATCGTGCGCTGCTTGACGAGGATACGCCGCCAGACGAGTCGCTGCCGCCGCTGCCGATCCAGTACGCCGACTATGCCGTCTGGCAGCGCGACTGGCTCCAAGGAGACGTGCTGGAACACCAGCTGGCCTACTGGCAGCAGCACATCGACGGCGCGCCCACGACGCTCAATCTGCCGACCGATCGGCCACGACCGCCGCTGCAAACCTTTCACGGCGCCCGGCACACGCTCGATCTGCCGCGCTCGCTGATCACCGCGCTGGCCGCATTCAATCAGCGTGAGGGCGTGACGCTGTTCATGACGCTGTTCGCGGCCTTCCAGTCGCTGCTGCATCGCTACACGGCCCAGGACGATCTGCTCGTCGGCGTGCCGATCGCCAATCGTACGCGGGTGGAGACGGAGCCGCTGATCGGCTTTTTTGTCAACACGCTGGCGCTGCGGGCGAATCTTGGTGGCCGGGTACCCTCTGGGTGCAGCTTTCGCGAGCTGCTGCGCCGTGTGCGTGAGACGGCGCTGAACGCCTACGCGCATCAAGATCTGCCGTTTGAGCAGCTGGTGCAGGCGCTGCAACCGGAGCGCAACGCCAGCTACACGCCGCTAATTCAGGTGCTGTTTGTGCTGCAAAACACGCCGCTGGCCGAGCTCGATCTGCCTGGCCTGGTGCTCACGCCGATCGAGGACGACGGCAGCAGCGTGAAGTTCGATCTGACGCTTGAGATGACCGAGACGGCGGACGGCCTGACCGCAGCCTTCAAGTACAACACCGATCTCTTTGATCCGCCGACGATCGCGCGCATGGCCGGGCATTTTCGAACGCTGCTGACGTCCGCGATTGCCGAGCCGGAGCAGCGTGTGGGCGCCCTGCCGCTGCTGAGCGCCGCCGAGCGCCGGCAGCTCCTCGACACATGGAACCTGACCTCGGTGCGCTTTCCCGAGCCGGCTGGTGTTCATTGTTTGATCGAAACTCAGGCGCTGTGCCGG
The DNA here is from genome assembly GCA_036401895.1 of Herpetosiphonaceae bacterium. Classification (GTDB taxonomy): domain Bacteria; phylum Chloroflexota; class Chloroflexia; order Chloroflexales; family Kallotenuaceae; genus LB3-1. Next base: position 5,131 of record DASWTW010000430.1, on the reverse strand, counting down.
CCGCAGTCTGTGGCCGTGGTGTGCGAGGACCGGCGGCTGACCTACGCCGAGCTGAATCGTTGCGCGAATCAGCTGGCGCATCATCTCCGAGGGCTGGGCGTTGGCCCTGACATGCCGGTCGGCATCTGCATGGCCCGCTCGGCCGAGCTCGTGGTCGCGCTGCTGGCTGTGCTCAAAGCGGGCGGCGCGTACGTCCCGCTCGATCCGTCCTATCCCGGCGAGCGCCTGGCTACGATCGCCACGAATGCCGGGCTGAGCGTGTTTGTGACGCAGGCGACGCTGGCCGAGCGCTTGCCCGCCGATCGCGCGCGGCTGATCTGCGTCGACACGGACTGGCAGCTGGTTGCCAAGGAGCCGGACTCCAATCCGCCGCTGCTGACAACCGCCGACAATCTGGCCTATGTTCTGTTTACCTCCGGCTCAACCGGATTGCCTAAAGGCGTTGCGGTTGCGCATCGCCAGGTGCTGAGCTACCTGTACAGCATCGAGCGACGCATGAAGCTGCCGACCGGCGCCGCGTTTGCGACGGTCTCGACGTTCGCCGCCGATCTCGGCAACACGGTGATCTTCCCGGCTCTGTGCTGCGGCGGTAGCCTGCATGTGATCGCGGAGGAGCGCATCTCGGAGCCGGATTCGTTCGCGGCCTACATGCAGCAGCACGCGATCGACTGCATCAAGATCGTGCCGTCACATATGGCGGCGCTGCTCACGGCAGCCGAGCCGGCGCAGGTGCTGCCGCACAAGCTGCTGGTGCTCGGCGGCGAGGCGGCAAGCTGGGAGCTGATCGCGCACGTGCAGGCGCTCAGGCCCGAGTGCCGCATCCTCAACCACTACGGCCCGACCGAATCCACCGTTGGCGTGCTGACCTATCCGGTACATGAGCGCGCGGCCCACCAGCGCTTCGGTATTCTGCCGCTGGGCCGTCCCCTGGACAACATGCGCATGTATCTGCTCGATCGCTACGGACAGCCAGTGCCGGTCGGCGTGCCCGGCGAGCTGCATATCGGCGGCGTGCAGCTGGCGCGCGGCTATCTTCAGCGCCCGGATCTCACCGCCGACAAGTTTGTGCCCGATCCCTTCGCCACCACGCCCGGCAGTCGCCTGTATCGCACCGGCGATCTGGCGCGCTACCGTGTGGACGGCGCTATCGAGTTTTTGGGCCGCATCGACGATCAGGTCAAGATTCGCGGCTTCCGCATCGAGCTGGGCGAGATCGAGGCTGCGCTGCTGCGTGCTCCCGGCGTGCGCGAGGCCGTGGTTGTGGCGCGAACCGAGACAAATAATCCGTATCTGGTGGCGTATGTTGTAGGGAAGGAACCAAAGAACCAAAGAACCAAAGAACAAAGAACAAAGAACAAAGAACAGACGGAGAACCAAGAACCAAGAACCAAGAACCTAACGAAAGAACCAAGAACCAAGAACCAAGAACAGAGAAGTACCACTGATTCCCCCTCGCCTGCGGGGCGCCCTCTGGGCCTGGAGCGGGAAGGGGAGCCCGCGACGGCGGGACAGGGGGCAGGGGGTGCGGGCCTGAACCTCCGCTCTTATCTTTCGCAGCGCCTGCCCGATTACATGGTGCCGACCGTGATCGTTCCGCTGCCAGCGCTGCCGCTGACGGCCAACGGCAAGATCGATCGACGCGCGCTGCCCGAGGCTGATTTGCAGAGTGTTGCGCGGGCGGCGGGACGGATCGCGCCACGAGACATGCTGGAGCTGCGGCTGGCGCAGATCTGGGAAGAGCTGCTCGACATCAGCCCGATCGGCGTCGCCGATAACTTCTTCGACCTCGGTGGCCATTCGCTGCTGGCCGTCCGTTTGATGGCCAGGATTCGCGATCTTCTCGGCCATTCACTGCCGCTGTCCGCCCTGTTTCAGGGCGCGACGATCCAGGATCTGGCTGCCCTACTCCGCCAGCATCCCGCCGATCGTGGGCTGTCGCCGCTGGTTGCGCTTCAGCCGCAAGGGGCGCTGCCGCCGTTCTTCTGTGTGCATCCGGTCGGCGGCAGCGTGCTCTGCTACGTCGAGCTGGCGCGACAGCTGGGTTTGGAGCGTCCGTTCTACGCCTTCCAGGCTCCCGGCATCGAGGGCGAGCAGCAGCCATGCACACAACTTGAAGATCTTGCGGCGCGCTACGTGACGGCGCTGCGCAGTGTCCAGCCCGAGGGTCCGTATCTCCTCGGTGGCTGGTCGCTGGGCGGCATTGTGGCTTTTGAAATGGCGCAGCAGCTCAGGGCGCAGGGCGTGTTCGGCGTCGAAGTGCTCCTGATCGACTCGTTCGTCTCCGAGTGTGGAGCGGCCAGTGCTGACGACGCGGCGCCGATCAGCTTTGGCGCGGCGCTTGGCCTCGACGAAGCCGATCTGGATGCCGCGCTGCTCGGAAAGCTTGATCCTGAGCGGCAGCTCCACACAATCGTTGAGCTGGCGCGGCGGGCGCAGGTATTGACGCCGGATGTCGACATGGACCAGATCCGGCGCTGGTTCGCCGTCTATCAGGCCAATATCACAGCTATGCGCGCGTACCGGCCGCGCCCGTATGCTGGACGGCTAACCCTGCTCAAAGCCGGCGCGCAGCCGCCGAATATCGATCCTGCAGCTGGCTGGGAGCGGCTGGCGGAGCATGGCCTGATCGTCGACACCGTGCCCGGAACGCATTTTTCGCTGGTCAAACAGCCACAGGTTGCGGAGCTTGCCGTCCGGCTGCAAAGCTGGTTTGAGTCCGTCGCACCCGGCGAGGTTTTGCGTGAGCGCGAGGCGCACGCTTAGGGCTTGGAGCAAGCGCCGGGTATCGAGCGCTAGCCAGGAGAAGGACGATGCGATCACGTTTCGGCGCGCTTTGGCGTCACACCGATTTTCTCAAGCTGTGGGCCGGCGAGACGGTCTCGCTGGTCGGCTCACAGATCACGACCTTTGCGCTGCCGCTGGTGGCGGTGCTGGTCCTGGACGCGACTCCTGTTCAGGTCGGCATTCTCAACGCGGCCGGCTTCGCTCCCTTCTTGCTGCTGACGCTGCCCGCCGGTGTCTGGCTCGATCGCCGCCGCCGCCGCCCGACCATGATCCTGACCAATGTCGGGCGCGCGCTGCTGCTGGGCTTGGTGCCGCTGCTGGCGGCGCTGGGACAGCTTCGCATCGAGTACCTGTATGCGATCGTGTTTTTGAGCGGCATGCTGACCGTGTTTTTTCAGCTGGCCTATCAGGCCTACCTGCCGGCCGTCGTCGAGCGCGAACATATTATCGACGGCAACAGTAAGCTGGCCGCGAGCGCCTCGATCTCGGAGATCGGCGGGCCTGGCGTCGGCAGTTTGCTGGTGGCGCTCTTCACCGCGCCGTTCGCGCTGGTCGCCGATGCCTGCTCGTTCGCGGTTTCGGCGCTGCTGCTGGCGCTGATTCGCAAGCCCGAGGCCGCGCCTGAGGTGCCTGCCCAGCGACAATCGTTCCGCCGCGATGTTGCCGAAGGCTTTCGACTGACCTTCACGAATCCGTTTCTGCGCGTGTTTGCGGCCGAGGCGGCAACCTACAATCTGTTCTGGCGCGTGATCGAGACCGTTTTTGTGCTGTACATCGTGCGTGAGCTGAAGCTGCCGCAGGAGGTCTACGGCTTGATTTTGACCGCCGGCAGTATCGGCGCGCTGCTGGGCGCGCTCTTGACCGAGCGGATCGCGCGGCGGCTGGGCATCGGCATGACGATCTTTGCCGGCGCGCTGCTGAGCGATGTCGCGCCGCTGCTGCTGCCGCTCGCGGCCGGACCGACGCCGGTCTTGATCGCGCTGCTGACGCTAGCGTTCTTTCTGCGCGGCTTCGGCACGACCGGCTGCAACGTGCATATTATTTCGATCCGCCAGCTGGTCACGCCCGATCGTCTGCGCGGACGTATGAACGCCAGCTACCGCCTGCTGGTCACTGGCACCATCCCGATCGGCGCGCTGCTGGGCGGCTTCCTGGGTGAGTGGATCGGCCTGCAATTGACGCTGCTGGTTGGCGCGCTGGGCCTGCTCTCGACCTGGCTGTGGCTCTGGTTCTCGCCCGTGATCCAGCTGCGCGCGTTGCCCCCGGCGCTGGACGAGCCGCCCGTACGCACCGGCGAAGTCACGCGATCGGCCGTGCGACCGTCGGCGTAGATCGATTACAGTTTGACCGGGTTGGAGCCTGGTGGAGTCTGCTCGCGCGTGGCTGTCGAGCTTTGGTGATCTTGCAAATACTGCTCGGTCGGCAGCAGCCAGGCCAGCGCGATCGTCGCGAGCACGAGCAGCACTTGGGAGCGAATCGCGGTGGGCATGCCGAAGCTGTCGGCGATCGCGCCGGTGATGGGCACGCCGATCGCGCCGGTGAGAAACCCGATGCCGAGGATCAGACCCGAGGCCATGCCCGCGCGCCGGTTCATCAGCTGCTGCGCTATCACCAGCATCAGCGGGCCGGTCGAAGCCGCGCTCAGGCCGATCAGCGCAGCGGTCACAAACGCGATCGGGCCGGTGAACTGAGCGAACAGCAGCAGCGCCGGGATCGTCAGCACTAACGAGCCGATAATCACGCCGCGCCGCCCGTAGCGATCCGCCAGCGAGCCCGAGCCGAGCGTCCCGACCGCGCTGGCCAGCACTACCGTCGCCGCCAGTGGCCCGTAGAATCCCGCCTCGTAGCCCAGCGATTCGTACCAGCTGGGAATAAACGTCTCAATGCTGTACACCGTCCAGGTGCGCGACATCATCACGCCCACGACGGCGATCATCGGTATGAGCGGCACGGCGCGCGCTACGCCTGCTTGATCCGGCTCCAGTGCGGGCGCGGCAACACGAAATGAGCGCAGCTCGGCCAGCAGCCACGCGGCGATGCATACGCCGGGAACCAGCATCAGCGCGGTGCCACGCGGCCCGAGCAGCGAGAAGATAAGCGCGCCAAACAGCGGCGCGATCGCGACGCCGATCGTGCCGCCGGTGACATACACCGACATCGCGGTGTTGCGCTGCTGATCGGGGCTGACCGCGCGGGCCATCAGCGCGCCAAACGGATGGTACGCGCCCGATCCTAGACCCGCCGCCGCCGCCAGCACCAGCACGATGCCAAACGACGGCGCGAAGCCGATCGTCGCGAACAGCACCGCCGTCCAGATCAGCGCCAGACCGATTCGGCGCGTCCCGTA
>DASWTW010000429.1:0-3008 GCA_036401895.1 Herpetosiphonaceae bacterium | reverse complement strand
GGCGTGGAGCGCGTCAGCATCCACGACAACTTCTTCGAGATCGGAGGGCACTCGCTGCTGGCCACGCAGGTGGTGAGCCGTCTGCGCCAGGTGCTCAGCGTCGAGCTACCGCTGCGCGCGCTCTTTGAGGCGCCCACCGTCGCCGGATTGGCCGACCAGCTCTCCGCCCAGCGCTCCGAAACCCAGCGCCCGCTTCAGCCCGTGGATCGCGCCGGCCCGCTGCCGCTCTCGTTTGCCCAGCAGCGCCTCTGGTTCCTCGATCAGCTGGAGCCAGGCAGCCCGCTCTACAACCTTCCGGCCGGTCTCCGTCTCCGGGGCACGCTCGACCACGACGCGCTGCGACACAGCCTTGACCGGCTCATCGCGCGGCACGAGTCGCTGCGCACCACATTTGCCGCCGTGCAGGGTCAGCCGGTCCAGGTGATTGCGCCCGCCGCGCCGCTCGATCTGACGACCGTCGATCTACGCCCACTGCCACCGGACGAGCGCCAGGCGGCGGCGATGGAGCTGGCGACTGAGGACGCGCGACAGCCCTTCGATCTCCAGCGCGGCCCGCTCCTGCGCGCAACCCTGGTCCTGCTCGATCAGGACGAGCACCTGCTCCTGTTCACGCTGCACCACATCATCACCGACGGCTGGTCGCTGGGCGTGCTCATCCGCGAGGTCGCCGCGACCTACCAGGCGCTCTCCAGCCAGCACCCGCATCGGGAGGATACCCGGCTACCGGAGCTGCCAATCCAGTACGCCGACTACGCCGTATGGCAGCGCGCGTGGCTTCAGGGCGAGGTGCTCCAGCAGCAGCTCAGCTACTGGCGCCAGCAGTTACAGGGCAGCGTCCCGCTCGATCTGCCGACCGACCGGCCGCGCCCGTCGATCTCGGAGTCGACCGGCACACACCTGGCACTTCGTCTTTCAGCCGAGCTGAGCGCCGGACTTCAGAGCCTGAGCCAGCGACTGGGAGCGACGCTGTTTATGACGCTGCTGGCCGCCTGGCAAACCCTGCTGCATCGCTACAGTGGGCAGACCGACATCAGCGTTGGCTCGCCGATCGCGGGCCGGGTGCGGCCGGAGCTGGAAGATCTGATCGGCTTTTTCGTCAACACGCTGGTGCTGCGCACCGATCTGAGCGGATCTCCGACGTTCGCCGATCTGGTCAGCCGTGTGCGTCAGGTTGCGCTCGGCGCCTATGCGCATCAAGATCTGCCCTTCGAGCAGATCGTGGATGCCGTGCAGCCGGAGCGCGACCTGAGCCGCACGCCGCTCTTCCAGGTCATGTTTGTGCTCCAGAACACGCCGCGCGCCGCTATCGAGACTCCTGATCTTCAGCTGGAGCCGCTTGAGATCGAGAAACAAAGCGCCCTCTTCGATCTGACGCTGACGATGATCGAGACGCCCGCCGGACTTGTCGGCGCGCTGGAGTACCGCACGGATCTGTTTGACGCCGCGACAATTGAGCGTATGGCAGGACGCTTCCAGACGCTGCTGGCTGCGATCGTGGCCGATCCGCAGCAGCGCATCGATCGTCTGCCGCTGCTCGACGCCGCTGAGCAGCAGGCCATGCTGAGCGCGTGGAACACCACCGAGCAGCCCTATCCGCATGACCTCTGCCTGCATGATCTCGTCGCGGCGCAAGCTCGGCGCACACCCGAGGCTGTAGCGCTGATCTTTGGCGATGAGCGCTTAGCGTATGGAGAGCTGGATCGACAGGCGAATCAGCTGGCGCATCATCTGCAAAAGCTCGGCGTCGGACCAGACGTGCGGGTCGGCGTCTGCCTTGATCGCTCGATCGATGTGGTCGTCAGCCTGCTGGCGGTGCTCAAAGCCGGCGGCTGCTATGTCCCTCTTGATCCCACCTACCCGAGCGAGCGGCTGGCCTTTATGCTCGACGATGCCCGAGCCGGCGTGCTGCTGACCAGCGAGTCGCTGGTGGCAGCATTGCCCATGTTTGGCAATACGATCGTCTGCCTGGATCGCGATCAGGCCCAGATCGCAAGCCAGCCGCTTACGTCGCCGGCAGCCGATGTGCAGCCTGCGAATCTGGCCTATATGATCTACACCTCGGGCTCGACCGGCCGGCCCAAGGCCGTGATGGTTGCGCACCAGGCGATCTGTAACCATCTGCACTGGCGTCAACATGCTTATCCGCTTGGCGCGACCGACCGCTTCTTACACAAGGCATCGTTTAGCTTCGACATCTCGGTGTGGGAATGTTTCGCGCCCTTGATCGCCGGCGCCGCGCTGGTGCTGGCCTCAGGCGAAGAGGCCCAGAGCAGCCAGGCGCTGGTCAAGCTGATCGCCGACGAGCAGGTGACGATGTTCCATGCCGGTCCGGCTCTGCTGCGGCTGCTGCTCGACGAGCCGCGCATTGCGGAATGTCGCGCGGTGCGGCATGTTTTCTCGGGTGGCGAGCAGCTTACTCTCGATCTTAAGCAGCGCTGCCTGACGCGCCTTGGCTGGGCCACGCTCCACCATCAGTACGGTCCAACCGAAGCCTGCGTCGACGCGACGGTCTGGACGTGTGCGCGCGACGAGGCTGAGGCGACGATTCCGATCGGCCGGCCGATCGCGAACACGCAGGCGTACATTCTGGACGCGCAGATGCAGCCGGTGCCGATCGGCGTGGCGGGCGAGCTGTACCTGGGCGGCCTGGGACTCGCGCGTGGCTATCACCAGCAGCGGGCGCTGACCGCCACCCAGTTTGTGCCCGATCCGTTCGGCAGAGCTCCCGGCGCGCGGCTCTACAAGACCGGCGACCTGGCGCGCTACCGAGCCGATGGCGCAATCGTCTTTCTAGGTCGCGTAGATTTCCAGGTCAAGCTGCGCGGCTTCCGCGTCGAGCTCGGCGAGATCGAAGCCGTGCTGGCGACGCATCCTGCCGTACAGACGGCGCTGGTGGTGCTGCGCGACGAGCGGCTGGTAGCGTACATCGTCGGAGAACCTAGAACCCAGAACCTAGAACCTAGAAGCACCGAACAGGGGAACAAACAAACAAAGGAACAAACGGAGAC
>DASWTW010000428.1:0-2165 GCA_036401895.1 Herpetosiphonaceae bacterium | reverse complement strand
TGGCCGCTGGGGTCGCCGTGGCTTGCGCGGCGAAGAGTTCATGGACACATCCAGCGGGGAAAGGCATCTCTGTCGTATTCCATGCCACTCGCTGCTGCTGCTCGGCGGCGGTGAGCAGCGGGAAGGTGCTGATGGATTGGTCGGGCTGGGCCACGCAGGCGGCAAGCAGGGTGGTGAAGTGGGCCGCCAGGCGCTCGATGCGCTCGGCATCGAAGAGATCGGTCGCATATTCGAGCGTCCCGCTGAGGCCGTCCTCCTGCTCCCACATGGACAGAGTCAGGTCAAACTTGGCCGTGTCGCTCACGAAATCCAGGGGCGTACAGGTCAAGTCGTCGACCTCAAGGGGCGGCATGGGCGCGTTTTGCAGCGCGAAGAGCACCTGAACGATCGGCTGACGGCTCAGGTCGCGATCGGGATGCAGCGCCTCAACAAGATACTCAAAGGGCAGATCCTGGTACATATACGCACCCAGCGTGACCTCGCGCACGCGCTGAAGCACCTCGCGGAACGTGGGCTGGCCGCTGAGATCCGTCCGCAGCACCAGCGTATTGACGAAGAAGCCGATCAGCCCTTCGATTTCCTGCCGCGTCCGGTTGGCGATCGGCGAGCCGACCAGTATATCTTCCTGCGCGGTGTAGCGAGCGAGCAGCGTTTGCCATGCCGCCAGCAGCATCATGAAGAGCGTCACGCCTTCGCGCTGGCTGAGTGTTGTGAGCGCCTGAGACAGCGATTTCGGCAGTAGAAACTGATATGCTGCGCCCTGGAAGGATTGCGTGGCCGGCCGTGGTCGATCAGTGGGCAGCTCAAGCAGCGGAAGCTCACCGCCGAGGCGCTGCTGCCAATAGGTGAGCTGGGCATCCAGGACCGCGCCCGTCAGCCAGGCGCGCTGCTGCACGGCAAAGTCGGCGTATTGGATCGGCAAGTCCGGCAGGGGCGCGTCCGCTCCGTCGGTCGGATCTGGCCGGACGCACGTGGTGTACCAGGCGATCAGGTCACGCACCAGCACGCCCATCGACCAGCCATCCGAGATAATATGGTGGATCGTCAGCAGCATGATCCAGTCCGTCTCGCCGAGCTGCACCAGCAGCGCGCGCAGCAGCGGCCCCGCGCTGAGATTGAACGGTTGCTGCGCTTCTGTCCACATAAGCTGCCGGGCCTGCGTTTCACGCGCATCGGCGGGCAGGCTCCGCAGATCGATGATGGGCAGCGTCATGGCGACGTACGGAGCGATCTGCTGGATCGGCTGGCCGTCGACCAGCGGAAAAGTGGTGCGCAAGCTCTCGTGGCGCTCAACGATGGCAGCGAGGCTGCGCTCAAGCGCCGCAACGTTGAGAACGCCGCTCAAGCGGAGTGCGACGGGAATGTTGTAGAGCGGCTTGTCGGGATCGAGCTGATCCAGAAACCACAGGCGCTGCTGCGCAAACGAGAGCGGCAGCGGTTGATCGCGAGCGACACGCGCTAGTGGCGGCATATGGACCAGGCCTGTGGTCGCATGGGCCGCCTGAACAGCCTCAGCCAGGCCCGCGACCGTTGGCGTTTCAAAGAGGCTGCGCAGGGGCAGTTCCACTTGGAAGGTCTCGCGCAGCCGCGACACGACCTGGGTGGCCAGGAGCGAGTGCCCGCCCAGCGCGAAGAAGTTGTCGTGGATGCTCACGCGCTCCAGCCCCAGCACACTGGCCCAGATGCCGGCGATCAGCTCCTCAGCCGGCGTCCGAGGCAAGCCAAGATTGTGGTCTGAGTCGGAATGCAGCGAATCCGGCGCTGGCAGCGCCTGGCGATTGAGCTTGCCGTTGGGCGTGCGCGGCAGCTGATCCAGCACCACAAACGCCGAGGGCACCATGTAATTGGGCAGCTGATTGTGCAGGAATGCGTGGAGGGTGGAGGACAGACCCTCGGTCGTAGCCCTCACCCCCGTCCCCGTCCCCGAACCTCTGCCGGCTTCGGCGTCGGTTGCGGCAGGCGAGGGAAGATCGGCGGCGCGTGCTTTGTTCGGTTGTTCGGTTGTTCCTTGGTTCTCAACCAGGTACGCCACCAGCCGCTGGTCGCCGGGCGTGTCCTCGCGGACCAGCACGGCTGTCTCGCGCACGGCCGGATGGCGCGCCAGGAGCGCTTCGATCTCGCCGAGCTCGATGCGGAAGCCGCGCAGCTTGACCTGGTGGTCGATG
>DASWTW010000427.1:0-16235 GCA_036401895.1 Herpetosiphonaceae bacterium | reverse complement strand
GTCGCAGTACACCTACGATCTGTGGGGCTACGACTCGTCCACCGAGAGCGCGTTTCTTGTCGCGCCAGGAACGATGCTCGGCGGCTCCAGCCAGTACGTGCCGATCCCACAGCCACACACGCGCGGCGACATCATCACCTGGATCGCGGGCGAGACCGATGGCAGCGTCCGTCTGCGGGCGGCGCGCATCGCCGATGTGCTGCCGAACGCGCGACGTGAGCGCGCCGGCGACGGGCAGATCTGGTTCCCGGAGGTCGGGCATACGCTCGGCGGCAGCTTCCGAGCTTTCTGGGAGCGCAGCGGCGGCCTGCCGATCTTTGGCTTTCCGCTGACCGAGGAGTTCATCGAAAAGAGCCGCGATACCGGACAGGGCTATCCGGTCCAGTATCTTGAGCGCCAGCGCTTCGAGTATCACGCCAAGAATGCCGGCACGGCCTATGAGGTATTGCTCGGACGCCTGGGAGCTGAGCAGCTTCAGTGGATCGGCCGTGACTGGCAGCGTGAGCCGAAGGCCAGTCCACAGACGCCACACTACTACGCCGCCACCGGCCACGCGATCGCGCCGCAGTTCTGGGAGTACTGGCGCACTCATGGTCTGGAGCTTGGCGATCGCGGCATCTCCGAGCGCGAGGCGCTGGCGCTGTTTGGGTATCCGCTGACCGAGCCGCAGACCGAGACCAACAGCAGCGGCGATCGCGTGCTGACGCAGTGGTTCGAGCGCGCCCGCTTCGAGTATCATCCCAACAATCCCGCCGGCAGCCGCGTGCTGCTTGGCCGTCTCAGCGCCGATATACTCGCTCAGCGATTCTGGGAGTAGAGCGGCCGGCGCATGATCCGGCTGATCCCAGCGCTCGTAAACCGTGGACCTGTTGTTGCTCGCGCGGCAGGTCCACCAAGATACCAGATCTATCGATGCAATCGCGCCGCGTTGCCGTGTAGCCGGAGATCCCGGATAATCGCAGTCGGTGCAGCATAGAGCTTTTACAGCGCTGACCGGCGATAGCACCCGAAGCGATGACTCGGTGCTGCGAGCGATAACTTTAGCGAAAGATGTAGACCTACGATGTCTGGCCTGGCACAACCTATGACAGGCTGGCGGAGCCTGAGCCGCTGGCACGATCAGATCATTTTCCTGGCTGTGCTGCTGCTCGCCCTGCTGCTCTATATCACGACGCTGCTACCCGGCATCGGTAGCCAGGACACGCCGGAATTTCAACGGGTCGCGCCAACACTGGGCATTGCGCATCCGACCGGCTATCCGCTGTATATCATCCTGGGCTGGCTCTGGACGCATCTACCACTGGGCGGCACGCCCGCCTGGGAGATGAATCTGCTCTCGGCGGTGCTGGCGGCGCTGTCAGTTGGGCTGCTGTATAGCTGTGCGCGCAAGCTCAGCTATAACCGCATCGTCGCGGCGGCGGCGGCGCTGTGCCTGGCGACGTCGTACACGTTCTGGTCACAGGCAACGATCACCGAGGTCTATGCGCTGGCGACGCTGCTTCAGGTGCTGCTGATCTTCACGGCGCTTCGCTGGCGAGCCAGGCAGGGGCCGCTGTGGCAGATCGGGCTGGGGCTGGGGCTGGCTTTGGCTCACCATCGCATGATCGTTCTGATGCTGCCGGGGCTCATGTTGTTTGTGCTGCTCACGCGACTGCCGAAGCTGCGCGAGCTACCCGCCGCCGCTGTCGCGCTGATCCTGCCGTGTCTGCTGTATCTGTATCTGCCGCTGCGCGCGCCCGCCTGGGTCAATCGCTGGCAATTTCTGTGGGACTACGCCACCGCGCGATCATGGGCCGCCACGCTGCTCAACTTCGATCGCCTGCGCCAGGAGGGCTCGCTCAGGCTGCTCTTTCTGGTCCAACATTTCATCTGGCCGCAATTTCTGCCGCTCGGCGCTGCGATCGCGCTGCTCGGCGTGCTCTACCTGCTCCGCCACGATCTCGCAACCGCGGCGCTGCTGATCGCGACTTATGGCTGCGTCTTTGTGTTTTGCGCGGCCTACTATGTCAACGACGTCGAAGTGTTTCTGATCCCGGCGCATGTCGTCACGGCGCTGCTGATCGGCGCGGGCAGCACGATGATCGTCAAGCTCCTGCCGCGTCCGCTCGGCGTTGCAGCGGCGCTGTGTTTGTTCGCTGTGCCGGCGCTGCTCCTGAGCCACAATATCGACACGATTCGGGGTAATAATTCCAACAATCCCGAGATCATGGTGCGCGAGATCATGGCGCAGCCGCTACCACCGCAGTCGGTGGTCGTCGTCGACTGGTCGTATTTCGAGGGCCTGCGCTACTTGCAGGATGTCGAGCAGCAGCGGCAAGATCTTGAGCTAATCTTAACTGTCAACTACGACGAGCACCGCCAGATCATTCAAGATCGGATTGCGCAGGATCGCTCGGTGTTTCTGCTGCGGCCCTGGCCGAACCTGGGCCTGGCTCAGTGGCCCGATGGCATTCTATGGAAAGTCGGCAACGAGCCGCCGGCGACGGAGCAAGGCACGCCGATCGATATTCAGTGGAGCGAGGGCATCAATCTTACCGAGTATCTGCTGCGACCCGGCCCGTACCATCCAGGCGAGATTGTTCCGCTTCAGCTGGCGTGGGAGATCACCGCAAACCCCCAGCATCGCTATACCCTGTTCGTCCACCTGGTCTCGCCGATCGGCCAGAAGTGGGGCCAGCAAGACGTGGACGCGCCGACCGGCGAGTGGCAGCCGGGCGAGCGGCATGTCGAGCTGTACGGCCCCGCGCTGTCGCCAAGCGTGCCGCCGGGACGCTACCAGGTGATTATCGGCTGGTACAACCAGCGCACCATGGACCGCCTTCAGCTCACAACCGAAGCCGGAGAAGTGCGCGATCATCTAATCATCGGGGAGATCGAGGTTGAGGAAGCGCCCTGAAAGAACCTAGAACCCAGAACCTAGAACCTAACGGAAGAACAAAGAACAAAGAGCAGAGAATAAAGCAGTATCACCATTCCCCGCGCCTGTGGCAACCGAGGTCGAAGCTGACCGAGGTTCGGGGAAGGGGCTAGGGGTGAGGGCCGGATCTTTCTCTCGTAACTCCTCAAGATCCACAGAATCGGACATATGTGCTACACTAGACAAGCACCTGCTCTGGTGCGTCATGAGTGAGAGCATGGAGCCGATGCGATCGACAGATCCACTGCTGAACATCGAAGACGAGTGGCTTTTTGGCTGGAATCCCGCGCCGGGCATCGTCTCTGTGTGGGCCCAGCGTGACGGCCGGGCGCTCGTCTGGCAGCGGCTCGACGATCAGATTCGCTGCACACGGTCCAGCTTCCGGCCCTGGCTCTTCGCGGCCACCCTCGACGATCTGCTTCATCTCGGCGACGGCCTGGCGGAAGATAGCCACTCCTCAGCGCGCTCCGCTCCCGTAGCCTACCGCGAGCTTGACGGTCCCGCCGACTCGTTTCGCTTCCTGGTCTCGGCGCGTCCCGCCTATGGGCTGGAGCGCGCGATCTGCAAGGGCGCAAGCCAGCGCCTGGGCCGCTTGATCCGCAGCCTCTACGATCTCGAAGACGATTACTACTGGGTCGGTCCGACCGAGCAATATCTCATGGCGACCGGCCAGGTTTATTTTCGTGGCCTGACCTATGCCGATCTGCACCGGCTGCAATTCGATCTAGAGACGACCGCGCTTGATCCTGAGCGTGGCCGCATCTTCCTGATCGCCGTGCGCGACAGCCGTGGCCTGGAGGTAACGCTGGAAGCGCCCGCGCCGGCTGAGGAGGCACGCATGATCGCCGAGCTGTGCGCGCTGATCCGCGAGCGCGATCCCGACGTGATCGAAAATCATAACCTGTTTGGCTTCGATCTGCCGTTTCTGGACACGCGCGCCGGCAAGCTGGGCGTTAAGCTCGCGCTCAACCGTCCGGGCGGGCCGTCGCAGATGGAGCAGTATGTCGATCCATATCGCCGTCGATCCAGCAAACGCAAGCGCATGCGCTTCAGCATCGCCGGCCGTGAGCTGATCGACACGCTCGACGCGGTGCGGCGCTACGATTTCTCGGTGCGCGAGCTGCCGAGCTACCGGCTCAAGGACGTCGCCAGGCACTTCGGCGTCGCCACGGCTGAGCGCGTCTATCTCCCGGGCGCGGCGGTCTACGAAACCTACGGGAAAACGCCCGAGCTTACCCGGCGCTATGCCCTGGACGACGTGGCCGAGGTCGACGCGATCTCGCAGCGGCTGCTGGGCGCGACCTTTGCGCTGGCCGGCATGGCGCCACGTCGCTTCGAGCGGCTAGCCTCGGCCGGTCCGGCGATGGGCATTCTTGAGCCGATGCTGGTGCGCGCCTACCTCCAGGCGAGCGCGGCGCTGCCACGCATGGCCAGCAGCAAATACGGCGGCGACGATCTGCATGAGGGCGGCGCGCTGCATCTTTTTGCGACGGGCATTGCCGAACATGTCGTTAAAGCCGACGTTGCCTCGCTGTATCCCTCGCTGATGCGCACCTACAAGATCGGGCCGGAGAGCGACCACCTGGGCGTGCTGCTGCATCTGGTCGACAAGCTCACCGATCTGCGCCTGGGCCACAAAACGGCGATGCGCACGGCCGTGCGCGGATCGCTAGAGTACGGGCTGCACGACGCGAATCAGGCCGCGATGAAAATCTTGATCAACTCGGCCTACGGCTACCTGGCCGCCGGCAAAATGGCGCTCTTTGCCGATCGGCGGGCGGCCGACGAGATCACCCGGCGCGGGCGCGAGCTGCTGGGACAGGTCGTGGCCGCACTGCGCGATCGCGGCATGGCGCTGCTTGAGGCCGATACCGATGGCGTGTATTTTGCCGTTCCTGCCGATTGGACCGAGCAGCAGGAGCGGGCGCTGGTGTCGGAGATTGCGGCGCTGCTGCCGGACGGGATTCGCCTTGAGTACGAGGGGCGCTACCGGGCGATGTTTAGTCACGAGGTCAAAAACTACGCGCTGCTGACCTACAGCGGCACGCTGATTATGCGCGGCGTGGCGCTCAAATCCAGCCGCGCAGAGCCGTTCGGCGAGCGCTTTCTACAAAAAGCGCTGCGTTGCGCCCTCCTCGGCGATAGCATCGGTGTGCGTGAGGCGTTGCAAGAAACGATCGCGGCGCTGCGCAATCGCCAGCTCACCGCTGAGGATGTCGCCGCGCGCGTTCGACTTACCAAACCGCCCGAAGTGTATCAGACCACGCGCACATCACAGCGCGAGCAGCAGTACGAGGCGCTGCTCAACGCCGGGCGCAGCGACTGGACGATCGGTGAGCGGGTGCGCATGTTTCGCGCCGAGGGCGGCGCTTCGGTGTGGGTGCCCGACGAGACCGAGGACGAGATCGACACCAGCGGAACGGCGCCACCCGCACAGGCTGCGGAGCGCCGCGACTACGACGTAGAGCATTATCTCCAGGTGCTGATCACATCCTACGCCTCACGTCTGCGCAAAGCGTACTCGCCCGAGGACTTCGAGCAGCTGTTTCGCCTCGACGAGCAGCTTAGCCTCTTCGATCAGCCGATCGAACAGATCCAGCCACGCTGGATTCGCTGTCAGTTCGCGGCGGCGCTGACTGATCCACAGTAACGCGCTGCTCGGCTAGCTTGAGATTCTCCTCCCACAAGAGCAGCGCGATCGTATCCGAGGCTCGGCGCTGCCACTTGTAGAACGTGTCCTCATCCACATCCGCCAGCCACGACAGCACCTGTTCCAGCTCCTCGGGCTGCCTCTGGCCCTGACGCCGCCGCGCCTCGCTCAAGCGTCGCGACTCCGATAGCGCACCCTTGCGCGATACCGCCTGGATGTAGGGATAGTACAGCACGTTGTAAAAGCGCCAGGCCTCGCCGGTCGGGCCAGATGCATCATCGTGTGGCCGCAGCGCCTCGATCTGCGCAATCAGCAGCTCACGCAGCGCGGCTGCCCGATTCAGCCGATTGTCGGGCAGGCCGGACTCTTGGAGTCGCTGATCGACCAGCTTCAGGGTCAGGAGCGGACTTTTGGCCAGCTGTGGCGGACTCTTCAGGCCGGTGATCGCTTTACGCACGCTGTCTTTGAACACCTTGCCGCCGCTCAGCTCAAGATCCGCTACCGTCTCGTCGACAGCTAGCGCGGCCTCGACGAGCGGAGGCTCCGCGATCGGCTCAAGCGACGGCTGAATCGCAGGCTCGACTGGCACTGTGCCCAGCAGCGTCGCGTAGTCGCGGGCCTCGGCGCGGGCGGTCTGCTCAGCCTCAGTGAAGAAAAGCCGGTCGAGCACATCGCGCCAGCGATCGAAGGTGGTGTGTGTCAGCGTCACCAGCCCGACCAGCGCCAGCAGATTCGAAACCGAGAACGCGCCGGTCAGCGCCACCAGGCCGGCGTACAGCACATTCAGAATGCCGATGCCGGTCAGGGTATAGAAAAAATCGCGGCGAATATCCTGGCCTTCAAGCAGCAGGCCATAGTTGGCGATGCCATAGCCCAGCACGGCAATGCCCGCAAACAAAAACAGATAGCCCGGCAGCACATGGGTCCTGATGACCCAGTTGTAGCGCACCACAATCCAGAGCGCGCCGATCAAGAAAAGCACCGCGCCGATCACCAGTAGCCGCAGCTGCTTCGTGAGCGGACGCTCGCCCGGCGCCTCGCGCACCGCTGCTGTTCGCAGCGCTCGCACCAGGTTAGCGAACGCGCCCATCGCCACCAATCCTAGATACGCGATCTGCACGCTATAAAGTGGTCCAGGGCCGATGAAAAGATAGGAGTCGACCTGACCGACCGGGTTGCTGTAGCGTATAAACAGATTGGTAGTCATGCCTACGATCGAGATCAGCGCGGCGCAACCATACACGAGCGTCGCTGGCCAGGAAAAAACCCGTAGCCGGCGTTGTGTGGCGATCGGCAGCGTGATCAGCAAGCTGAAATGAAACCACAGCGCGATCGGTATCACCGCCGTCCACCAGGTCCAGCGCTCCAGCATCGCCAGCGTCTCGATGTTCTGCGTCGTGTAGGTTAGCGCGCTCGACGCGAAGAAGAGCGATTGAGTGAGCACGCCCAGCGCGGCCACCACGATCAGCGTCGTGCGGTAGGCGGCGCGTACAAGCAGGTATAAGCCGAGCCAGAAGAACATTCCAAACCCGACGATCTGAGCAAATACCACTGGATCACGAACGAGCATACGCGCCTTTTCTGTCGTTACAAAGGAGTTTAGGAGGCGCGGCAATTGTAGCACGCGGAGAACAAAGAACAAAGAACAAAAGAACAAAGAACAAAGGATACTTGAGATCTACTCATTGGCGAAGGCCTGCCGAGCTTTGGGGACGAGGGCGGGTGCCCTCTGTGCGTGGTGAGGGCCTGATCTCTCCCTCGCCTATGGCAAGCGAGGCTGAAGCCAAGATTCCCAGCGTCTACGCGCAAGTCTGGGGCTGGACTGCTAGGTAGCTATTCACCCCGAAGTACTAGCGCACGCTTGCGGCGGCAGCAAGTATCTACGCTCACATTCAAAAGCCGGTCAAAGCGGCTGCTCGATAGCCGGTGTAGTGCTGAATCGGCATTGCTGCGCTTTCTACCTACGGCTACAGCGCCTGTCGATCACCGACCACAGCTCCATCCGATACCTGGCAGCAGACTAAACCTAGCCGATCTATTTTATCGTTATTTAATGCCCCTCAGGCTCTAAACCCCTCGGTACCTGATACCGCCGGTACCGAAGTACTATTGTCCTACTATTTGTAAAAACCCTAGCATGGCGTATAGTTAACAGGCCGTGTTTTAGGCACCTCGCACTTGAGCACGTCTGTAGCTACTACACCACAGCAGAACCATCAAACCATCGTCACTAGGAGGCTTCCTCATGGAAGGCTACATCGCCGAGATCCGCTTATTTGCCGGCAATTTCGCGCCGCGCGGCTGGGCTTTTTGCAACGGCCAGATCCTCTCGATCGCCCAGAACACGGCGCTCTTCTCACTACTAGGCACGACCTTTGGCGGCAACGGACAAACTACCTTCGCGCTCCCGGATCTGCGAGGACGGGTGGCGGTTGGGCCGGGCCAGGGTCCAGGCTTGCCCGCCGTGAATCTGGGCCAGGTGGCGGGCGCGCCGACGCACACGCTGATCATCACCGAGATGCCGGCGCATAATCATGCTGCGCAGACCACGACGCGCGCCTATGACAGTGGCTTTGGCGATCCCGGCGACAGCCCGCGCACGACCAACAACTTCTGGAGCTCGGTCGCCAGTGGCGGTCCCTACAACACCACCTCAAATACCACGATGAACACCACCGCCGTGCAGGCGACGATCGGCGTCGCGGGCGGCAGCCAGCCGCATAACAATATGCAGCCCTACCTGGGTGTGAACTATATCATTTGTATGGAAGGGATCTACCCGTCACGCAACTAGGCGTATCCTCCTGACGATGGAGGCGCTGCTAGTGACCTAAGCGCTGCGTCTTCACCGATGTTGATGTTGACCCCATGGCTACCGGAGCCGGGTCGCTGCGGCGATTCGAGACCGGTAGCTACGTGCGTGATCACGGCGGCGCATTATTTGAGGTGAGATTTTTCACTCGCAAATAGCATTGACTTATTTTAATTATCCGCTTTGTGCCGGGTATGTCCGCGTGGTACCTCGCTAGCGAAAATGGAGCATTCACTCATGCGTAAATTGGCCCCGTGGATGGTGGGCGTGATCGTGTTGATGGTCCTGGTGCTGCTCTTCCCAACGGCAGCGCCGGTCTCCGCCGCCACGATCATTGTCAATCCGGGTGGTGGTGGCAACTTCACGACGATCCAGGCAGCGATCAATAACGCCAGCCCTGGTGACACGATCGCGATCAAAACCGGCACCTACACCGAAAACCTCAACCTTAGCCTGATGGGCAGCGCCATCGGTGGCACCACCGGCAACCTCCAGCTGATCGCCGTCGACGGCCCCGGCACCGTCAATCTCACCGGCGCCGGCACCAAGATCAGCCAGAGCGGCGCCTTCACCGGCAGCCTGATCGTTAACGGCCTGCACATTGCCACCACCAATGAGGACGGCATCCGCCTCAGCAGCGTCGCGAACCTGCTGGTCGTCAACAGCACCTTCGATCCGATCGGCTCGGACAACGCCGGCCACAACGCGCTCGAAGTGACGATCGGCAGCGGCACGCCGAATATCGTGCTGTATCAGAACACCTTCCGCAACATCGCCAACGACGCGATCCAGATCGTGGCCTCAGGCAGCGCGCAGCCGACCGTCACCATCGTGAGCAACGCGATCACCGACAACGGCATCCACGCCAACACGACCGACCAGGCGATCTCGATCGAGATGCGCGGCACGGTCAACGGCCGGGCCACGATTGTCGGCAACACGCTGACGCAGCTGGAAAGCCGGGCGGTGGTCGTGGCGGCCAACGAGGCGGCGCAGATGCGCGCGCAGATCGTCGGCAACACGATCAACACCATCACCACGGTAGACCAAGCGATCGTGGCCGAGACGCTCAACGCCTCCACCACCGCGCTGCTCGACGTGGCCATCAGCAACAACATGATCCAGAATGTCAGCAGCGGTAACGGGATCATGGTGATGATGGGCGGCGTGACCGCCACGCCGAGCACGCCCAGCATTATCGCGCGGATCGTGGGCAACACGCTGAGTAACATCGGCAACAACGACTTCGATCGCGGCATCGCGGTGGTGCCCGGCATCAGCAACAACGTCAACCTCAATGGCACGATCAACGTGCTGGTCGCCGACAATCAGCTGAGCAACGTCGCGGCCTCGGGCGTGTACATCTTTGCGGATAACAGCATCGACGTCGACGCCACGGTGCGCAACAACACCGCCACCAACATCGTGACCTTCCCGAGCGCCAACGAGGCCGGCTACCTGTTCCGCACCAACAACGCGGCGGCACGGCTGCGCCTGGCGCTGACCAACAACACCGCGACGACGACCACGCCGGGCACCAACCGCGAGATCCGTCTGCTGCATCAGGTGGGCACCTTCCAGCTGGAAGGCAACGCGGCGCTGACGGTGGAGCAGAACGTGGCGGCGGACAACCCCACGGCGGCGGACTCGATCCTGGTGGGCGGCACGATCGGCATTATTGCGCGGGGCACGGTCGCCGCGCCGGGTGACGTGAACCCGCCGGTCGCGGTGGATGACACGGCGAGCGCGGTGAGCGGCATCGCGACCACGATCAACGTGCTGGCCAACGATACCGATCCGAACGCGACGCCGGTCGGGTTGCAGTACGCGCCGTTCACATCGTTCCGGGGCGGCACGGTCACGGTCAACACGAACGGCACGGCCACGCTCACCGACGATCGGATCGTGTACACCTCGCCGGTGGGCTACGTAGGCACAGATACGCTGTACTACACGGCGACGGACGGCACGGGCACCGACGTGGCGCTGCTCACGATCACTGTGATCCCGCAGCCGACCAACACGCCAACGCCGACGGCCACCAACACCCCGACGAATACGCCGACGAATACGCCGACCAATACACCGACGCCAACCAATACGGCCACGCCGACCAACACGCCGACCGACACGGCGACGCCGACGGCCACTAACACACCAACGGACACGGCGACACCAACGACGACCAATACGCCAATTCCGCCAACGGACACGGCGACGCCAACGCCGACCAATACGCCAATTCCGCCAACGGACACGGCGACGCCAACGACGACCAATACACCAATTCCGCCAACGGACACGGCGACGCCAACGCCGACCAACACGCCAATTCCGCCAACAGCTACGCCAACAGTCACGCCGACGCCAGCGGATACTACGCCGCCGGTGACGACCGCCAGCGTGTCAGGATCGGCCGGCTGCTCATCGGGTAGCTACAGCTCGGGCGCAACGGTGACGCTGACCGCCAATGAGCCGGCGACGATCCAGTATCGCATCAACGGCGGCGCGTGGCAGACTTACAGCGGTCCGATCGTGCTGACGAGTGCCGGCGTGTACACGATCGATTTCTTCGCCACCGATACGGCCGGCAACGTCGAGGCGACCAAGACGATCACGGTCACGATCACGTCGTTCCCGCAGAACGCCGTGCTCGACAACTTCAACCGCGCGAACGGCGCGTTGGGTCCGAACTGGGCAGGAGCGACCGAGACCACCAAATATCAGATCGCCAGCCAGCGCGTGGATGTGCGCGGCGACGGATCGATCTACTGGAACAGCGGTAGCCCGTTTGGGGTCAATCAGGAAGCGTTCGTCACGCTGAATGTAGTCGATACCGACGTCGATAAGCAGGGCCTGATCCTCAAACTTCAGGGCAATACCCCTGGGAGTGGTGGCGCGATCTCGGTCGTGTACAACCCGATGCTGGGCGGCATCCGAGTGGATACCTTCCGGCCCAATGGGGAGAATCCGATCAGGACGACGTACCCTGCGGTTGGTGGGACGCTCCAGAACGGCGATCGGCTGGGCGCGCAGGCGCTGGCCAACGGACAGATCTTGATCTACAAGAACTGCACGCTGGTGGGCACGACGACCTTGAACGCTGTCGATCAGAGCTTCTTCAATACCAAAGGTGGACGGATCGGTCTGTGGTTTACTGAGTCCCGCGATACGTTCTTCGACGACTTCGGTGGCGGCAACGTCACACCATAGTCCCAATCCTAACCTCCATCAAGCGCACGAGCCGGATCTTTCGAGGTCCGGCTCGTCGTATGTTCGCCACTTTGACATCTGGGCGATCCAGCGGCTATAGTGTGCGCGAACTTCCGTCTCAACAAGGATCATACATGGGTCGCGGCGCTTTCGAACATAACTATCAATCCCTGGATCTGCCCGAACTCCGCACGCAGCTTCCCGATCCCGCGCCGCTGCGCCTGCCGCTCGCCTGGGAATCCTCATCCAATGCTCCAGCTGTCGATCTGTTCTGCGGCGATAATCTCGCGATCGCGCGGTGGCTGCTGGCACAGGGGGCGTCGTTCCGGCTGATCTATCTCGATCCACCGTTCGCCAGCGGCAAGCGCTACGCCGCACGGGTCAACGGCGCAAAAGGATCGCAGTCTCAGGCGGTCCACGCCTACAACGACGACGACGATCTCGATGCGTATCTTGACTGGCTCCAGCCGCGTCTGGCGCTGGCGCGTGAGCTGCTCACCGACGATGGCACGCTCTACGTGCATCTCGACTGGCACGCGGTGCACTACGTCAAGGTTATGCTAGATCGGCTGTTTGGCCGGGCGCGCTTTCTCAACGAGATCATCTGGTGCTACCACGGTCCCTCGCCGATCACTTCGGCCTTCAAGCGCAAGCACGACACGATTCTGGTCTATACCAAGAGCCGGTCCTATTATTTCAACGCCGACGCCGTGCGCACGCCCTACGACGAGGCGACAGTGCGCACGTTTCAAAGCAGCCGCAAGGCCGGCTTCGGCAAGGTGCCGGATCTGGCGCGCGGCAAGGTGCCCGAGGACTGGTGGTATTTTCCGGTTGTGGCACGGCTGCACGGCGAGCGCGTGGGCTACGAGACGCAAAAGCCCGAGGCGCTGCTGCGACGGGTCGTTCAGGCGTCAAGCGCTCCCGGCGATACGATCCTGGATCTGTTCGGCGGCTCGGGAACGACGGGCGTCGTCGGCGCGAAGCTGGATCGTCATACCACGCTCTGTGACAGCAACCCGCTGGCGATCGAGAAAACGCTGCTACGGCTACGGCGCCTCGATCCGCTGCCGGCCGCTCGGCTGTGGCGCTATCACACGGGCGCTCCGGCCCAGGCCAGCGGAGAAGTTTGATGCGGCAAGGGTTGAAGGCTGTCGCCAAGTGGGCGATCGTGCGCGTGCTGACGGCGTATGTGCTTGTCAAGTACCGGCTGCTGCGCGGCGACCGTGTGGTTTTCGGGCCGGGCTTTC
Organism: Herpetosiphonaceae bacterium; assembly: GCA_036401895.1. Lineage (GTDB taxonomy): Bacteria > Chloroflexota > Chloroflexia > Chloroflexales > Kallotenuaceae > LB3-1. The sequence continues at coordinate 3,396 of DASWTW010000427.1, read as the reverse complement.
AGGCCAATCGCAAGCTGGTGATCAAGGGGCCAGGCCGCGTGATCTTCGGCGCGAATGTTAACGCCTGGGCGCACGAAGAGCGCAACGTGATCATCACCTACGACCGCGACGTGACGATCCGCATCGGCTCGAACGTGCGGCTCAACGGCGTCGGGCTGATGGCCAAGCGCGGCATCACCATTGGCGACAACTGTATTCTCGGCTCCACGCTGCTGGTCGACACCGATTTCCACAGTGTCCGCCGCGACCGCGTGACGAATCCGCACGCTCCCGTGCTCAGCGCGCCGATCGTAGTCGGCGATAACGTGTGGCTTGCCGGACAAACGGTTGTGCTCAAAGGCGTGACGATCGGCGCGAACTCGGTGATTGGATTCCGGGCCGTGGTAACGCGCGACGTGCCGCCGGATGTGATCGTGGCAGGGAATCCGGCGCGGGTGGTGAGGGAGTTAGACGAATAGGGAACAAAAGAACAAAGAAACAAAGGAACAAACGGAGAACAAAGAGCAGTACTTCTGTCCTCCTCGCCTGCCGCAGCGGGAGAGGAGGTGCCGAATGTAATGAGGCGGAGGTGAGGGCCTTCCTCCTTGCATGCTCTCACCCCAGCAACTGCGCAATCCCCCGCACGGTGAAGATCAGACCCAGCACAAACGCGCCGCCCAGATAGCCCATGACCAGCCGTGGATCGCGCAAAAAGCATTTGCTCTGGCGTAGTCCCTGACGCCAGGCGTTGGCATACGCCCACAGGCCGAGCCCGCTCATCAGCATCACGGCCAGCGGCGGCCCAAATGCCCAGGCGATCAAGGCAATCGTGGTAAAAATACAAAAGCGAATCGGGTCGAATGTCGTCGTTTCAGAGCGCTGCATGGGTGCTCCTCGTGGTGGTTGGTGCGTAGGGCGTATTGCGATACGCCCCGCACAAAGAATTTCAGGATACCAAAGGTGCCTCGACCAGCCGAATCTCGGCCGGCTGCTGGCGCACCGCGCGCTCCGACAGCTTCATGCGGCCAAGCTGCGGCCACGCCTGCACCGCGCAGAACGGCGCACACTGATGCTGAACATCGCTCTGGGCGCCGACATGCACACAGCATTGCAGCAGCCGCTCCTCAAGCATCGTGTTGATGTCCATGAACGGCTTGATCGTGATGCGCTTGATGCGCTTGCCCAGCAGCTCACGCAGCTTGGTTTGCCGGCCCAGCACCGCGTTGCCTGCCAGCCGCAGCATCGTGCTCAGGCCAAGATCGCAGTTCTCGCAGATATTGCGGAACATATCGGTGATCGTCGGGTGGGTGAGCGAGCTTTGTTCGCTGAGCAGGCCCAGCAGCGACTGCTTGACCAGCTCGCGCATTTGCGCCGGGATCTCGCGGTCGGCGATGCGATTGCTGACCAGATCCAGATGCTGCTTGAGCTGATCGTGGCCAATAATGCCGACCAGCGACTTCCACTCGCCGTGGTCGGTTTGCAGCATGTAGCCGACGCTACAGCAGTGCGGATGTGAGCAGGGCAGCGCCGTGAGATCGCGCCAGGTCACGCGGCCATCGGTCTGCGGTCCCAGTCGCGCCAGCACGCCGGTATGCGTCAGACGGTTGCGCGGATCGAGCGGCTGGGCGCGGCCGGAGCCGAACTGCGGCTGGATCGACACGCCGCCGATAAAGGGTGTATCCAAGGCGTACTGCACCACCGCGCCGATCTCGTCGTCGTTCACACCCAGCGTAGCGGTCATCGTCAGCGTCGTAAAAATGCCGTTGGCCGACAGCCGCTCGATCGCCCGCTGCTTGATGCGCCGCAGATCGGCGTTGCGATGGTAGCGATGCGTTTCCAGGCGGAAGCCGTCGAACTGGAGATATACCTCGATGCGCTGGTTGTGTTTGGCTAAAAAGCTGAGCAGCGCGTCGTTCTGCGCGATCTCGATGCCGTTGGAGTTGATCAGAATGCGGATAATGTTGCGCTGCATCACCTGCTCCAGCAGCTCCTGAAGCTGTGGATGGAGCGTTGGCTCGCCGCCGCTGAGCATCAGCACATCGATCTGACCGTTTTCGCGCGCCAGCCGCTGATCGATGTTGGCTAGAATCTCTTCGATCGGCACCACGCCCGCTAGATCCGGCGACGAGCTGGCAAAGCAGTTAGGACAGCACAGATTGCAGTGCTGGGTAATATCTTCAAGCAAAATACAGGTATGCTGCGTCTGCATCTCGCCCAGCCCTTGTAGATACGCGCCGGGGATCGGCTGCCAGTTATTGGGCGTGTCCGGCGTATGCACTTTGGTCGGCGCGGTCCACTCCTCAAGATAGCGCATAATCTCAGCCGACTCGTCGTAGAGCGTTTCGATCTTGCCGTGCTGCGGACAGCCGCGCACCAGCCAGACGCGGCCTTCGGCCTCCGCCAGATAGCCGCCCAGCCGCTGAACCTCGGCCAGCGATCGCTCGGGCTGCTCCGTGTGGCACGCGGGACAAAATGCGTTGACGTAACGTAAGATGCGATCGTTGCGCAGCGGCATACCAGGCATAACTTCGATCCTTCTAATACAGGCCGCCCAGGATGGCGAGACAAATACCGAAGAGCAGCGCCAGCGTGACCAGCGGCAGCACTGTGAGGCCAATACCCCAGGCCAGCCCCCGCGCAAGCGCACGATCCCGACCGCGCAGCACGGCGGCGGCGACACCTTCCAGAATTAACAGGACAGGAACAGCCCAGAAACCAGCGGCGCTCTCGTTTATGGTGAGCGCGATCAGAATCGCCCAGACGATGTAGTTGAAGAGAAACACGCCGACGATTGTGAGGATAAATCGGGTGCGATTCGTCTCAGGCGGCGCTGCGGTGTGACTGACCTGAAAGCCGTACGCCTGCGCGATCGCCAGATCCACGGCCTGAGGATTGTGCCCATCCTGGATCAGCCGATCGCGCAGCGCTTCCTGTGTGTAGGTCTGCTTGTGCTGCTCCAGGTAGGCGCGAATCCGATCGACCGAGACGCTCTCAAAGGTTGGCGGTCCGCTCGTCGTGGCAGCCGCGATCGGCGCGGAGCCATACACCTGCTCCAGAGCCTGATCGACGAGCTGTTGCGGCGCACCCGCAGCCAGAAACCGCTGGCGAATCGTGTCGCGGTCCATGGTGGCGCGCTGCTGTTGAATCCGGGCGATCAAAGCGTCGAGCTGATTCTGATCGGTCATACTACCTCATAAGCGCGAAGACGCTCTAGTGACGAGAGGCAGCCGATCGCGCCTTGATCGATCGGTGCCGGCGTGAGCATAGCACAGATCGTATCGATCCGACCAACTCAGCGCCAGCCTAGCCCAAGCGCCCCTGCCGATTCCAGGGCCGGATCTGCCGGAAACTGTATGCCGTGGTCGGCTGAGGCTATGAATCTTTCTTTCGTACGCCGCCCCGTCTACAGATCGTCGA
>DASWTW010000426.1:0-5000 GCA_036401895.1 Herpetosiphonaceae bacterium | reverse complement strand
CTACGAGGCGATCGCCGGGATGGAGCGCGAGGTTCAGGAGCAGGGGCTGCTCAAGGCTGCCGCCGGGAAAAACCAGGCGCGTGGTCCGCGCTCCCAGCCGCTGCGGCTGCGCTCCAGCGACGGCCTGACGATCTTTGTCGGCCGCTCGGCGGGCCAGAACGAGGAGGTCACCTTTCGGCTGGCGCGGCCCGACGATCTGTGGCTGCATGTGCGTGATGTGCCCGGCGCGCATGTGGTGATCCAGTCGGAAGATGCGCCGCCCAACCGCACGATCGAAGAGGCGGCCGGGCTGGCGGTCTACTTTTCGGCGGCGCGCGGCTCGACCTCGGCTGAGGTGACGCTGACCCAGCGGCGGCATGTGCGCAAGATCCCTGGCGGTCCGCCCGGCCTGGTCAGTGTCCGCAACGAGCAGACAATCCGCGCAGTACCGCTGCCACCCGACTCACTTCAGCGCGCTTAACAACGAACCGCCCGATCGAGAAATCGATCGGGCGGCGCGTACAATTGCGAAAAGGGAAAGAATTAACAGCTAGCACCTGGAACTTCGAATGGGCTACCTGGACCGACAAGCTTGAGATACCAACCGGTACACAAGGTCTGACCGAGAGTGGTTATGATGGCAATGACGACGATCGCGATCAGCAGAATAATAAGCGAATATTCAACAAGACCTTGCGCCGCGACGCGCCGTTTGGCAGAGAAACTGGCCTCGCCTAGTCGAACGAAGAGCGGGACGAACCGGGCCAACATGGTGTTCACCTCCTTTCATTGTTGATTGGGTAGAATTCTGGAGGTTTGACTTATTGTAGCAAATATGTCAAGAGGGCGCGAATTTCAGAATCCAGGCGCGTGTCGTGGATAGATACGGACACGACACGCGGGCGTTTGATCTTGACGACGTGGTGCCAGGTGGCACTGATGCGGTGGCTCCGCGCGGTTGGCGCGCACGCACGGACAAGCTCTCGCCACTAGGAAGTTAACAGTTTCCAGTGCCCCTCGGAGATGACCTCGACGGTGCCGTCGACCACTTTGAAGGCGGTCTCATCGTCGATCGCGTAGCACGGCACCCCCATGCCGGCGGCCCATTTTTCTGCGGTGGCCAAGGTGTTTAGCGGCAAGGCCGGGTGATCGAGGTGCGGAAAGATCGAGAAGTCAACGACGCCCAGCGTTTCATCGCTACCGGTGGGCGACTTCCACTCGACGAAGGCCTCCCCGATGCGTGGGGTCATCACCATGCTCCCGGCGCTCAGCCCCACCCAGACCGTATCGTGCAGCGACGGCAAAAGATCCGCCAGCCCAGACTCCCGCATCCAGTGGCACAGGTACAGGGCGTCGCCGCCATTCACCAGCAGGACGTCCGTCTCTCGGACCCAGGAGACCCAGCGATCGTCGCCGATGCTGGGCAGCGCGGTGAGCTCCAGCACGCCCAGGGACTTCCACCCCAGCTCGCACATCGGGGTTTCTTGTTCTCGTCCGCTGATGAAGCGCCATGCATGGCTAGGATTGACCTGGGGGTGCCCGTACCCCGCAGTGGGAATGCACAGGGCGTTGGCCTCGGCAATCGGTTTGCCCAGCAGGTCGACCAGCGCGGTATGGATGCTGGGGTTTTTGATGCCGGCGGACGTAAGCAGCAATTTCATTATGCCTCTCCTTGACGATGTCATGGGAGCCGAACGGCTCCTCCAGCCTCGCTCGTTATGATTGACCACGGCTTGTCGCTCAGCCGATGCGACGCGTTCACCCCGTCAGCATCGCTGCTCCTTCCGATGCCCAACGGTGTACGACTACTCAACACGTCCGGTTTTGACCGCGCCTGCACGCTCGTAATTCGCGATGATCACACCCTTGGGGGAGACCTGGCTCTCCGTCACCGTGAACGCCGCCGGGATGGTGCCATCGGCAAACAACCGTTTGCCACTGCCCAACGTCAGCGGGTAGATCTTGAGCCAGAACGCATCAACCAAATCATGCTTGATGAGCGTTTGAAGGAGATTGCCACTGCCGTACACGTGCAAATCCGGCCCCGGTTGCTGCTTAAGGTTGCGGACTTTTTCCGCAATGTTTCCGCCTAAAAACACGGAGGGCTGCCATTCAGCAGACGTCATCGTATTCGAGGCGATGTACTTGGTTGCGGTATTGACGCCCGGCCATATATCCGCATGCTGCGGCCAGTATGGCGCCCAAATGTCAAAGGTTTTGCGCCCGATCAACAGATCAAACGGCATGTTCATCTCCCGCCTGACAACTGCTCCAACAACATCGTCGGCGTAGGGAGCGATCCATCCGCCATACGCGAAGCCACCACTGGGGTCTTCATCCGGCCCGCCCATGGCCTGGATGACACCATCAAGGGAGACGTGGGAGATGACAATAACTTTTCGCATGACTGAGTTCCTTGAACATCTGGCAATAAGCTAAATATAGCACAAATGTTCAAAATGCCGCAAATGAGATTACACTTCTCGCGTCTATGAGCCGCCAGTAGACGCAGGCGAGAAGTCGTCTCGCTTTTGCATTGCAGCGCCGCGATCAGCTCGTGAACGTCGATCCGAATCGCATACGCAGCCTGGCGTACGAGGCGCGCGATTACGTCGTGGCGCGGAGCGGTTCTCGGCGTCCAGTCGCCTGAGGCGAGCGGCTCGGCTTGACAGCCACATCAACCGGGGTATCATGATCGTCAGAGCATTGCCGACGATCACGCTACGTTTCTCGCTGGTGCAGCCGTTCGCTGTCTGGGATGGGCAAATGTAGGAGGAGCGCTGTGACCCACATCGACGAGCCCATCGACGCTGTCGCGCGCCGCTCACAGGTGGGGCGGCTCATCCCACATCTCCCTGTGTATGCCTCACACACGCTCTCCTCGGTGAATCTGCCCGCAGGTTTGAAAGACCCGGCCGTCCATCCCGTGTTTCGTTTGTTAGTGATGGCCTGCGACCGGCCCGCTGTCGCCCTGAAGAGAGCGCATCATGCAGGAGGGATTCCATGATCGATATGACCGAGGCACTCGCGGAGCTCCGTGCTCAGCTAGGCCACGACAGCCTGACGACCAACGCCAGCGTTTTGGAGAGTCACGGCCGGGATGAGAATTTTCCCGAGGTGCGCCTGCCGCTCGCCGTCGCGTATGCTGAGCAGGTGACGGATGTGCAGACGGTCATGGCCTGGTGCAGGCAGCATCAGGTCGCGCTGATCCCCTTCGGCGCAGGCACCAGCCTGGAAGGCGCGCTGGTCCCGTCCGATCCCGAGGCTCCCACGATCAGCCTCGATCTTTCGCGCATGAACAAGGTGTTGAGTATCCAGCCGGAGAATTTTCTGGCAGTGGTTCAGCCTGGCGTCACGCGCACGGCTCTCAACGCCGCGCTGCGCTACAGCGGTCTCTTCTTTCCCGTGGACCCCGGCGCTGACGCCTCGCTGGGCGGCATGGCGGCAACCAATGCCAGCGGCACCACGACTGTACGCTATGGCGGGATGCGATCAAACACTGTGGCCTTGCAGGTCGTGCTGGCCAACGGCGAGATCCTGCGCCTGGGACGGCCGGTGTTCAAGACCAGCAGCGGCTATGATCTCAAAGATCTATTCATCGGCTCGTCGGGCACGCTCGGGGTGATCACCGAGCTGACGGTGCGGCTGCACCCGCAGCCTGAGCATGTCCACACTCTGCGCGTCTTCTTTCCGTCGATCACCGCCGCCGCCGAAGCCGCCTACTCGGTGATGGCCAGCGCCTTGCCGGTCGCTCGGCTTGAGCTGGTCGATGAGCTGAGTATGCGCAGCGTCAACCGCTACCTGGGACGCTCCTACCAGGAGGCGCCGGGCTTGTTCCTGGAGTTCCACTCGGCCACGGCATCGGCGATGGAGGCCGAGGTGGCGCTGGTGGAGGAGCTGATGCACGAGGCCGGCGCTACCGATCTGGCTGTGGCCCGCACCGCTGAAGAGCGCACCGCACAGTGGGAGGCGCGCCATAACGCCTACTGGGCGCTCGTCAATATGCATCCAGGCCATGTCTACCTGATCACCGACACGGCGGTGCCGCTGGCGCACTTGCCTGAGAGCATCGCCCACGCTCAGCAGTTGCTTGGCGAGATGGGCCTCAACGGCAGCATTCTGGGACATGTCGGCGACGGCAACTTCCATACGCTCGTGGCGGTGACGCCCGACAATTACGACCGCGGGCACGCCTTTGCCGAGCAGCTCGTCCATCGTGCGCTGGAATTGGGCGGCACGGCATCCGGCGAGCACGGCATCGGGCTGGTCAAGCGGGAATATATGGCCGCCGAGCACGGCCCGGCCCTGGACTGGATGCGCCGCCTCAAGGCGCTCTTCGACCCGCAGGGCCTGCTGAATCCCGGCAAGATCATTTAGCGGTTCGATCGTCGGCTGGCAATGAAGTAAGATTATCGACGGTGGCGCGACCACCGGGAGGAGCATCAGTGATGCCGGAAGTAGTTGGTCATTCGGAATCCACCGAGGAGCCGCTGGAGCCGATCTCGCCCGCCGATCTCCAGGCGCTGACCAGGACGCGCGAGATAGATGGCCCCTATACGCTCGGCCCCGATTCGACCGCGCAGGAGGGCGTGCCGCGCGGGCAGGTGAGCCAGCATCACTGGACGAGCACGGCGATCTATCCTGGCGTCGAGCGTGACTACTGGGTCTATGTGCCGCAGCAGTACGACGGATCGCGACCTGCCTGCCTGATGGTCTTCCAGGACGCGCAGCATTATCTCGGCCCCGATGCCAATGTCCCGATCGCCTTCGACAATCTGATCCACCAGGGCGATATGCCGCTCACGATCGGGCTGTTCGTCAGTCCCGGCGATCGCGGGCCAGGCACGCCGCGCTGGGGTGGCGCCGACAACCGCAGCCTGGAGTACGACTCGCTCGGCGACCGCTACGCGCGCTTCCTGCTGGAAGAGCTGCTGCCGCCGCTGGAGCAGCAGTACAACCTTGTCGCCGATCCCGAGGGTCGGGCGATCTGCGGGATCAGCTCCGGCGGTATCTGCGCTTTC
>DASWTW010000425.1:0-5292 GCA_036401895.1 Herpetosiphonaceae bacterium | reverse complement strand
ATCTTTGGGCAGATGCCGGAGCCACTGGTACGAGCGCCCCTGACAGCGGCGCTCAACGATAGCGACTCTGAAGTTCGCCACGCCGTGCAGGATGCGCTCGACACGCTCAATGCTCCTGCTACGCCACCGAATTCGGTGGCGGTGTAGCACCGTCACGCCGTCGAGATCAATCGCCTGATCCAGATGGAACTGGAAGGGTCAGTCGGCTAAGGACTCTGCTATGAACACACCTATGACCCACCAGGACGTCCGCACCAGCGTCGACGAGGCGCGCCGACAGGGTCGGCCCATTCTCTTGAATGGAGCGAATCTTGAAGGGTTGTTCCTCCAGGGCATCAACCTCAGCGGCGCATGGCTGCAAGGTGCGCGCCTCAGGAATGTTAACCTCCAGGAGGCCAGCTTGCGCGGCGCGTATCTCCAGTACGCCGACTTAAGCGGGGCCAACCTGGTGAGCGCGGATCTACACGGGGCCAACCTGCATACCGCTAATCTAGCGGAGGCGAAGCTCCAGGGGGCGAACTTGCAGAACGCCCAGCTCGGTGACGCCAACCTGACGCACGCCGATCTGCGTGGAGCCGACCTGCGTGATACCTATCTCGGGGTACGTGACATTGACCGTGTTGCTCTCAGCTTGGCCCGGCGCTCGCACGGGATGATCGCAGCGTTGCGGGATCGGCTCTGGAGCTTGGCGGGGATCAGTCGTCGCCGGCACCTGCGTCCTGCCACGGTACCAGTGAGCGCAGAGATCACCAGATGAGTGCTGGGGCATACCGTATCAATGCCACCAATAAGACCATAGTCAAGGGTGAGTTGGTCTCGGCAGCCAGATTCTACCGCTCACAGGTTTGCTTGTGCGTCATCTCCGCAACGTTCGGGCTCACGCATGTAATCGAAATGGGCTCCTGTGCGAGGAACGATTGACCCTCCGTGCTACGATCTCCCATACGTCTCAAGGAGAGGAGGTAAACCCGTATGAACATGCGACAACGCCGCGCCCGCGTGAAGCAGCGCAAGCTCACGCAGGGGGCCATGATCATCGGGGTTTTGGTGGTGGTCGTCGTCGGCCTCGCACTGGTCTTGTACCTCCGATAAGCCGCAGGTGCCGCGCTATCGCCAAAGCAAGTAGGCAGACACCAACAGACTCGGCGTGACATGCCGAGCCTGTTTCGCTGCGCCGCGCGAAATATACTTGACAGGCGCGCCTGGTTCGGCAGATGCAGCAATTCGTTGGCGCGTACAGCGCTGGGTGTGCTATGATACGGATGCTCCTGCTTCACCAACTAACATACACAGGCCAGGCGGGACAGGAACGGTCGCCGATCGGTCCTGCCGTCTCCGCCATGCCGTACCTACCCTGCGCTGGTGCGCATCTACACGCTCGATCGACGGCGGAACACAGGTGATCAGCGCATGTCGCAGAAACAGGTAGCGTATGTCTGACGCAGAATCACCGGTCCAACTTGTGGTTGTAGGTGCCTCCGCCGGGGGCATTGAAGCGCTCTCGACGCTGGTCGCAACCCTGCCCGCGCAGTTTCCGGCCCCGATCGTGATTGCGCAGCATCTCGACCCGACGCGCCCCAGCCATTTAGGCGCGATCCTGGCGCGGCGCGCTCCGCTCCCGGTGGTCACCGTGCAGGATCATGCGCCGCTGCACGCCGGGACGATCTACGTCGTGCCGTCGAACCGGCATGTAGCCATCACCGATCACGATATGACGGTGCTGCCCGATGGCCCAACGCGCCCGAAGCCGTCGGTCGATCTGTTGCTCTCCAGTGCGGCAGGGATCTTTGGCGAGCAGCTGATTGCCGTCATCTTAACCGGGACGGGCTCGGACGGCGCGCTGGGTGCGCAGGCCGTCAAGCACGCCGGCGGCACGGTCGTGATTCAAAACCCGGCGACGGCGGCGTATCCCGGCATGCCGATGTCACTCGCGCCGCAGACGGTCGATATTGTGGCGGATCTGCCGGAGATCGGACGCATCGTGCAGGATCTTCTGGCCGGCATCGCGGTCCCGCCACACCCGGAGCAAGCGCCGGAACTGCTGGCTTTTCTGGAGCAGGTCCGCGCGCGCAGCGGCATTGATTTTCGCGCGTATAAAGCCGCCACCATTCACCGCCGGCTCCAACGTCGGTTTGTCGCGACTGACTCCGCAGATCTCACCAGCTACATGGCCTATCTCACCGATCATCCTGACGAGTATGGGCGGCTGGTCAGTACCTTCCTGATCAAGGTGACCGAGTTTATGCGCGATCCAGAGCTTTTCGACCTGCTGCGTACCGAGATCCTGGTCAACCTTGTCGCCGCCAACCGCGCCCGCAACCACGAGCTGCGCATCTGGTCGGCTGGCTGCGCGACCGGTGAAGAAGCCTATTCGCTGGCGATCCTGGTGTGCGAGGTGTTGGGCGAGGAGCTGGGCCGCTTCAATGTCAAGATTTTCGCCACTGACCTCGACGCCGATGCGATCGCGGTGGCCCGGCGTGGCGTGTACCCAGCGGCGGCCCTGACCGGCCTGGCCGACCAGCTGATCGATCGGTATTTCAGCAGCAGCACCGGCGGCTATGCCGTCAAGAAACAGGTGCGGAGTCTGGTTGTCTTCGGCGAGCACGATCTTGGGCAGCGCGCGCCGTTTCCCCGCATCGATCTGGTGCTGTGCCGCAATGTGTTGATCTACTTCACCACCGCACTCCAGCAGCGCGCGTTGCAGCTCTTCGCCTTCGCGCTCCACGAGGGTGGCTACCTGGTGCTGGGCAAAACCGAGACAGTGAGTCCGCTCAGCCAGTTCTTTACCGTCCAGCACGCGCAGCACAAAATCTACCGCCGCCACGGAGAACGGCTCCTCGATCCGCCGGTCGTCACCGGTGGCACGGCCCTGACGACCCAGCGCACGGAGCAGCGCCAGCAGACCGCGCGCCAGCTGTTCCAAACGCAGCAGGACTTACGCCACTCACGCGTGACTCAGGAGAATCTGCTGCTGACCTTGCCCGTCGGCGTGGTGGTGGTGGACCAGCGCTATGATATTCAGATCATCAACAGCTCAGCTCGCCGCCTGTTGGGCATCCACACCTCGGCGCTGGGCGAGGATGTCGTGCATCTGGCGCAGCACGTGCCCCATCGCCCGCTGCGCACGGCGATCGACCACGCGATTCGTGACACGGTTACGACGACCCTGGACGAGGTTGAGCTTCCTGATGCGGCGACGGGAGCGCCGCAGTTCCTTCAGATTACGTGTTATCCGCAAACGCTCGCCGATGAGCGCGCACCCCGATCGGCGCTGATTCTCGTCACGGACATCACCGAGGCCGTCCAGGCGCGACGGGAGGTCGAGCACTCCCGCGTCCAGCAGGCGGCGCTGGCAAGCCAACTGGAACAATCGGTTGCCGATCTTCAGCGCGCGAACGCCGATCTGGCCCGTCGCAACGACGAGCTTCAGCAGAGCAATGCTGCGCAGGAGCGGGCGCGGCAGGCGGCCGAGGCGGTCGCCGCGCGTCACGCCCAGCAGATCACCGAGATCTCACGCCGCCACAGCCAGCAGCTGGACCATGTGGTTGCGTCGAATCGGACGCTGCTGGCGGCGAATGAGGATCTGACCCGCATGAATGCCGAGCTGCTCGCGACCCATGACGAGGTTCTGTTGAGCAACGAGGACGCGCAGGCCGCGCTTGAGGAAGTGGAAACGCTCAACGAGGAGATGCAAGCGACCAATGAGGAGCTGGAAACACTCAACGAAGAGCTTCAGGCGACGATCGAGGAGTTGAATACCTCGAATGCGGATCTGGCGGCCCGTGGTGATGAGCTGCACGATCTCACCGTCTCGCTGGAGCGCCAGCACCAGCAGAGTGAGCGCGAGCGGGCACACTTAGCGGCGATCCTGGCCAGTATGGCCGATGCGGTCCTCGTCACGAACGCGGCCGGCGAGCGGGTGGTCACGAATGCCGCCTATACGGAGCTCTTCGGCGGCGGTGCGGTGATCCTGGCCGATGAAGCCGATCAGCCCTTGCCCGCAGAGGCGACACCGCAGGCCCGCGCGGCGCAGGGCGAAACGTTCAGCATGACGTGTACCTTCAGGATGGCCGACGGGAGTCGCCGCTGGTGCGAGGCGATCGGGCAGCCGGTGCGCGGTCCCGATGACCAGCACTGGGGCGTGGTCGTGATTCGCGACATCACCGAGCGCAGTCTCCGCCGCATGCAGGAGGAGTTTCTGGCGCTGGCCAACCACGAGCTCCATGCGCCGCTGGCGGTGCTTCAGGGCTACCTCCACCTGCTGATCAAAGATCTCAGCGTGGAGCCCAAGGAGCGCCCGCGGCGCTACGCCGCCGCCCTCCAAACCGAGATCGAGCGCATGACCCGGCTGGTCAACGATCTCCGCGATGTCACACGCTTACACAGTGGCAAGTTCCGCCTGGAGATCGCGCCCGTGCAGCTGGAGACGCTCGTGCAGCAGACGGTGGAGATCGGGCGGATCTTACTGCCAGCCCTCACGATTGCGCTGGACGCCGACGATACACAGATCGGCATCAATGGCGACACCCAGCGGCTCCAGCAAGTGCTGCTCAATCTGTTCACCAATGCCGGCACCCATGCCGCCGGGAGTACCCGCATCGACGTGCGGCTCAGACAGGTCGATGGCATGGCCGAGCTGGTGGTCCAGGATGACGGAGCCGGCATTGCCGCCGAACACCTCGCGGACCTGTTCTCCCGCTTTTATCAAGTGTCCCACACGCCGTACGCCGGACAAGGGCTCGGCCTGGGGCTGTACATCTGCCAGCAGATCGTCGTGGCGCATGGTGGCACCATTACCGTGACCTCGGTCGAGGACGAAGGCACGACATTTACGATCCAGATCCCGCTGAGCGCTGGCAGACCGCAGTAGCACATACCACACCCTGTGCGACACGAAATCCGTCACTCTGCCGTGTGTACCTTGAGCACAAGCATTGATTCTTCCGCCTATAAGTGCTATAGTGCTAGCACTAAGTATAGGAGGAGAGAGCTTGATCGTTTGCTTCAGACTGTAGAGCACGTCTGCCTCTGCAGCATCTGGCGAACGGATCAGGTTGAACACAGCGAGCGCTCCTCCTCCGGTGGTGGATCGAGCGGCTCGGTGTTCCCTCCGGTAAAGGACGAATCATGATCAACTTTCTTGTATGGCTACTTGTTGGCGGGATCATCGGCTGGATTGCCAGCATGATGATGCGGACCGACGCCCAGCAAGGCCTGCTGCTCAATATTGTGGTTGGCATCATCGGTGCCTTCCTGGGTGGCTTTCTTATCCGTATCCTGGGGATCGGCGGG
>DASWTW010000424.1:0-2349 GCA_036401895.1 Herpetosiphonaceae bacterium | reverse complement strand
CAGGCGCGCTCAAACACCGGGACAATCCACTCCTGGTTCACAGTCCAGCCGAATTGCTCGAAGTACACACCTGACCCAGGGGTATACAGGCTATGAAAAAGGATTCCTTGCTGGATCGGTGTCAGTTTATAGATGTCTGCGATGTTCTCGTGCGTCACTTATCGCGTCTCCTCATGCTGGTCATGAATTTGTCGAGATCCTTCTGGCTGAGCCCGGCCTCCGGGAAGTCAGAGGGCGTGTAGCCGCCCGCGTCCGGCGCCAGGCTCTGCTCGATGATCGCTTGCAGCGACTCGACAGTGCCGTCGGCCAGGCGCTCAATCGTGGCGCGATCATGAATCTGCTCGCTGTAGAGCCACTCCAGGCGCAGCTGACCATCCAGGAGCGCGCCTTTGATGTCGAGCAGGTGGCTGCGCCGTCCCTGTGGGCTGCACGCCGGAGCGTTGAGGCTGCCGGCCGGGCTAAAGATCGATGTTTCCGCCAGGCTCTGCTCGCTCTCGCCGGTGTAGGCGAAGCCGACCTCGGCGGCGGGCAGCGCGTGCAGCCGTTCTACGGTCTCGGGATCATCGCTGAGATAGCGTAGCAGGCCGTAGCTCAGGCCCTGGGCTGGAACGCTGCGCAGCTGCTCTTTGACGCCTTTGATGATGTCGGTCATGTCCCACAGATCGCCCAGATCGAGCAGCATCGGGTAGCGCGTGCTGAGCCGGCCAACCGTGCGCGACAGATCCAGATCCAGGCCGGCCTCGCGCCCACGCCCGTGCAGCTCGATCAGCAGCGTGCGCTCGCTGGTCCACTGCTCGAAAGCCTGCGCGATCGCGGTGAGCAGCACTTCTTCCATGCTGGTGCGATAGGCCGCCGGAACCTCGTTCAGCAGCGCCTGCGTATCTTCCGCGCTGAGCGTGACGGCCACGCTGCGCGCCGAGCCCAGCGTGTTGACCGCCGCATCGCCGTCGAGATCAGTTGGCAGCGGCGCGACGTAGGACCAGTCTTTTTCCAGCCAGAAGGCCAGCTCGTCCTTGACCTCGCCGGACTGCGCGCGATCGACGAGCTGCTCGGCCCAGCGCTTGAACGAGGCAGTCTTTGGCGGCAGCGCGACGTTCTCGCCACGGCTGAGCTGCTCGTAGGCCGTTTGCAGATCTTCGACCAGCGGCTGCCACGACTGCTCGTCGGCGACCAGCTGATGCGTGATCAGCAGCAGCTTGCTCGGCTGCGTCGGGCCAAAGTCGAAGTGCGCCACGCGGACCAGCGGGCCGTTGGTCAGATGCAGGCTGGCGTGCAGATCTGCCGCCGTGGCCTCCATCTCGGCGCGGTGATCATCCTCGGGCAGCATCGTGAAATCGACCGACACAAACGGAATCACCTGCTCCGGCGCGGCGTTCTGCTGTGTCCACGCGTCGTCTTGCTCCGCAAAGCGCAGCCGCAGCGCGTCGTGATGCGTGAGCAGCTGCTGTACGGCGCGCTCCAGCAGCGCAGGATCGAGCGGCTGGCTGGCCTGAAGCAGCAGCGCCTGGTTCCAGTGGTTCGGGTTGGGCAGCGTCTGCTCGAAGAACCAGCGCTGGCTCGGCGTCAGCGGCACAGGCCCGGTGATCGTCGTCTGCTCGGTCTGCGCCACCGGCACATCGCCGCTCAGCGCCGCCAGCTCGGCCACTGTCTGATGCTGGAAGAGCTGCGCGGGCGTTAGCTGGAAGCCGGCCTCGTTCGATCGCGCGATAATCTGGATCGCGACCACCGAGTCGCCGCCCAGCTCAAAGAAGTTGTCGTGGATGCCGACCTGATCGATGCCCAGCACGCGCTGCCAGACAGCCGCCATCGCCCGCTCGACGTCGTTTGTCGGCGCGACATACGGCGTCTGGACGTTGGGCCGCGCGTGCATCTGCTTGGGCGCGCCGCCTTTGTCGAGCTGCTCAAGCATTTTGAGCTGCTCGGAGTTGCGCGCACGCTCGATCGCCGCGTCAAGATCTTTGATGCAGACCACGATCTGCGGCGTGCGAATCCGCGACAGGATGCGCGCGAACGCGTCGACGCCTTCGGCGGGCGTCATGCCTTCCAGCATCGGCAGCGCGTCGGCGCTCTCCGCGGCGTTGCCGTGGCCGAGATTGAGCGACAAAATGTCGTTGGTGATCATCGGCACCGGCGCCAGCGCTGAGGTGTCCAGCGGCGTGGCGCTGTCCATGACGACCTGCTCCTGCTCGCTCAGACCGCGCGCGGCCGGCGAGTTGACGCGCTTAAGCGTGAACTCTTCGATGTCGACCAGCTCGGTGCCGAACTCGTCCATCAGCGTAATGTCGAACGAGATCGTTTCTTTGCTGGGATCGGCGCCCTCGCGATGGCGGACGTAGCTGTAGATCCGCT
>DASWTW010000423.1:0-24807 GCA_036401895.1 Herpetosiphonaceae bacterium | reverse complement strand
GGGATATTGCCAGGTTGCAGCGCAGCCTCGGTGATCCGCTGCTGGTCCCGCCGCTGATCGTGGCCTACGAGCATGGCGTCCTCAGCGTCCGCGATGGGAGTCACCGGCTTGAGGCCATGCGCCGTCTGGGCTGGCAGCGCTGCTGGGTGCTCATCTGGTACAACACCGAGGCGGATCTTGTGCGCGACGTGGAGCGAGAAACTGCGCGGTAAGCCGATCTTGTTGGCTAACCGGTCAAATCGGATGTTATACCGCAAGTGCCTGTCTTTTCCCTTTGTTCTATCTGGTTTGTGTATGATAAGATGCGCTTATTGAGATTATTGATCTAGGATAAGCATATGTTGAACGCCACTGAGCATTATTACATCGTAACTGATGATCGCATCTTGAACGGTGAACCAATTGTTAAAGGAACACGGACGCCGGTACGCGCAATTGTCGAATTATGGCGACAGGGCCTTCAACCAGAAGTAATTCCCCAGCGGCTACCACATCTTACACTAGCCCAAGTGTTCAATGCCCTGAGCTACTACAGCGATCATCAAGATGAAATCAATCAGCATATACTTCGCAATCGGATTCCAGATACCTTGATTGATCCGCTGGTGCGAGACCTGTGAGTAGCCTCTTTATTGAGCTGTATCTGGACGAGGATGTAGATGTGCTGGTTGCTGATCTCATCCGAGCGCGTGGCTTTTCAGCAACGACGACTGTCGAAGCTGGACAACGCCAAAACGATGATGATGCACAGCTCACCTATGCGGTCGCGCATAATAAAACATTCATGACTCACAATCGTGCTGATTTTGAGGATCGGGCTCAAAGGTACTTTGCCTCGGGACAATCTCATCCTGGCATTATTATCGCTGTACGTCGTCCTCCCTACGATCTTGCTCAACGATTGTTGGTTATCCTGAATCATGTGACTGCTGACGAAATGCGCGACCAGGTACGCTACATTTGAGTGCTGACCACATCCAATGAATCAGGCGTTCCATGAGAGCACGTAACAACTTCTTCTAGCTTCTACACTCCAAATCGCCGTTCGCTCCAAAGGTGTATCATGCAGAGGAAATACGCCTTCAGTAGGAGCAGCCACACGATGCGCCCGACAAAATCATCCTCCTGGTTCACCAGCTTTGCCAAATGGACTTCTCGTGCAACCGGACGGCCGGCTACGTTCGTCTTAGCGGTAGCGGTTATTCTGATCTGGGCTATCACCGGCCCGCTCTTCGGCTTTAGCGATACCTGGCAGCTGGTGATCAACACCGGCACGACGATTGTCACGTTTCTGATGGTCTTTCTGATTCAGAACACGCAGAATCGCGACTCGGAGGCGATTCAGGTCAAGCTGGACGAGCTGATCCGTGCGCTGGCCGGAGCCCACAATGTGCTGCTGGATCTGGAGGAGCTGGACGAGGAGCAGCTTGATCATATCCACACCACCTACGAGAATCTGGCCCGCCAGGCGCGTGAGGAATTAAAGCGCGGCGGCTTCGATACCGACAGCCCGGCCCTTGCCGACTAGTCTACGAGTGAATCATGCATAGCACAAAACCAGGAACGCGCGTGAGTCGCGGCCTATGGATCGCCGTCAGCCTGCTGGCGCTGATTGGTGTTGCCGTCGTCGTGCGGCGCACCGTGGTGCTGGTGCCGGTGCTGGTCGACGGCTACCAGCCACCCGCCGCCACATCCGATCCCACCGTGGCCCTCGACGATGTGTTTGCGCGCTATCCGCTGCTCACGCTGATCCACATCATCCCTGGGCTGCTCTTCATGATCTTATGGCCCTTGCAGTTCAGCGCGACGATCCGCCGTCGCCATCTCGGCTGGCACCGTGGGAGCGGGCGCGTGGCCGTGATCTGTGGCCTGATCATTGGCGTAACGGCGCTGGTGATGAGCGTAGCCATGCCGGCGATCGGCGGCGTGAATCAAGCGGCCTCTACGATCTTGTTTGGCCTGTTCTTTTTGTTTGCGCTGGGCCACGCGTTTCGGCATATTCGGCGGCGCAACATTGCGCTGCACCGCGAGTGGATGATCCGCGCGTTCTCGATCGGGCTGGCGGTCGCGACGATCCGGCCGATCATTGGCCTGTTTTTCGCCACCAGCCCGCTTTCCGGTCTTACGCCGTATGAGTTTTTCGGCACCGCGTTTTGGATCGGCTTCACGCTGCATCTGGTCGCGGCGGAAGCCTGGATTCACTGGACGCGACCGAGGCTAGCGGCTCAGCCGGCGCGTCGCCCGGTGAGCGGCTAAACGCTGGCGATGAGGTCCGGCTGAGCAGCCTGTGTTGATTCATGAGTGCTCGGAGTCGTGGTGCGAATCGGGGTTTTGGGTTGCGGCGAGCATGTCGAGGTAGTGCTGGTTGTACATGATGCCCAGGACGTTGCCGAAGGGATCGATGACCGATGCCGTGACGAAGCCCTCGCCGCGCTTGGTGGGAGCATCCAGCTGTGTCGCGCCCATCGCCAGCAGCCGCTCAAGCGCGGCGGTTAGATCGTCGACATGCCAGTACACGATCGCGCCTGCCGGACGGGTGGCCGGGGCGTCGAGTGTCGCGTAGCGACGATCGATCAATCCTAGCTCGTGCTGGTAGTCGCCGATGCGAAACTCGCTGTAGCCCGGCGATCCATCTGAATTCGGCACGTTGAAGTATGCTTCGATCCCTAGCAGCTCAGCGTACCACTGCCTGGCCGCCGCCACGTCATCGGCCCAAAAACTAACGGTGCTCAGTCCTCGCAACATGATTACTCCTTTTTGCGCTCAGAATACCTGAGCGCGCTGTCTCCTGGTTCGAGTATAGCAGCAGGAGCGGACATATTCGATCCTGTATTGTGGCGGATTTGAGCGTGTTTGGCTGAAATCCTTCTTTCTAATCCACCGCCCGGATCGCCGGATGTGCGAGGCCCAGCGCGGCGACGGCAGCTGTCAGCCCACCGCCGATCAAACAGACAGTAGCAGCGCCAAAGGCATTCGTCCCCCAGCCGGCGAGCGCAAAGCCAATCGGGATCAGGCTGTACGTACTGACCATATCGATGCTGGAGATACGTCCCAGCTGCTCATTCGGCACCAGCTCTTGAAGCGTGTTGATCCAGATCAGGCTGCTGATTTCGAGCGCCATTCCGTTGAGCATTGCCGCGAGCAAACTGGCGGCGAGACCAATCGGCAGGCCCAGCGCCAGCATCCCAAGCCCCGCCACAATCGTCGCGCCGTAGATCATCCAGCCGCGCGATCTGATGCGCTCCCGGCTGCCGCCCCACAGCCCGCCGATCACATAGCCCACTGGAAACGCGGCATAGAGCCAGCCCAGCACGCGCACGTCGGCGTTGAAATGCTCTGTGACCAGGAACGGCAGCGCGATCTGATACGGTCCCGCCAGGGTAATGTTTGTAAGCGCAAGCATACTCATCGTGATCCACAGCCACGG
This sequence comes from Herpetosiphonaceae bacterium, assembly GCA_036401895.1. Lineage (GTDB taxonomy): Bacteria > Chloroflexota > Chloroflexia > Chloroflexales > Kallotenuaceae > LB3-1. The sequence continues at coordinate 21,380 of DASWTW010000423.1, read as the reverse complement.
AACGCCTAAGACGGTCGCGACTCCACTGCGAATATCGGCGAGCAGGCTTGAGGCGGTAGCGGCCGTGGGGCGAGGGAAAGACAGCCTGGTGAGCGGTAGGAGAAACAGCGCCGAGATGAAAAAGGTTGCGGCATCGATGGCAAAGGCGGCGGTCGTGCCCTGAGTCGCGATGATGCCGGCGCCCAGCAGCGGCCCCAGGATTCGCCCGCCCTGCACACCAAAGCTGGTCAGCGCATTGGCGCTCGGCAAAACCGTTGGCGGGACGACCTCGGGGATGAGCGCGCTATAGGCCGGCTGAAAGAAGGCGTCGACGAGTCCAAACACGATGCTGGCTACGATAATATGCCAGACTTCAAGGTAATTGAACGCGGCCAGCAGCATGACCGCGGCAGCCGATCGCCCGCAACACCGCCCAGCAGGCCAAAAAGAATCGTCGGCAGCAGCGAGCACAGCAGAACGATGCCCATCACGGTCGATGAGCCGGTTTTTTCCACCACCCACCAGGCGAGCGCGACCTGATACAAGAAATCGCCCAGGCGCGAAACCGTCTGGCCGCACCACAGCAGCGCAAAAGGACGGATGGTCAATGCCGTCAGAAGCTTAACACGTTGCATAGGAAGCACTTCCTGTGGCTTAGCGGATCGTCCATCGCTCAAGCAATTGCCGCAGATCGGCTGCTTTAAGTGTCACGTCGTGGCTTTCGAGGCGCGGTATTTCCAGGATCGGCGGCAGCTGCGTGTAGAGCTCCGGCAGCCCTAAGCGCGACTCAACCTGCTCACGAATCCACTTGTTGTATGCGATCGGATAGGTGCGATGCGCGATGCCGAGGGCTTGCAGAAATTCTTGCAGCGCCTTGTACAGCCGATCAAAAGCCTGGAAATGCAGGCCGCGCGCTACATAAAAGGGCACATGATCCAGATCATAGTGGCAGGCGTCGCGCACCATCGCCAGCCGCTGCTGCCGCAAGCTCTCGTCATAGTAGGGCAGCCAGGCGTCGCGCAGATCGCGAAAGGCCGTGTTGGCTTCCCACAGCGGCCGGCTGTACGCCACCTCGTTGCCGATGCCAAGCTCGAATCCATCGGGACCGCCGCCGTCATCCCACGATTCGGGCGCGAACTGGCCATCGAACAAGTCTAAATGGACACCGGTGAACTGGCCGGACGCTCGTAGCTGCTGAAAAATCGCCGCCGAATCGCGGATCTGCTGCCACTCTTGCTCTAAAGCAAGGCGCTCAGCCGGCGGCAGCAGCGGCGATACCAGCACGGCAATATCCAGATCGCTCTCGGGGGTTGCGACGCCGCGAGCGCACGAGTTAACCAGCAGCACCGCATCGACGCCTGGGCGGGGTTGAAAGAAAGCGACGATCGCCTCCGCCGCCTGCTGGTGCAGCCGGGTCGGAAAGAGCGCATGATCTGGCACGAAGCAAACTCCTGAACGATCTTACGAAAGCCACTTTTCGCCGTCATGAATCGTGATGACCGGTCCGTGCTCGCCGATAACGCTGGTGTACGTGATCAGGGCGGTGCTGTCGCGCCACACGTGCAGCAGACAGGCGGGAGGCTCCATGCGTACCGCTAGCCGATCCGGCTGGGTAACATCCGGCAGCATGGTATGGCCCGTAGCGGGACAGGACATCGCGATCGTGCCGTGGAAGCGCCGCAGCATCGGTGCGTGGACATGCCCGACGACGATTCGCTCCACCTGCGGCGCACGAGCGATGATCGCTCCCAGCGCGTCCGCGTCGACCAGGCCGATTTGATCCAGGGGCTCTAATCCGACGGGAAACGGCGGGTGATGCATAAAGATGAGTGATGGGCGCTCTGGCGCTTCGGCGAGTCGGGCGTCGAGCCAGCTCAATCGTTCGGCGCACAGCGCGCCCTCGCCGCGGCCCGGCACATTGGTATCCAGCGCGATCAAACGGAGCGGTCCCAGATCTACGACATATTGCACGAAGCCATCCAGAGGCTGCTGGCCTTGAGAGCCAAACGCCTCGAGCATCACCGCTCGGTCGTCATGGTTGCCGGGAATAACGTATACCGGCATCGTCAATGGACTGAGCAGCGTGCGGAGGCGCTCGTACTCGGCCGGGCTGCCGGTGTCGGCGCAATCGCCCGTGACGAGGACCACGTCCGGCAGGGCTGGAAGCCGCATCAGGTGGGCGACTGCGCGCTGTAAGTTTGTCCCGGACTCGTCTCCTTCGATAGTGGTGATGTGGGGATCGCTGATCTGGGCGATAATCATGGGCACCTCCCGAGGTAGCGCTGTGAGCGAAGCGTTAGCGGCCGCGAATTACAATCAAAGATCAGGTCTGGAGGCTTATAGTTGTCTTGTGTTATCAAGCTTCTTGTAAAACTTTACAGTGCCTTCTTCTCCTATATCCGATCTAGTATATGTAACTCGATCGATTTCTACATCATTTTCGTTCAGTAGAACGATAACACCGCTGTCGTTTTTAAGTCTAATAGAATTTGTTGGAATCTTGATCGTTCTGGATTCTTTTGGGGCGAGGCTGAATGTTGGTATCAAGGCGACTCTTTTATCATCATCTTGGAGCGACCAATTCGTTAAGAAGTGCTCATGTTCTCCTGCATTGTATAACGTGATGGATTCATTGCCGGCGTCTTGTTTTGATGGCGGATCAACCAACGCTTCTAGAATTTTTACATGCACATTTTGTAGGTTTTTTGTTGGTGGAGGAGCGTACATCTTTTGATTAAGAATTTTATTCTCCTCATCTATTGCAGATAACATATTATCAGCAGCCTCGTCAACTGAGGAGGCGCATATTGTAATGAACATAACTAGCCAAAAGAAGGTGAGAAAGGACGATAGCAGTCTGATAACATCCCATACATAGCCCGTGAATGGAGTGTCAAATTCGCCGGTAATATCAATGAGCGAAAAAGATAACAGAATCGATTGTAGTAAGCTTGGTGGAGTACCTTGTATTTCGAGTAGGTTTAATCTGCCCAAACAAAAATAAACTGCTCCAATATTAATGAGAAGTCTAAAAAAATGAGGAATTGCTTGATCGACAAATGTTGCTCGGGCTACTTGTCGAGCAAGCGATCTGTTCCAGAGATGAGAAAACTGATCAGTAAGGTTTTTAAATAGATAAAAGTTCTTCATAGATGGATACAAATTGTCAACATAGAAATATTTTGCGTCAAATGTCACAATCTCATTCCCAATTTCAAGAACTGCTCCTAATGCAAAGAACAATATCAGCCAATACTCGGCGGTACTATTCGGTTCGCCCCAGATTAGATAATAAATCTGTAATCCCATCAGTAAACCACTTGAAGAAATGAGCCAGTTACTTAGCTTCACTACTACGTTGAGATTGAAAGGGCTTTGAAGTAACTTTCTAAAGAGCCCTCCAATATAAGGAAGAAGTATGGTTTGTGATATTGAGAAACTAAGTACTGCTCCAATTACCATCGAAAATCGATTGCTCAGAAATAATAATAGTCCGAGTGTGAGCAGCTCAAAAAGGTACATCCAATCGATAAACATAGCTTAAGCTCCTATAGGAATTTGATTAGATACAACAGTTAGTAACAATCGAGCATTCAATCGGTACAATTATGACGTTCAAGCGAAATTCAACATCCGGTCACAAGAACAGCCCAAAGGCTGCCCATCTCCAGACAGGGAGTTGGAAAGGTGCATCGTGATCCCAGGGCTCTGCGCATTGCCAATCATCAAGCCCTTTACCATAGACTTGTTCGGAGCCTGTGTCTACATTTCGTCGATTTTTAGCACAAGCGCGCGTGTTTCCTGCACTAGCCCCTCAAGTGTGGTGATTGCTCCTGCGATCGCCTCGGCTGTCGCATCCAGCTGGCGAAACGCTTGCTCCACACGGGCCTTGAAGTTCGGCGGACACTGCGCAAACGTCGCTGCCAGCGCCACCGCGCCTTTCTCGTTCATCCAGTAGTGCTCGTTCAGGGCAAACAGCGTCTGTGCCAGACAGGCAACACAGCGGAAACAGCAGCCGGCCGCATACGCTACATCGCCGCGACTCACGCTTTTGTGCGCGACCAGCAGCGAGAACTCCGCCTCCCACGAGCATTGTTTGACGAGCGCATGTTTGAGCGCGTGTGGATACGGCTGGGTCTGGGCTTTGAGCGCCGCAATCGTATTGAGCGGGTCCCACAGCGGCTGGCAGAGCGCGATCTCGGCCATGTAGATCGACGAGACGAAGCCGTGCGGATGTCCCGGCTGATACGCGATCTCGAACTGGCCCTGCTGGCAGTCGCTCATAATCCGCGCAACCTTGTCGAGATCGCGATACAAGAAGTCGACCGGGATGCTCTGCACGCGCAGCCAGCCGCCACCGTTGATCCACGGCCCCCAGCCGTCGATCCCAGTCACCAGCTCCGCCCGATGCTCGTCGTCGATCGCAGTCGCAACCTGCGCGAGCGCCGCCAGATCAAGCGCTGCTGCCGGATGATAGTAGATGCCCAGATCGATGTCGGACGTGGGCGTGTGCGTACCGCGAGCGCGCGAGCCGCCCAGCACGATCGCCTGAATACCGGCAATCGGCTGTAAGCGCTCGACGATGGTCTGAATCAGGTGCGAGGTGTTCATAGCGAGCAAGCGTAGCATACGCGGCAAGGCGCACAGCCAAATCAATAACTATAGCCTCGATCAAGCAGCTTAGCGCCGCCCGCGCACCGCCCATGCGCGAGCGACCAGTGGGATCGAGCCGTCAACTGCAAATGGCAGACGAGCGCGGATGCGTTCCCGCAGAATCGCTCGCTCCTCCTCAGGTAAGGCGGCAACATAGGTTGGAGCTGGGCCCTGACCACCGAGAAACGGCGTCCAGTAGTCGTCAAAATCGCGAAAGGTCGTGTCGATATCGATCGCCTGCACGGCAACCGCGTGGAGGCCAACAGATGCGAACAGCGTTTGCAGCGCGTCCGGCTGGCAGATCGGGAAGCGCCTGGCCTCATCTCGCTCGCGCATCTCGGGATCGAGCGCGACGACCGCATCCCAGAAGTAGCGCAGCATCTGCATTTGGCCGGCATAGTCCCAAACATAAGCGGCGATGGTTCCGCCGAGCTGCGTGACGCGTACCATTTCACTCAAGGCAGCGCGAGGCTCTGGAATGAAATTCAGCACCAGCCCAGAAACCACGACGTCGAACTGGCTGGCTGCAAACGGTAATGATTGGGCGTCGGCAACGTCGAAGGATACCTGCGGATCGCGGACGGCTGCACGCAGAAAGCGAACATACTCTGGTGAGCGATCGATGCCTTTAATCTCGTGGGGCTGCGCCTGATCGAGAATAGCCCGCACCAGGGCGCCGCTGCCACTGCCGATATCGAGCCAGCGCTGCTTGGGCTCAATCGAGAGCCAGGGGAGGAAGGCCCGCGCCACTAGCCGGCTCCAGCGGCCGATATAGGCATCGTATGCAGTGCTATCGGCCCAGATATCGATTGGTTGATCCGGCGGGTGTGGCTGTTGCATGGCCCACGTCCTTACGCTATTTCTCCGATGACGATGATAATATCATCATGTGTCACTGCAATACACCAGGTATATTCGGGATTGAAAATGTAATAATCTCGATCTTCCCACGGATTCCGGCGCTCAAAATAATCTTGAACTTGTTGTGGTGTTGCCCGAAAAAGGTTCGGCGGTGGACCATATTCACTATAGAAATACACGACAGGATGGGCTTGGAAGGCCGAATTTTGCCAAATCGACCCATCATCGTTACGTGAAGGTACATCTTCGGGAAAGGTACACCAGGTTGGAATCTGAGGATGTTTCCCTTCGATGCGCCGACGATAGCGGGCGAGCCATTCGGATTGAATGGTCTGTGCTTGTTCAGGCGGTACCGAGATTCCAGGAAACGGTGTCCAATCAGTCATAACGATCCTTTACCCATGTGTTGTATGAACACTACTATACTAGCCAGGCAAGCATGTGCGAGCGCTGCCTGTGTGGAACATCCTCTATAGGGACGGCTCTGCGATTTCTGGTATGGTTTATGAGCAGTGACCTTGAGATCTGCGATCGGCAGATTCGCCGGAAAGGATAGTTGCGTGACACCGGATTTTGATGCATTGTCGGCGGAGGGCAAGCGGACACAATCACAGGCTGCGATGGCGCGGCTGTGGGCGGCAGTGTATGCGCTGCCGTCGTGGTATTTCGTGGCTCGTATGAGTGGGCAATCAGTGTCGCCGTTTGTGGGCGTGGTGAATGAGCAGCCGTTTCTGATGGCGTTTACGGCCAAGGATCGCGCCGATCAGTTTGCGCGCCGGCAGGGCTTCGTCGATGCGGCGGGCCAAACGACGATTCTGGCGCTGCCGTTGCCGGGCGTGGTGCAGACGGCCGAAGAGTACCGTGCGCAGGGCATCTTTGGAATTCTGTTCAACGACGGTCCCAACGGATTCTTCGCGCCGCTGACCAATCTCGGGCCGATGTGGCAGTATTTCCAGGATCGAGCCGCCGAGCAGCAATAATCGATAGGTGCTCGCGCTCGCAGCGATGGAAGAGACACTTCTGGATCATCTCTCCTATCGCTGCGAGGGCTGGTGATCTAGCGGAAGCGGTGGAAGAACGCGCGCAGATCGTCGACCAGGAGCTCGGGCTCTTCCAGCGCGGCAAAGTGCCCGCCGCGCGGCATGTCGGTCCAGTGCTGCACATTGAGACTGCGCTCTGCTGCCTCACGCGGCGGCGGGTTGTCTTTGGGAAAGAGCGCCAGGCCAGCCGGTACCGCGCTGCCTTGATCGCTCTGCTCGCTCTCTTCCCACTGCGCGGACTCCTCCCACTGCGCGTGCATGCCATCGTAGTAGCCGCGAATCGACGAGTTGATCGTCTGCGTGACCCAGTAGATCATGATGTTGGTCAGCAGCTCGTCTTTGCTAAACCGCTGCTCGACATCGCCGTTGCAATCGCTCCAGGTGCGGAACTGCTGGACGATCCAGGCCGCGAGACCGGCGGGCGAGTCGTTCAGGCCATAGGCCAGCGTTTGCGGCTTGGTGCCCTGGATCGCGGCGTACGCGCCCTCCTCGGCCCACCACTGCTCGATGCGCTGCACATAATCCTGCTCGGCCGGCGATAGATTGGGCGTGTCGGCGGTGATCGGATTATGCCAGCCGATGTCGGTGAGATGCATGCCGATCACCGACTCGGGATGCGCCAGTGCGATAAGCTGTGCGATCGGGCTGCCGGTGTCGCCGCCGTGCGCCGCAAAGCGCCGATAGCCCAGCACATCGGTCATCAGCCGGGGCAGCACCTCGCTATCTCGTCCGCCGCCACGCTTGAGCGGCCGATCCGAGAAGCCAAAGCCCATCAGCGACGGCACGATCACATCGAACGAGTCCGCCGGATCGCCGCCGTAGCGCGCCGGATCGGCCAGCATGGGAATGATCTTGTACATGCGGTAGAACGAGTCTGGCCAGCCATGCAGCAGGAGCAGCGGCAGTGGATTGGGGCCTTTGCCGCGCTCATGAATAAAATGAATCCCAACCCCATCGATCTCGGCGCGGAACTGAGCAAACTGGTTGAGCTGCCGCTCCTGCGCTCGCCAGTCGAACGTATTCTGCCAGTAGGCCACCAGCTCTTGCATGTAGTCCAGGTTCGTGCCGTAATCCCAGCCCGCATCCTCAACCTGATCCGGCCAGCGCGTGTGGGCCAGGCGGTAATGGAGATCGTCGAGCGTTGCCTGTGGAACGTCGATGGTGAAGGGTTGGACCATCATCTATGGGCCTCCTGTGCTCCAGCTATTTCTTGCAGCATAACAAACGTAGCGGTTATAATCGATCCGCTATTCTGGGCTGCCAGCCGATCGGGGAGCATATGCATGTACCATCCAACCACGCGCCTGCTGACGATTCTTGAGCTACTGCAAACCTATCCTGTGCTCAGCGGCGCGGAGCTTTCGCGCCGGCTGGAGGTGGGAGCGCGCAGTGTGCGGCGCTATATTTTGATGCTTCAGGATATGGGTATACCGATCGAGGCGATTCGTGGCGCTGGCGGCGGGTACCAGCTGCGGCCCGGCTTCAAAATGCCGCCGCTGATGTTTACCGATGCCGAGGCGACCGCGATTGTGCTTGGTCTGCTGGGTAGCTCCTGGCTTGAGCTTGGTCAGTCGGCGGCAGCCGTCGAAGGCGCGCTGGCCAAAGTGCTACGGGTGCTGCCGCTCAACACTCGCGAACGACTGAACGCGGTCTCGTCGCACCTGATTCTCTCGCCCTACGAGCAGGAGTCGCGGCCGGATGCCGGGCTGCTGCTCCTGCTCAGCGCAGCGATCCAGCAGCGCCAGCGCATTGCCTTTACGTATCGCTCCCAGCACGACGAGACGACCGAGCGCAAGGTTGAGCCGTATAGCTTGGCCGGCTGGTGGGGTCGCTGGTATCTGGTCGGGTATTGCTGTATGCGTGAGGATTACCGCCAGTTTCGTCTGGATCGCATGCAGCAGGTACGCGTGCTGGCAGAAACCTTTGTGCGCGCGGAGGATTACGATGAGCATGCGTATGTTCATCTGCACATGAGTCAGGGCGGGGCGCTCTGGCAGATCGAAGTCGAGTTTCATGCGCCGCTGGATCTCGTGCGGCAGAAAATCCCCGAGAGCTTCGGAGCGCTGATCGCCACGGAGTCCGGCGTGCTTTTTCAAAGCCAGTACGGCAACATGGACAGCACCGCGCGCTACCTGATGGGCCTGAACATACCTTTCGTGGTACATCAGCCGCCTGAGCTACGTGATGCGCTGCTGCGGCTGGCCGAACAGATGATTACCAGCGCGGCAGTGCCCGCTTCCTGAGGAGAAACCTATGGCGCAATCACCCTCCGAGATCGATCTGATCGAGATTCAGGTGGTCACATTGTTTGTGTGTGACGCCGATGGCCGGCTGAGGTACATCGCCGAGCCGGGCTATGCTGAGCAGGAGCTGGACCCGGCACCGCGCCTGTGGATGGGACGGACCCACACGGGCAACCGCTGGCGCTTCCGTCACGATCTGCCCGACAGCCTGGTGCGCGATCTCGATGTGCTGTGCCGGGCCGAGCCGATCGCCGCGAATCTCGCCGAGCCGCCAGCCAACGCCGACACGATCCGCGCTGTCCTGCACGCTCACATACCGATCGTCGAGGAGGTGCGCGGCCCGGCGTACTGGATTCCCGAGCATGTGGCGGCTCCCGACGCGGTGGTGCTGCTCTCGGAGACCAACGCCGAGCTGCTGGATGCCTATTTCCCCTGGAAGCGAACCTCACGCGCGGGTCTCACCAACGGGCCGGTGACAGCGGCAGTTGTCGAGGGCAGCGCGGTAGCGATCTGCTACTGTGCGCGACTGACGGATCAAGCGGCGGAGGCCGGCGTCGAGACAGCGGAGCACGCACGCGGCCATGGCTATGCGAGCGCGGCTGTGGCAGCCTGGGCGGCGGAGATTCGGCAGCGCGGGCTGCTGCCGCTCTACAGCACCTCCTGGGACAACCGGGCCTCACAGGGTGTTGCGCGCAAGCTCGGCATGATCTGCTATGGCGAAGATTGGACAGTGTGGTGAGCTGTCGCTAAGACAGGCTGAGAATGTGCGTATGGGCTTCTTTCCCGCCGAGCGCGATGTTCCTGAGAAGCTCAGCACACCGGCTTTCGTGCTCCAGCCGCTGGGAGTCGCCGAGGCTGCGCTCGATTATGCGGCGTACATGGCCAGCCCCGACGTTATCCGCCGTCACAGCGGCGGGCGCTGGCCGGTCGATGGATTTACGCTGGACTAGGAGCGGGAGCAGCTTACGCAGCATGAGGCGCGGCATCGCGCCCGGCAGGATTTTGCCTTTATCCTGCTGACGCCGGATCAAAAGCTTGGCCTGGGCTGCGTGTACATCCTGCCGCTGCTTCCGTTCCTCCGCCGCGCCGGCGCGTCCGCTACGCTGCTGGCTCAGACGACGGATGCCAGCGCGATGATCACCTTCTGGCTGCGACAGGACCGCCAGCAGACGCAGCTGGCCCTGCAGGTCATCGCCGCCGTCCACGGCTGGCTGCTGAGCGAGTGGCCCTTTGACGATCACCTGTTTCGCGTCAATCGCGAGGAGCACGCGTCGATCCAGGCGCTCGACCAGTGCGGCCTGCGTCCTCGGTTTGAGCTGGCGCTGGACAAGCCGCCCTATCACTACAGCTTCTTCGGGAAAGCCAGCGGCTAAGCTTTTCTCAAGCGTCTCGGATCAGCGCTCCGACGATCGCACCTGCCGCGATGCCTTTGAGCCAGCCGCCGATCAGCCAGCTCCAGGCCAGCGCGCGCGGGATCGGCATGTGAATATACGTGCCAAAGCCGGACGCCAGGCCCAGCGCCAGGCCGATGAAGGCGCCGAAGCCAACGCCCGCGCCCAGCGACTTGGGATTGATCAGCAGCCAGTACGCGCCCACGATAATGCCGATCAAGGTGAACGTCACAACATAGATCAAGCCAACATTCAGCTGATCAAAAGGTCGCCACAGGCTGGTGTTTTCCTCGTACAAAGGCCGCAGCAGCAGCCGGTGCATCAGTGTGTCGAAGACCGTCCAGGCGACCAGAATCGCCAGACCGGAGAGCAGCAGTTGCATGATCATAGGCAAAATCCTCCGCGCAGCGCTATGAATAACATACTATGTGAAAAATAGTACATTCTCTTGCTGGCGTCAAGGGCAGGATCGCCGAGGTGGCGGAGGAGCGGAGGAGCGGAGGAGGTGGATCAGGCGAAACAGGCTGAACGTACCGTACGTCCAGCCCTGGCTACACTTAGAACTTGACCAGCGGCTTATACTCCGGGTGGCGCTCGATATAGCCACGCACGAATGGACATAGCGGGACAATACTGAGCTGCTCGGCCTGCGCCTCATCGAGCACGAATTTGGCCATCTGGCTGGCGATGCCACGGCCTTCTAATGCCTCGGGCACCTCGGTATGCATATAGTAGCGCTGGCCGCCCGCATCGCGATATTCAAGGACCGCCAGCTTGCCGTCGACCTCGACCTCGTAGCGATGCTGTTCCTGGTTATGGCGGACGTGAAGTGCCTCACTGCTCATTTAAAGATCTCCTGATCTATCGATTGATGTGTGCCGTCACAAAACGGCTTGTGCTGCGATGCGCCGCAGCGGCAGAGCGCCGCCGCACGACAAATCCGTGTTTCACTAGCATCGGCGCTGTGCAGCGCAAAGCTTCCTTTGATCTGATACGGCCCACGCTCGCCGACGATCACCGTCAGCGGGCCGGGCTCCGTCGCGGGCGCCGTAGGCTGCGCGGCGATCCGCCCGTCGTCGTAAAAGCCCTGGCTGTGCGTGCCGTCGCAAAACGGCTTATTCCGCGACATGCCACAGCGGCAGAGTGCGACGCGAGTATCGGTTACGATCGGCGTGCCGTCTTGATGTTGAACCGTGATCTCACCGTGGAGGTAGAGCGGACCGTTGTCTGCGATCTGCACACTGGCCTGCGCGGGTGGCTGCTCGGCCGGCGCATCGTCCAGGCGCTCGAAGTGCAGCGCCCCGGTTGGGCAGCGCTGGACGACCGCAGCCAGCGTATCGGCGTCGGCATTATCGGGCACAATCCACGGACGCCGCTTGGGATCAAACACGTCGGGCAGGCCACGCACACAGGCGGCGAAATGAATACAACGTTTGGGATTGTAGCGCACGACGATACGCTGTCCGGTATATGGCTTGCTCTGATCGTCCATCATCGTCTCCGCTGGCTGTAGCTCTCAGATTCATTGTAACACGCTCTTTGTGGAGCACGAACTTGCCTGCTGCCGCTATGTCTTGTACGATCACGGCATACGAGTGCCGACCTGCTTGATCCTTAGCCCGAGGCTTGTATGCGCTTTGAAGCGATAACGCCGGAGAACGAACATGCAGTCGATGCGATCTATCCCGGCGATCAGGAGCAGTACTGGGTTCACTACAACTGGTACTGGAAAGATATTAGCCGCCGAAAAGCCGACATCGCGGCGCGACTCATCTATGTCTCCGAGGTAGAGTCGCCGGTTGGCTTTATTGCCTACGGACAATATTACCAGGATGAGCCACTGACAAAACCTGTTCCCGGGTGGTATGAAGTGATCCATCTGGTGATCGATAAGCCGTTTCAGCGGCGCGGCTACGGGCGCCAGGCGACAGCGATCGCGCTGGATCTGCTGAGGAGCCGACCCGATTGTGAGCGAATCGTGATCGCGCATAATCCCGCGAACCTGGCCGCGCGGACGTTATACGAGCAATTCGGTTTTGTCGAGTTCGGGCGCAACTATGACGGCGATCCGCTGCTGGGCCTGGTGCTTCGCAGGTGATGGTCGCCGAGGACCGCGCTGGTCTTGATCGCAGATGAGGATGCCATGGACGCCTTCAACATTCACTCGCCATCGCCCGATGGGCAGCATACCGCGCATTTTGTAGTCGCCGGCGAGATCCGCTTTGGCCCGCTCTATTTTTCGCTGGCCGTCGACATCGACTCGTTCGGCCAGCGCATCTTCGGCGATGTCCACCTCTGGTCGCCGACGTCAAAGCTGCTGGCGGTGCAGGAGTGGCTCACCACCGACTACTCGGAAGGCCCGATCACGGCGCTGGTGCTGATCGACTGTGAGCGGCGGCGCGAGGCCACGCTGGTACGCGTAACCAAAGGCTTCGTTGTGCCGGAGGCTTTTGAAGGCTCGCTGATCGTGTATCGCAAGGAGTTCGCCGAGCAGGCCAGCGATCAGCATTTCGATCAGGACATCGCGCGGATCAAGGAGTGGCGCCCGCTGGCCTGAGCGATCGATCTGACGGAGAATTGTTCGAGCATGAAACACGAAAGATCGGAGGTAGACCTGTGGAATTAATCGTGCATGATGGGCCGGGCCAGCGCTGGGCGGAGGGGCCGCCAGGACAGCCGCTGATGCAGCGCGTTCAGGATGTGGGCGGCGTGCTAGGGCTGTGCTTCGGCGATCGTATTACCCGGCTGCTGCTCTACACCGAAAACCTGACCGAGCGCTTCTTTGATCTCAGCTCAGGCGATGCCGGCGAAATCTTGCAGAAGCTGCGCAACTACGGCATCCGGCTGGCCATAGTTTATCCGCCCACGTTACAGCTGAGCCAGCGCTTCCGTGAGCTGCTGATCGACGAGCAGCGCGGCCCGTATTTTCGCATGTTCGAAACGCGCGCGGCGGCCGAGGAGTGGCTGGCTTCCGAATGAAGATCGATCCAAGCAGATGCGGGTATGCTTCCAAAATCTGGGTATAAAAAAGCCGCTGGTCAAACGCCAGCGGCTCTTCTGTATCTCTAGCAATGAAGTTCGGTAGGAGCGTATTGCATATGCCCTGGACGTACTGCGCTAGTTGCGCGGCCGTGCCCCGAGCTTCACCTCAACCTTCTGCTCCTGACCATCGCGCACAATCGTCAGCGTTACCGTCTGCCCGACTTCGGTATCGGTCGCAAGGTAGTCGATGATGTCCTCGCTGCTGATCACCTTGCGATCGTTGATCTGCACGATGATGTCGCTCTGGACCGGGTAAATGTCGCCGTTCACAACCTCGGGTTCTTCGATGTTCGCAACAATGCCCGCCTGATCCGCCGGACCACCCTCGACTACGCTGCGCACAAAGACGCCATTGGTGATCGGCAGATTCAGCTTCTCGGCGACGATCGCCGTCACAGGGTTGGGATCAAAGCCGATGCCGAGATACGGATGCTCGTACTTGCCCTCGGCGATCAGCGCTGTCGTTACCTTCTTGACGGTGTTGGACGGCACCGCAAAGCCGACGCCCTCGAAGGTGCCGCCCTCGGAGCGGATCGCTGTGTTGACGCCGATCACCTCGCCCCGGCTGTTGAAGAGCGGCCCGCCCGAGTTGCCGGGATTGATTGCGGCGTCGGTCTGGATCACGTCGGCGATACTGTAAAGACCGCCGCCATCCGCCTGCCGGTTCTGCACCGTACGGCCTCGGGCGCTGACCACGCCGACGGTGAGCGTTGTCTGGAGACCAAAGGGATTGCCGATCGCGATCGCGCGCTGGCCAACCTGCACCTCGCCGGAGTTGCCCAGCGGCAGCGGCTGCACATCATTGGGAATATCGTCAACCTTGATCACCGCCAGATCCGAGTCGGGATCGGTGATCACATCTTTGGCCTGCACGACCAGGCCGTTGGTGAACGAGACCTCGATAAAGCTCGCGCCCTCGACGACGTGATTGTTGGTGACGATATGGCCGTCGCTGTCGATCAAAAAGCCTGTGCCCTGTGCCTCGAAGTTGAACTCGGGCTCCGGCAGAGGTGACTCGCCCGGCGCCGGCGACTCGTCGGGCTCCGGCAGCGCGAACGGCGAGTCGGGGTCGGGATTGTTGCCCGCGATGCGGATCGCCACCACCGCCGGGCTGCGATCGCGGAACAGCTGGGTCAAGGTCTGGTCTTCAGCGTCGAACGCGGCGGTTTGGTTAGGCTGAAGCGTCGGCATCGGCTGGGCCTCGTTGCGGGTCTCAGTGACCGTGCCGTTGCTGCTGCCGACCGGCTGGGGTGCTGTCGATGCGGGCGCTAACGCTCCCAGCTGCGGCAGCGCAAAAGTCAACCCGGCGACGATGCCGCCGATAATCAAAGGAACGATAAGAAGTGGTAGCAGGAAGATAGCGCGACGTGACATGCAAACCTCTTAGCTCTAAAGGATTCTTTCACGCTCAATATATCTTTGTATTCTACCACTAACGCAAGCCCCTTCCAGCCACGCGTGGTAAAATGAATGTTCTAAGCGCTATAGTACTTGTGATTCGATGCGTATTCTGTTCACAACTCGCTCGCGCGGACCCTCGCCCTTTGGGCTGCTGGGCCTGATCTTTCTGCGGCTGTGCGAGGTCGTTCTGCTCGGCGTGCTGGTCGCCGGAGTCGTCGGGCTGGCGCTCTACCGCTACTACAGCCGTGATCTGCCCGATCCCAGCCAGCTTGCCACACATCGCCCGTTCGAGACGACGCGAATCTATGCCCGCGATGGTCAGACGCTGCTCTACGAGGTCTTCGACGACGGACAGCGCACGGTGGTGCCGCTGGACCAGGTGCCGTGGGCCGTCAAAGCCGCCACGATCGCCGTCGAAGATGCGCAGTTCTTTGAGAATCCCGGCGTCGATCTGCGCGGTATTGTGCGCGCGCTCTGGCTCAACCGCAGCGGCCAGATCATGTCGGGCGCCTCGACGATCACTCAGCAGGTAGCGCGCAACGTGCTGCTCTCGCCCGAGGAGCGCGTCGACCAATCGTATAGCCGCAAGATTCGCGAGGCGATCCTGGCCTTTCATCTCAGCCGCCAGTACTCCAAAGAGCAGATCCTGTCGTTCTATCTCAACGAGGTTTATTACGGCAACATGGCCTACGGCATCGAGGCGGCGGCGCAGAGCTATTTTAGCAAGCCCGCGCGCGATCTGAGCCTGGCCGAGGCTTCGCTGCTGGCCGGTCTGGTGCAGTCGCCCTCTGAGCTGAATCCGTTTACGAATCCCGAGGCTGCCAAAGCGCGCCAGAAGATCGTGCTGGATCTGATGGCCAGGCAGGGCCGCGTTACCCGCCAGCAGGCCGATGCAGCCCTGGCGCAGCCGCTCACGCTGCGTCCGTCGTCGGTCAATATTCGCTCGCCGCACTGGGTTTTTTATGTGCTGGATCAGCTTGAGCAGGAGTACGGCGCGGATATGCTGCGGCGCGGCGGCCTGCGCGTGATCACCACGCTCGATCCGGCGATCCAGCAGATCGCGGAGGAGGCGGCGCGCAACCGCATTGCCGAGATTCAGGCGCAGAACGCGACCAACGCGGCGGTCGTGGTGATCGATCCCAAAACCAGCGAGATCCTGGCGATGGTCGGCTCGGTCGATTACAACAACACCGCGATCGATGGTCAGGTCAACGTCGCCACAGCCGCACGACAGCCGGGCTCCGCGCTCAAGCCGATCGTGTATGCGACGGCGATGATGCAACCTAACGGCTGGACTCCGGCCACGGTGATCTGGGATGTGCCGCTGAATGTCAACGGCTACCAGCCGGTGAACTACGATAACCGCTTCCACGGCCCACAGCGGCTGCGGCTGGCGCTGGCAAACTCGTTCAATATTCCGGCGGTCAAGGCGCTGCAATTCGTGGGCGTGGATGCGTTTCTGGATCTGGCTCATGCGATGGGCATAACCACACTGCAAGATCGCGATCTCTACGGGCTGGCGGTGGCGCTGGGTGCCGGCGAGGTCAAGCTGATCGATCTGACGACGGCCTACACAACCTTCGCCAACGGTGGTCTTGCGCGGCCCTCGGCCTCGATTCTGCGCGTCTCCACCAATCACGGCGAGGTGCTTTACTCGTACAAGCCGCCGACCGGCAACCAGGTGCTCGGCCCCTACGGCGACGCGATCGCGTATCTGGTCAGCAGCATTTTGAGCGATAACGACGCGCGCACGCCGATGTTCGGCCCCAATAGTGTGATGCGACTCAAAGACGATCGTCCGGCAGCCGTCAAAACCGGCACCACCGATGACTTCCGCGACGCCTGGGCCGTCGGCTACACGCCCGATCTGGTCGTCGGGGTGTGGGTCGGCAACTCGGATAACTCGCAGATGGCTGAGGTGGCGGGCTCGATCGGCGGCGGCTCGATCTGGCGTGACATCATGGAGCGCACCCATGAGAACAAGCCGAACGAAGAGTTTGTCCGCCCGCCGAATGTCAAGGAAGCGCAGATCTGCCGCTCAACCGGCCTGATCGCTAATGGCTGCGCCGATGCGGTCGCCGAGTATTTTGTGGACGGCACCGAGCCGTCGCCGCAGCCCGGCCAGTATATTACCGTCACCGTCGGCGGCGATGGCTCGTGCCTGGCAACCGATCTCACACCGCCCTCAGAGCGCCGCCAGCGCAGCTTTTTGCTGCCGCCGCCCGAGGCTCGCAGCTGGACCGGCGAGCTGCCGCCGACGAAGCCTTGCGGAGCGCCACCTTCAGCCGATGGCACTGAGACGCCGGATAGCCCGGATGTCGTCGCGGCGATCGAATCCCCGTCAGCGGGTGCGACTGTCGGCAGCACGATCAATGTCAAAGGCAGCGCGGCCGGCGCGTACACGCTCTCCTACGGCGCGGGTGCGCAGCCCGGCAGCTGGACCACCATCACGACCGCTCCCGGCGGCGTTTCCCACGCGCTGCTCGGCATCTGGAACACCGATGCATTGCCCAGCGGTGTGTACACGCTCCAGCTGGAGGTCTCGCTGCCCGGCAATCCGACGCAGGCCGCGCGTACTTCAGTACGCATCGACCATGAGCAGATGACGGTCCGCTTGATCCAGCCGGCCCCAGACACCGCGATCACGCCGGGCACCACCGTGCAGCTGCTGGCCGAGACCAGCGGCCCGATCACGCGCGTCGAGTTTATCGTAGATGGACAGGTGATCGGTGGCACGGCCAGCGCTGCTACCAGCTGGAACTGGCTGGCGACTGGCCGTGGACGGCATACGCTGGAGGCCGCCGTGTATAACGCCGACGGCCAGCGGACGGTGAGCTCACCGGTGGTGGTGCTGGTCGAGTAGCAGCGTGTAGTGCTGCTTTGTGTCTAGATCTCAACGGCGGGCCGAGTGAGCGCGGTCGTCCTAAGACGATCGCGCTCGTGTGCTCAGCGCAGTTGTGGTCCGAGCCGTGTGCTGGTCGTGCAGCAGCGGGACATGACCTTCGGCGGCCGGTATCAGATCGCGGGCGCATTGTTGTAGCGCTTCAAGCCGGCGTGTGAGCAGGTCCATCTGTCCATCGGCCTCGTACGCCAGCAGCCGCTCGATGACATAATCCGCCAACTCCTTCTCGATTGCCTGTACCTCGCTGACCAGCTGATCAAGCTGAGCGGGCTGGCCATACGCCCGAGTGACCAGAGCCACACGGTACGCGAGATCCATGATCGCCCGCAGCTCTTGCAGAAAGGTGTAGAGCACCTTCGCTGTGTCAGTCGCAGGCGATAAACCGGTATAGATCGACAGGAGACGGCCTTGTGTCGCGGTAAGCGCCTGGAGCGCGGCACTACCGACCACGTCATGCGCCGGAAACTGATCGGCGGGATAGCCGAGAACAAAATCAGCATGCTGGTTCGTACGGGGCTGGCTGACGCGCCACAGGAACGCAACCGCGCCCAGCGCAATCGCCGCGATGCCGCCCAGATTCAAGAGAATTGTCAGGTCGTGCATAGCAAACCTCGCATGACGCTAATCGAAGAGTTTCGCCAGCGACAGCACGATATTGACGTAAAAGTTGCCCTCGATGGTGCGGAAGATCGCGAAGGGCTGGCTGGGATCGCCGAAGAAGGGCCGCAGTGTCCACGCCAGCTGCGTGCCGACAAAGCCGTACAGCACCACCCAAAGATAGATTAAGCTCATGCTCACCGGACGCTCTACCGGCGCCGGCTGCGCGTCGGTGGCGGCTGGTGCCGGGAGCTGCGCGGCGTTTAAGCGATTCATATGGCTCATGCCGCTAATCAGGAAGCGCAGACCGATGATGCCGGTAAGCGTCAGAATTGCAACGTTGAGCAGCTTGAAAAACTCGTAGTCGGGCGCTGTGATCAGGAAGAACAGGCTGATCGGCGCAAAGGCGAGCGTCAGCATGGCCGTAACAGTGATGGCGGTCATCACCAGCGCTAAGGCTTGCTGCACGCTGAGACGCGCTCCAAATACAAGATTGAACAGGTACAGTGTAGGCAGACAGATGGCGAGGGTCAGCAGAAAGAGGATCGGGAGCTTGATTGCCGACGAGATTGCTTGCAGGAATCCATTTGAGGAGCCAAGGACCACGCCGTAGCACGACATGGCGATGGTTGAGCTGAGTAACATCTGCATAATCAGCTGGCCGATGCGGTACTCATTGCTGATCTGCTGCCAGATGCCTTCCCGATTGCGCAAGATGCGCTCGATAACCAGCAGTGGATGCTCAATGGCTGGGCGCTGTGGCGGTAGGGTAGTCGAACTCATGGGACGCTCCTCTCGATACTTGGGGGGAGGGGGCCTCCGAACACGAATCAACGCTTAACAGCGGCGCGGGGCATACTCAGGGCTTCAGGCGCTTTCCAGGCGCTTCCTCGTCGAATGTAAAGATTGATGGGCTGGAAATAGTGGCACGCTCAAGACGCAACGTGCGCCTATCATAGCAGGATTGAGGGTGCAGGGGAATAACAGAAACATGAGGCGATTGTGATTAAAATAAGCTGTAGTATGTGCCCACCGGCAACATTGTGTTGTTAGGCGTATGACGCCGGCTCGTCGTATTCTCGTGAACGACTTCACGAGTGTCGTGCGATCTGGGTTGACAAGGCCCAAACCGGACGCTACAATGAGCTTGGTTTATCTAAACGACATAATCCCTGAGATAGAGGAAATACAACCTTCATGGAGAAGCAGCCGACAACCGAGCTAAGGATGACCGGCAACCGGCAGGTAGTGCTAGAAGTGTTGCGGTCCACAAAGTCACATCCCACAGCGCAGGATGTGTTTATCTCAGCCCGTGAGCGGCAGCCTCAGATTGGCTTTGCAACCGTTTATCGTACGCTGGACTGGCTGGTACAGCATGGCCTGGCCCAGGAAGTCTACCGCGACAAAGACGGCGCCGCCCACTACGATGCCAATGTGAGCCGGCACGATCATGCTATCTGCGATCGGTGCGGCAAAATCCTGGATGTCGAGGCTCCGCTCCATGCGCTGGCGTATGCGATCATTGAGCGTGCGACCGGCTTCCGCATTGATTGGCACGCAACAGCCTTCAGCGGCCTGTGCGCAGCCTGCGCGACTGAGGCCGTGTAAGATCAGATCGCATTTTTGGTAACACAGCAAAACGACCGGCTGAATAAGCCGGTCGTTTTGCTGTTTGGGTGGCGGTTAGCGCTGTCCAAAGACTGCTGTCCAGTAGTGCCCCCACTGGCTACCGCTCTTGCTATAAAATCCGATTCCAATATCGTCGTTGTTGCAGGTTAGAATAATCGAGCGGTGGCCCGAGCTATTCATCCAGCCATTGACAACCTCGGTTCCCGTCGCATAGCCGGCCCCGATGATCTCGCCGCTGGGCCAGTACTGGTAGTTCGCGGCCTTGGCGCGCTGCCCGAAGGTACTTCCGTCGAGCCCGGTATGGCTAAAATAATTCTTCTCGGCCATATCGCGGCTGTGACTCTTGGCGGCAACGCCTAGCTCCTGGTTCAGCTGCACCGGCGCGCAGCCGGCGTTCCGGCGATGCTGATTGATTAGATCGACGGCCTGTAGCTCTTGTGGCGACCAGAAGGACGGCGGCGAGGAGGCGATCGGCACGAACACGCGCGATGTTCCGGCAGCACGAGCCGACGGAACGGTAGCAGCCGATCCTAGGATACTAACAACGATAGTAATAATTGCAGCAACAAGGCTGTTGCGAGCGCATCGACACATGGCGACAGCTCCTTTCATAGGCGTGCCAGGTCTCTGGTGAGTTAGTCTACTAACCGAGTACCCGGCTTCCAATAGCTCGGAAGTCCTGCTTTTACGCCTGGCTCTCCTGGGCCAGATTTGCTACCCTGATCCCATAACGCGTCGTGGCGCACGAGGGTGTAGCGTGGACTCCATTTTGTACTACCTGGGGTTTAATCGTGTTTCCGGTATCGGGCCGGCACGATTAGACCGGATCATAACATATTGTGGCTCACTTGAGTCGGCGTGGAACGCACCAATGAGCGACCTGGCGGCGGCGGGTCTCGACAGCCGCTCGATCGAAGCGCTGGTACAGACGCGGCGAACGCTGGATCTGGAGGCCGAGCACGAGCGCGTTACTGCGGCGGGCGTGCGGCTGATCTCACGCGACGATCCCGACTATCCCCCGCTCCTGGCGCAGACCAGTAATCCTCCGTTTCTGCTGTATGTGCGCGGCACACTTACCGAGCTGGATCGCTGGTCGGTGGCGGTGGTTGGCACGCGTCAAGCCAGCACTTACGGCAAGGAAGTGACCCGTAAGCTCGTCGCCGGCCTGGTTAGCTCCGGCATCACGGTAGTTTCCGGCCTGGCGCTGGGCATCGACGCGGTAGCCCACAGCGCGGCGCTGGCGGCTGGCGGCAGAACGCTGGCCGTGCTCGGCAGCGGCGTGGATCAGATCTACCCCCAAACAAACTACAACCTTGGCACCGCAATCTTACAGCAGGGCGCGCTGCTCTCCGAATATCCGGTCGGGACGCTGCCCACTGCAACGAATTTTCCGCCGCGCAATCGCCTGATCGCCGGATTGTCGCTGGGCGTGCTGGTGATCGAAGCGGCGGCCAAGAGCGGCGCGCTGATCACGGCGCAGTTCGCTGCCGAGCAGGGCCGGGACGTGTTCGCGGTGCCCGGCAATATTTTTTCGCAGCGCTCGGAGGGCACGCACCGGCTGATCAAGGACGGCGCGACGCTGGTTTCAAGCGTGGATGACATTCTGGAGGTACTCAACCTTCAGGCGGCCTATGAACAACAG
>DASWTW010000422.1:0-20405 GCA_036401895.1 Herpetosiphonaceae bacterium | reverse complement strand
TCGATCATCACCAACCGCTGGTCAACGGGTATTCCGGCTATTTTCCGCAGCACGTGGCTCCTACCGGCGAAGTTATTCCTACGTACACCCAATTTCAGATGGCAATGGCCCAAGCATTTCCCAGCTATCCCCTGATGTGTGTCCTCAGCCAAGGCCTGGGTGTCACTACCTTGGTCGTCGAGCGAGCGTGGCTACGCGATCACCAGGCGCAGATGGATGAGCAAGCGGCGTTTCTTGAAGCGGTATATAGGGATGACCAGGTGCAGATCTATCGGCTTGCCGCGCCGGATGGCAGGTGTCAAACCTCGTAACGCGATCTCATGCTCCTCCATTGGACGCCCTTGCTACTCGGGAGCAGAGCCTGAAGAGTCAGTTGGTCGCCTGTGACTTTAGCCTGTCGCAGAGAAACGACGTTGGTGGAAGATGACGAGAGAAGGGCGCTGAAGGGTTGGAACGTTCCCCTGTCCAGCACCGTCTAGCAGATCAGACCTCAATGACATCCCCCATGAATTCATCAGATACATATTCGGGAGGCGTAGATGTTTCAGTCACTACGGACATATGGGACAGGACTGCTGATTCTGGGTGTATTGGCCGCCTGTGGACAGGCACCAGCGGAGACGTCAGGCACGACCGCCGATCCCTCACAGGCACCCGTGACGATTGGTGGAGAGACCACCTCCAGTGGACCAACGATGGGTGGTCCGATTGTGAGTCATGGTGGGGCGCTCACCGGCCATGTGGGACTCGTCGATAATCTCCGAGCCAAGGGCTTGATGGTCGAGCCAACCAGTGAGGTCGAACAGCCATTTCTGGGTGCGAAGGGAACAACTCTGCGCATCAGCGGCGGCGAGATCAACCAGCCTGCCGACATTCAGTCGTTCGAGTATCCGAGTGCCGATGCTGCTCAGGCGGATCTGAGCCACATCGGAGCCGATGGTAATCCCACGACGAGCATAGTCGAGTGGACCGGTGCGCCGCACTTCTTCCATAAAGAGCAGCTGATCGTGCTGTATGTGGGCGATGATCCAGCCGTCGTGAGCCTCCTCAACGAGCTGCTCGGGCCACAGGTCGCCGGACGATAAACCTTTCTCGATCCGCCCAGGGTATCATACAGCCGCTCTCAGTGGCGAGAGCGGCTGTCATCTTTGCTATCATGGATGGTGTCCCAGAGGATGAATTACTCATGCTGGAAGCATGGCGGCGATTCGTGACCCAATGATGTTCAGTCGGAACGTGCAGTTCGGAGGCTATCACCGGTATTCAGTGATGAGGAATATATAGGTTCATAATGTCGCATGCACCCACCTTTCATGATCATGTGCTCGCCCACGTTGGGAGACGGCTGGAACAGCGCGGCTACCAGTTTCGGGACGATGTGAAATATGGCTCTCCCGAAAACACAGCAATTGATACGCGGCAAGCAACATGCGAGCAGGCGTAACGAGGCGGCGCGCCGCCGGTCATGGTGTGGGCCTCGCACCGCGTCCGTTGTCACGCCACGCACGCATTTAATTAAAAATAGGTTTACTTAGCGAAATCTCGGAGGAGGCTTGATATGAGCATGCTTTTGCCGTGCATACTCCTCGGCCGTGCATGATTATTTCCATGCATCGGCGGGCGTCAAGGCATAGACCACTTCATCGGCTAGCGTCCCATCGGCGTAGCGCCATACATTCCGTAGGCGTCCTTCTTGCACAAAGCCGACGCGCTCGGCAACCGCGATACTGCGCGTGTTTCGCGCGTCACAGGTAATTTCAATGCGCTGTGCTTGTAGGACCTCAAAGACATAGGTGGTGAGCAGTCGGACAGCCTCGGTGACGTAGCCGTGGCCTTGCTCCGAGACGCGTACCCAATAGCCGATAGAAAACGCGGGAATAGCCCATCCATCTGGCTCACGTGGGTGGAGTCCCAGTCCACCTAAATAGCGTTGTGTTTCCAGATGCCACATACCCATCGAAAACCGTTTCCGCAGCAACCAATTGGCAGACACCCGAATAATCCAGTCACGCGTTTCATCAAGGGTGTGGAAGGCGTCGGCTTGCTCTGGCTCCCATGGACGAAGATGATCGCGGGACTCGGCATTCGCCTGGTGGCGCTGCTCAGCGTCTGCCAGCGTATAGGGACGCAGCACCACGCGGGTACCACGCAATTCCTCAAACATGGGGCATAATGTCGCGTAGCGTAGCGGTGTATCGGCCATGAAGCTCCTCCACTCCCTGGTGACCAGATTGCAAGTGTACGAGAAAAGTGGGCACGTGTCGAGCGCAGCAACGAACGGTCCAACACGGAGCACGGCGTGGTCAGTGTATTCCAGGATTACAATCTGCTGGATACGCTGACCCTGGCGGAGAATGTCGCGTTGCCGTTACTGCTCGATAAGCGCGATCCAACGCTGCGTGTCCGGCAGACGCTTGCACTGCTTGGCGTCGATGCGCTTGCCGATCGGTTTCCGTATCAGGCTTCGGGTGGGCAGCAGCAGCGTGCCGCTGGTCACCCACGATGCGCAGGCTGCCAGCTATGCCGATCGCGTCATCTTCATCACCGAAGAGATTCATTCTATGGTTTGTGTGTGCCATCGACGACATTCGGTTTACCGTCCTCCTGAGCTTCGCTGTCCCGAAGGAACGCTCCCGGTTCTTCTGGCGGCGATAGATAATGGCGTCGCGCACCCTCACTCTTGTGTGCAACTTCGAACAGCTCGTGAAGCCAATCGGCAACCGCCTGCACATACGGCGGATGCATGATCGAGTGGTGGTCGCCTGCGACGATGTGCGTGCTAACATCGTCGGCGAGCGTCCACCAGCCCTGAGCAAGATCGCGCTGTGGCTGGGCACGGAGCCGATCGGCGGCCTGAAGCAGCGCGATCCGTAACGGGAGTGGCGCTGGGCTGTAGCGCAGGAAGGCGCGTCGATTCGCCTGGTACACCGCTGCCAGGCGGCGAATATCATCGAGATCGATGTCGGGTGGCACCACGGCGTTCTGCCGTGCCTGGACAAGCATGTATTCGAGCTGTTCATGCGGCGCGAGATGACATAGCTCATCTGCTGCGAGCGCCAGCTCACGGCCATAGAGGCGACCAAGGTCGTGCGCGAATTGGATCATGAGCGTCGTGTCTTCAGGCGCGGCGATACCCGGCTCAGGCACAGCACTGTCAATCAACGCAAGCAGGCCGACCTGCTGCCCTTGCTGAAGCAGCTGTCGCGCCATCTCGAATGCGATAACGCCCCCAAGCGACCAGCCGCCCAGGAGATATGGTCCCTCAGGCTGAACAGCGCGGATCGCCTCAAGATAGCTCCGCGCCATCGTAGGGATGTCCTCGTAGGGAACTTGACCGGCGTCGAGGCCGTGCGCCTGTAGGCCATAGATCGGTCGGCTGGTGCCGAGATGACGAGTCAGCTCGACGTAGCAGAGTGCCGCGCCCCCAATAGGATGGATACAGAAGAAGGGGCGCTGATCCCCGGCCGGTTGCAGGGGAACCAGTGCTGACCACGATTGGAAAGATCGATCATGTTGCAGGACTGCGACGAGTCGCTCGATAGTTGGTGCCTGGAAGAGTGTCATCAGTGGAAGACTGACGTGGAACTCTTGCTGAATCATTGTCAGCAACCGCACACTAAGGAGTGAATGTCCGCCGATCTCAAAAAAGTTATCCGTGACACCGATCGGCTGCCTGGCGAGCACAGCCTCCCATAGCTGCGCCATGCGCCACTCGCTCATGCTTCGAGGTGCTACGAATGGAGTAACGCGCGCAGGCTCCCCCTCGTCGAGCTGCGAGAGCGCCGTTCGATCCACTTTCCCGTTCGCGGTAGTCGGCAGCAATTCAAGCAGTATGATCCGGGAAGGCAGCATATACGCTGGGATCGATTGTCTCAGCGCCTCCAGCAGCTCATGGCTGGTGATCGTCTGTCCCGGCTGCGCGACGACATAGGCGACCAGCTCGGTGTCTCGTGATTCTGCCATCCGGGCTACGACGACCGCCGCCTCGACGCCCGGATGGCGCAGCAGCACCGCTTCAACCTCGCCCAGCTCGATACGGAAGCCCCGGATCTTGACTTGATGATCGATCCGACCCAGAATCTCGACCGTGCCATCCGCGCGCCAGCGGCCCAGGTCGCCGGTGCGGACCATCCGCTGCCCGTCTTCAAAGGGACAGGGTACGAAGCGCTCTGCCGTCAGCTCGGGACGGAACACGTAGCCGCGCGACACGCTCTCGCCTGCCACGTAGACCTCGCCTGCGGTGCCGATCGGCTCGGGCTGCTGGTGCCGGCCCAGAATGTAGATCCGGTTGTTTTGCAGCGGCCTGCCCACGGTGATCGGTTGATCCACATCGGCAGCATGAATGACACCCAGGATATTGATGTCGCTGATCTCGGTCAGGCCATAGATATTGACGATCGCCACGTTGGCGCCGAGTTGTCCAAAAACGGATTGCAGCAGGCGCGGCTCCAGCTTCTCGCCGCCGATCAGCAGGTAGCGCAGCGCATGGGGCGGCTGCTCGGACGCGACCTCGCTCAGCACCGTCTGCATATACGACGGCACCGCGTCCAGCAGGTGGATCTGCTGCTCATGGAGATAGTGCAGCAGCGCGCGGCTATTGAACTTAATGTCATCCGCGATGATATGGAGCGTACGACCAAAGATCAGCGTCGGGAAAATCTGGTTGACCGAGATGTCAAAGCTGATCGACGTGATCAAGCCCGTGATCTGCACGGCCGGATCGTCGAAGTAGGCGCGCAGGCCATAGACCAGATTGATCACGCCTCGCTGGGTGACCATCACGCCCTTGGGTCTGCCCGTCGAGCCTGAGGTATAGATCACGTAGGCCAGATGATCTGGTTGGACCGTGCGTGGTGGATTGGTCACGGGCTGCTCGCCAAGCGTGTGCCAATCGGCATCGAGGCAGAAGACCTGCGCCTGATGATTCGGCAGGTTCACCACCAGCACCGCCTGCGTCAGGATCACCGACGCCCGGCTGTGCGACAACATGTACTGGATGCGCGCGGCGGGATAGGCCGGATCGAGGGGGAGGTAGGCCGCACCCGCCTTGAGGATTGCCAGCATGCCGACGATCATCTCCAGCGAACGCTCGACGCACAGCGCGACCAACACATCGGGACCAACGCCCTGAGCTCGGAGGTAGTGGGCGAGCTGATTAGCGCGGGCGTTCAGCTCGGCGTACGTCAGACTCGATCCTTTAAAGACGATCGCCGGAGTAGCAGGCGTACGCTCCACCTGCGCCTCGATCAGCTGGTGGAGGGTGGCGTCACGGGGATACTCGGCTTCAGAGCGATTCCAATCGAACAATATCTGGTGGCGCTCGACCTCGGTCAGCAGCTCCAACGCCCCAACACGCTGCCCGGGATCGGCGACAATACTGTGGAGCAGCGTCGTCAGATGCGCCGCGATACGGGCAATGGTCTCCGGCGCGAACAGGGAGGTGTTGTATTCCCACCCACCCTGCAAGCCCTGCGGCGTTTCGACAAGGGCCAGAGAAAGATCAAACTTGGCGGTTGCGCTGTCGATGTCCAGCGCGCTCCAGGTTAGACCGGCAGATGCTGTCTGCGGGAACGGCATATTCTGGAACGTAAACAGCACCTGAAAAAGTGGGTGGCGGTTCAGCTCACGGTCCGGCGCGATCGTCTCGACCAGGTACTCGAAGGGAACATCCTGATGCGCGTAGGCCTCGGACGTAACCTGTCGCACCCGCTGCAACACCTCGTGAAATGTGGGGTTGCCCGATACGTCGGTCCGAATCACCAGTGTGTTGACGAAAAAGCCGATCAATGCTTCCAGCTCGGCCCGGTTTCGTCCGGCAACCGGCGTTCCCACGACGACATCGTCCTGCCCGGAGTAGCGCATCAGCAGGATCTGGAAAGCTGCCAGCAGCACCACAAAGAGCGTGACGCCCTCGCGCCGGCTCAGCGCTTCCAGCTCCTGGCGCAGCTGATTGGGAAGCATGACGCTATAATGTCGTCCCTCGGTCGTCTGGATCGCCGGTCGCGGGTAATCAGTCGGCAGGCCGAGGATGGGCAGATCCGCGAGCTGCCGCTGCCAGTAGGCCATCTGTGCCGCCAGCCCTTCTCCCTGTAGCCACTGCCGCTGCCAGACTGCGTAATCGGCATACTGGATCGGCAAGGAGGGCAGCACATCCACCGCGCTCGCGTCGCTGCTGTAGGCGGCGTACAAGCTGGTCATCTCCTGGATCAGCACGCGCTGCGACCAGCCATCCGAAACAATGTGGTGAACGTTGAGGACCAGCACGGAGCTATCCTGCGCACCCTGGAGCAACAGCACGCGCAGGAGCGGTCCCTGGGCCAGATCAAAAGGCGATTGCGCCTCCTCGGTGGCGTACTGTCGCGCTATGGCCTCGATCTGCGTGACCGGCTGATCGCGCAGATCGATGATCCTGATCGTGACCGGCTGGGGCGGGCTGATGACCTGAACAGGCATTCCGTCCTGCACGGCGAATACCGTGCGTAGGGACTCATGTCGCTCCACCAACGTATCAAGGCTGCGTTGCAGCGCGCCCTGGTCGAGGTAGCCGCTCAGGCGCAGCGCGACGAAGATATTATAGGCCGGGCTGTTGGGCGCGAGCTGATCGATAAACCACAGGCGCTGCTGAGCAAAAGAGCAGGGAAACCTGTCGCTGCCGGTTCTTGGCTGGGGCTGAATCGGCATCCATAGCGACGCAGGCTGGGCGGCCGGCGTGGGTGTCTGCGGACGCGCATAGCCCAGCTGCTCGGCCATCTGCCAGCTCTGCTCACCGAGCACGTCATCGGGATACGTATCCTTCCAGCGTTCGCTGGCTGCCGCATCGATCCCCTGGTGCTGATGGAACTTTACATCGCCCAGCATCCGGCTGGCGGCATATGGCCCATCGGTCATCCGCTGCCGATTCTCGGCATAAGGTTGGAGCATCGCGGGGTCGAAGTGGAGGCCGAGGAAGGCACAGAGCTGCTGCATGGTATCCTCAGGCTGGCGCACCAACGCCTCGAACGATACCGTGTGCTGCCGTTCCGCCGGGATCTGCTTGAAGAAGTCCAGAATATTCTGATGGCTCATCAGCCAGATCAGCTCTGCCAGCTCGCGGGTCGTGAAGCTGTGCGGCTGCCGGAAGAAGATCTGGTCCAGCTTGGCCTCTTCGAACGAGCGGATCATGCCATAGGGATGGCGCACCAGATGAATATAGCGGGCCTCGGTAAAATCTTCCTCGGCACGTCGAAGGATCGCGGGGTCCAGCGCATAAGACGGCGTTTTGTCGACCAGCAGCCGATCGCCGAGCCACGTCTGGAGCTGGTGATAGAAGGCATGCACCGTCAGATCCTGCTCCTCGAACTCCGCCATCATCTGCTCTGCCGTGGCAGCATCGCACGCGCGGATCGCCATCATCGCGCGGATCGTGCCTTCCAGCCAGAAGCGATCGCGGCCGGTAAATGCCGCTTTCCGCTCCGCCAGGGTATTGAACGAGAGCAGCTCCAGCTCAGGCGGCGCGAAGAGTCCGGGATGCCCCGCCAGCATCACACGCAGCAGCGTCGAGCCGGAGCGTGGCGGTGAGAGGATAAAGACCGCCGGCGGATTCTTCTGGCTGAGTTTCCCCACCCGCGGCCGTAGGGGCGTGATGCGTTGCAGGAATTGAGCGATCTCTGTCGGTCCGATCGGCGTATCCGCCTCAACGGCAGATTGCTCCTCGGGGCGCAGATCGACGCCTTCAATCCGCGCGACGCTCTGAGGATAGCGGCTGGCAAGATAGGTCGCTAGCTCGGCAATCGTGGGCGCATCGAAGATCGCCACGACATAGATGATCTCCTGAAGGATGCGCTGAAGCTGGTTCACTAATACGGCGGCCTGAATCGAATTCCCGCCCAGCGCGAAAAAGTTGTCATGGACGCCAACCGTCGTGATGCCCAGCACCTCCTGCCAGAGCTCCACCAGGCAGTGCTCAAGCGGTGAGCGCGGCGCGGTGTAGGTCTCGTCCAGCGCCGGTCGCGCCTGATCCGGACTCGGCAGCGCTTTACGGTCGAGCTTGCCGTTCACCGTGAGTGGCAGCCGGTCAAGGGTCACAAAGGCCGATGGAATCATATACTCCGGCAGATGGACTCCCAGAAACGTACGCAGCTCGTCGACGCTTGGGCGCCCGGCTGGAGCCGGGACGATATAGGCGACCAGGCGGTGATCGCCCGGCAGATCTTCGCGGACCAGAACAACGCCTTCGCGCACGTCGGGGTGACGCGCCAGTACAGCCTCGATCTCGCCGAGCTCGATGCGGAAACCACGAATCTTGACCTGCTGATCGATCCGGCCCAGGTACTCCAGCTCGCCGTTCGCCCCATAGCGGGCCAGATCACCCGAGCGATACAAACGCGCCCCGGCTGTCCTACCCCATGGGTGCGGCACGAATCGTTCTGAGGTCAGGGCTGGACGCCGGAGGTAGCCACGTGCAAGTCCTTCTCCGCCAACATAGATCTCGCCCGGCACTCCCGGCGGCACCGGCTGGAGATGCTGATCCAGCAGATACAGATCCAGATCCGGGATCGAGCTGCCGATCACGCTGGCCGTCTGCTGAAGATCCGCGAGCGTCAGCGGACGATACGTCACATGCACGGTGGTCTCCGTGATGCCGTACATATTGACAAGCTGCGGTTGCCGGTCGCCGTGCCGGGCGAACCAGGGCTGAAGCATTGCGAGCTCCAGTGCTTCGCCGCCGAAGATTACATAGCGCAGAGCCAGCGCTGACCCGATGTGGTCGGCGCCTGCCAGGATCAGCTGGCGAAAGGCCGAGGGCGTCTGGTTCAGGACAGTGACGCCTTCTTCCAGCAACAGCGTGTAGAACGCGTCGGGCGACCGGCTGATATGATAGGGGACGATGACCAAGGTGCCGCCATACAGCAGCGCGCCCCAGATCTCCCAGACCGAAAAGTCGAAGGCGGGCGAATGGAAGAGCGTCCACACATCGCGCGCATCGAAATGAAACCAGCTCCGGGTCGCGGCAAAGAGCCGGAGCACGTTCGCGTGGGTGACAAGCACGCCTTTGGGCGTTCCGGTTGATCCCGATGTGTAGATGACATAGGCCGGATGATCCGGCAGCGCTGAGGTAGCAGGAGCCGTGACCGCGTACTGCGCGATACGCTGCGCATCGACATCCAGGTAGACCCGCGGGATCGGGAGCGTGGGCAGGCGTGGAGCGAGCGGCTCCTGGGTGAGCAGCACGGCGACATCCGCGTCACGGAGCATAAAGGCCAGACGATCGGGCGGCTGCGCGGGATCGAGCGGGACATACGCACCGCCAGCCTTGAGGACGCCGAGCAGCCCCACGATCAGGTCAAGCGACCGCTCGACGAACAGGCCAACACACACCTCTGGTCCTACGCCATGCGCCTGGAGATGGCGGGCGAGTTGATTGGCCCGCAGGTTAAGCTCAGCATAGGTTAGCCGCAGCCCCTCACAGGTCACAGCGACTGCATCCGGAGTACGGGATGCCTGCCGCTCAAACACCTGATGCAGCCCGTCCTCGAACACATAGGACTCTGTCGCCTGACCACGGCGCAGCAGTGCCTGGTGTTCGTCGGCGGTTAGGAGGGGCAGGTCGGCGATTCGCACATCGGGATCGCTGGTGATGGCGCGGAGGAGGACTTGAAGCTGGCCGGCCATCTGCGCGATCGTGCTTTCCCCGAAAAGATCGGTCCGATATTTGAGGGTACCGGCCAGGCCGGCTGGTGTTTCCATGAACGTCAGATTCAGATCGAACTTCACCAGCTCAATCTGCACCGGTTCCATGGTGAGCTTAAGGTTGGGCAAGGCCGGGGGCGCTGGCGGTCTGTGCTGGTAGGCAAACATCACCTGGAACAGCGGGTGCCGGCTCATATCGCGCTCGGTCTCGAACACTTCAACCAGCTTGTCGAAGGGGACGTCCTGGTGCGCATACGCCTGGAGACACACGTCACGCACACGATGCAGCGCCTGGCGAAATGTGGGATCACCGCCCAGATCGGTACGCAGGACGAGCGTGTTCACAAAGAAGCCAATCAGCTTCTGGGATTCAGCCTGGGTCCGATTCGCGATCGGCGTGCCAACAACAATATCGCTTTGAGCGGTATAGCGGGCGAGCAGCACCTGCCACGCTGCCAGGAGGGTCATAAACAGGGTACAGCCCTCACGCTGGCTCAAGTCGTGAAGCGCCGTCGTGCATTGGTCGGGCAGCTCAAAATCGTAGTGCCTCCCCTCAAAGCTGCCATTCGCGGCACGTGGGCGATCCGTCATAAGCTGGAGCGCGGGCAGATCGTTGAGCTGCTGCTGCCAGTAGCCCATCTGCTGTTCCAATCCCGCTTCCTGGAGCCAGCGATGTTGCCAGCGCGCATAGTCTGCGTATTGAATTGGAAGCTCTGGCAGGGGCGTGGCGCGGTGCCTGGCACCAGGCTGACTATAATGGAAGTAAAGCGTAACCAGCTCATCCATGAAGACCTGCTGTGACCAGGCATCAAAGATGATGTGGTGAATCATCAGGATGACCACATGCTCGGTGTGGGTACCCTCTGGGTGTAGGCGGAGCAGAGTCGCTCGCACTAGCGGGCCGCGCTGGAGGTCAAATGGCTGCTGGAATTCTCGATGCACGCGGTCTTGGACCACAGCGTCCTGCTCCGTCGTAGGCACATCGGAAAGATCGATCTGCGCGAACGAGATCCGGCTAATCTCCGATTCGGCTGATGCGATGATCTGTGCCGGCTGCCCGTCCACCAGGGTAAAGGTTGTGCGTAACACCTCGTGGCGGCGGACGATCTCGTCGAGACTTTGGCGCAGCGCGGCGACATCGAGCGTACCCGTGAGACGTGCGACCAGCGGCACGGTATAGGCGGTGCTGTTCGGATGGAGCTGATCCAGAAACCAGAGTCGCTGCTGGGCGAACGAGAGCGGGATCGGCCCGCTCTGCTGAGCGGAGTCCTGCACCAGCTTGAGAAACGCAATGACCTGGGCCTTGTGCTCGGCAAGCATCGCGCGGAGATCGGGCGTGAGCACGCCGGGCGGCGCACGAAAGCGCAGGCGATCATCCTCCACCCAGAGCTCGATGTTTAATTGGCGGAGGTGGTTCAGCAGTTCGATAACGGTCATAGCTCACCTGCTTCATACAGATCGGCGTCGCTCTGCGCTGTGGGCGTCTGCATAGCTTCGGCCCAGCGGGTCGCTTCAGCATACGCGGCCAGACTGAGAAGCGAGGCATCTGAGCCGGCGCCCTGTGCCGCCAATGTCGGCGAAGCGTCTGAATGAGCAGCTTGAGTAGCCTGGAGATACGCGCCAAGATCGGCGACGGTCGGCGACTCGAACAAGATACGCACGGGAACGTCGATGCCCACCTGCGCCCGGATTCGCGCGATAAGCTGCACCGCCAGCAGCGAATGACCACCGAGCGCAAAGAAATTGTCGTACACGCCGACGCGCTCCAGCTGAAGCAGCTCCATCATCAGGTGCGCAAGCATGACCTCAGTCGGCGTCCGAGGCGCGACAAATGACTCGTCTGCGCTTGATGGTGATAGATCCGGTGCCGGCAGCGCTTTGCGATCGACTTTGCCGTTGGCCGTGAGCGGCAGCGCGTCCAACGTCACGACTGCACTCGGCAGCATGTACTCGGGTAGGCGGGATTGGAGGAAACTTCGCAGGCCCTCACCCCCCGACCCCCTCTCCCATTGCGATAGGCGAGGGGGAGTTGCCGATTCCGGTTGTTCTTTGTTCTTTGTTCTTTGTTCTCCGTTTGGTTCTAGGTTCTTTGTTCTTTGTTCTCCGTTCTCTACCACGTACGCGATCAACCGTTTGTCATTCGGCTGGTCCTCACGCATGACGACGACCACGTCAGCCAGCCCTGGGTATTGCCGCATGACCGACTCGATCTCGCCCAGCTCGATGCGAAAGCCGCGCAGCTTCACCTGCTGGTCAAGGCGGCCCAGGAACTCGATCGCGCCATCGGCCCGGTACCGCGCGAGGTCACCTGTGCGATACAGCCGTGCGCCGACTTCGCCACTGAACGGATCGGGGACGAATCTGTCGGCGGTCAAAGCCGGCTGATTAAGATAGCCATGCGCCAGGCCAGCACCGCCGATGTACAGCTCGCCGGGCACGCCGATTGGCACCGGCCTGGCGTGGCCATCCAGAATATACAGCTGGGTGTTCGCCAGAGCATAGCCGATCGGGATGTTGGTCGCGCCCGACGCCACCTCGGCGATCTCGTAGGTCGCCGCAAAGGTCGTGCTTTCGGTGGGACCGTAGCCATTCAAGAGGCGACGCGGCCCGCCTGCCGCCAACACGGTCGCGATCGAGCCCGCATCAAGCGCATCGCCGCCAACCAGCAGATCGCGCATGGTGGCGAATGCATCGGGGACGCTATGCGCAATGTGATTGAAAAGGGCTGACGTCAGGAACATCGTGTCAATGCGCTGCTCGCGGATGTAGTCGGCAAAGCTCTGCGGCGACAGCACCACCTCACGGGACACGCCGACGAGCCGCCCTCCGTTGAGAAGCGCCCCCCACAGCTCCATCGTCGCCGCGTCGAACGAAACGTTGGAAACCATGCCGATCCGGTCGTCGGCCGTGAGCTGCACATAGTTCGTGTTGCAGACCAGGCGTGTAATCGCTCGATGCGGGATCATCACCCCTTTGGGCCTGCCGGTCGAGCCTGACGTGTACATCACATAGGCCAGATCCTCGCTCGTGGCCTGGTGAGCCGGATTGTCGGTACGTTGGGCGCTCAATCGTTCCGCGTCGGTGTCGAGGCAGACGAGCTGGACGCGGTGTGGCGGTAAGCTGACAGCCAGCGCTGACTCCGTGATCACGACTGGTGTGGCGGTATCTTCGAGCATAAAGCGCAGGCGCTCAGCGGGATATGTTGGATCGAGCGGCACATACGCGCCGCCGGCCTTGAGGATCGCCAGCACGCTCACGACAAACGCCGGCGAGCGATGGAAGCAGACTCCAACCAGCGTGCCTCTGCCAACGCCAAGCGCCTGCAAATAATGGGCAAGCTGATTGGCGCGCAGGTTGAGCTCGTCATACCGGCACAGCTCGTCCGGGAAAACAACCGCCAGCGTCGAGGGCGTGCGGGCGGCTTGAGCGGCGACCAGCTCATGAACACAGCGATCATGAGGATAGCTCGTGCGCGTCGCATTCCAGAGCGCCATCTGCTGCCACTCGGCGGCGGGCAAGAGCGGCAGGTCGGCCAGACGCGCCTCTGGATGCGCAACAATACCGTCGAGCAGCGTGTGGTAGTGGTCGATCAGCCGCGTCATGGTGTCGTGGTCGAACAGGTCGGTGTTGTACTCAAGCGAGCCCATCAGACCATCCGCATCCTCGGTCATCAACACCATGAGATCGAACTTCGCCGTGCCGCTGCCAACCGCGATCGGCTCAAACATCAGGCCAGGGAGCTTCAGGGCTTCCGATGGAGCATTTTGCAGCGCCAGCATGACCTGAAACAGCGGGCTACGGCTTGGGTCGCGCGCAGGCTGCAAAACCTCGACCAGTCGTTCAAAGGGGAGATCCTGGTGAGCGAACGCGCCCAGCGTGGTCTGGCGCACCCGGCCGAGCAACTCGCGGAACGACGGATTACCCGCGAGGTCCGAGCGCAGCACCAGCGTGTTCACAAATACTCCGATCAGCCCTTCTAGCTCCCTGCGCGTGCGATTGGCGATTGGGGTACCAACCAGGATATCGTCTTGACCGCTGTAGCGGAACAGCAGCGTTTGGAATGCCGCCAGCAGCGTCATAAACAGGGTTGCGCCCTCGCGCTGACTCAGCGCCTGGAGCGCCTGACTCAGCGCCAGCGGGATGCGAAACGACAGTGTCGCGCCGCGAACGGTTTGGATCGGCGGGCGGGGCCGGTCGGTCGGCAGCTCAAGCGCAGAGGGTGCCCCGCCTAGCTGCTCTTGCCAGTACGCCAGCTGCTGATGGAGCACCGGGCCCTGAAGCCACTGCCGCTGCCACGCGGCAAAATCAACGTACTGAATCGGTAGATCGAGCACGGGTGCGGGCCGGTCTTCGACACATGCCATATAAAGCAGCGCCAGCTCGCGGATCAAGATTCCACTCGACCAGCCGTCGGAGATAATGTGATGCAGGGTGAAGAGCACTACCTGGTCGTCCTCGTCAAGCTGCACCAGCGTGACACGCAGCAGCGGGCCATGTGTAAGGTCAAACGGCGTTTGTGCCTCTGCCTGGGCAAGCTCCCGTGCCGCTGCCTCGCGCTCGTCCACGGGCAAGCCGCGCAGATCGACAAATGCGATGGCAGCCGGCGTCGGCGGCGCAATCACCTGCACAGGTCGTCCATCAATGTCTGAGAAGGTGGTCCGCAGGATTTCGTGGCGCGCAACCAGCGCGTCGAAGCTGCGGTGGAGCGCCACTGGGTCGAGCTGGCCGGTGAGGCGCAGGGCCGACGGGATGTTATAGAGCGGGCTGTTTGGCGTAAGCTGATGCAGGAACCACAGCCGCTCCTGACTAAACGAGAGCGGCAGCGGCCCCGACCGGTCAACCCGACGCAGCGGCGGCGCGGCATGCCCGATGGTCTCGTCCAGGCCAATATTCGTGATCAGCGCGGCCATACCTGCCAGCGTGGGAGCGGAAAACATATCGCGCAGCGGCAGATCGACCTGGAGCGCATCGCGCACACGCGAGACAACTTGCGTTGCAAGCAGCGAGTGTCCGCCAAGGTCGAAGAAGTTATCGTGGACGCCGACGCGCTCCCGGCGTAACACGCTGGCCCAGATGCTCGCCAGCAGGTCTTCAACAGGCGTGCGTGGCGCGACATAGGTTGCATCCGGCTCCAGACTGGCCGTATCGGGCGTCGGCAGCGCCTTGTGGTCAACTTTGCCGTTCGGCGTGAGCGGCAACGCATCAAGCATAACAAACGTCGACGGCACCATATAGTCGGGAAGCTGCTGCTTGAGGGCGGCGCGGAGAGTAGAGGTCAGGCCCTCACCCCCCCGGCCCCCCGGCCCCAAACCTCGGCTGGCTTCAGCCTCGGTTGCGATAGGCGAGGGGGGAGTCGCCGCACCCGGTTGTTCTTTGTTCCTTTGTTCTTTGTTCTTTTGTTCCCCAACAATGTACGCCACCAGCCGTGCATCCGGGTGCCCTTCGGGCGATGTATCTTCGCGGACGACGACCAGCGCCTGCTGCACGCCGGGCTGCTGGCGCAGGACCGCCTCGATCTCGCCTAGCTCGATCCGCATGCCACGAATCTTCACCTGATTGTCGGCGCGACCCAGGAACGCGATGTTACCGTCAGGCAGGTAGCGCGCCAGATCGCCGGTTTTATAGAGCCGCAATCCCGGCCGATCACTTAAGGGATCGGGGATGAAGCGCTCGGCAGTCAGATCGGGCCGGTTGAGGTAGCCCCGCGCCAGACCAACACCGCCAAGATAGATCTCGCCCGGCACGCCGACGGGCACAGGCTGAAGCTGCCCATCGAGCAGATACGCCTGCATGTTGCTGATCGGTCGTCCAATCGAAACCGTGGGCAAGTCCGGCGACCAGCGCCAGGCGGTCGCGTTGATCGCCGCCTCGGTCGGGCCGTAGAAGTGCAGCAGATTGACCGGCAGCTGAGCGCGAATCCGCTCCGGCAGATCGATCGCCGACGCCTCACCGCCGTAGTACAGGCTGCGCAGGCTGCGGCAGGATGCCAGCTTTGGATTGAGCAGCACCAGATTGAGCACCGACGGTACCAGATGCGCTACTGTCACCCGCTCCTGTACCAGCAGCGCGATCAGCTGGTCGCTGTCCTGATTGGCATCCGGCGGCGCCAGCACTACCGTCGCGCCGTACAGCAGCGGCCCGATCAGCTCCCAGAAGGCAATGTCGAAGCTCATCGACGCGACCTGAAGCACGCGATCGTCGGCGGTGAGCGGATCGGCCTGCTGGCTCCACGCAATACGGTTGCCGATCGCGCGGTGGCTGACCGCCACGCCCTTAGGCTGGCCCGTCGAGCCAGAGGTATAGATAACATACGCCAGGTTGTCGGGTGTCGCGCCACTGTGAGGATCGTCGGCGCTGGCCTGCGCAATCGTCGACCAGTCGCGGTCGAGACAAACCACGCGGATCTGTTCTGTGGGCAGCGTATCGGCCAGCTGCTCCTGGGTCAGCAGCACCGCGATCTCGGAGTTGTGGAGCATGTAGCGCAGGCGGGCCTGCGGATAGGCCGGGTCGAGCGGGACATACGCGCCGCCGGCCTTGAGAATGCCCAGCACACCCACGGCGAGACTCAGTGACCGATCGAGGCACAGCCCGACGCGCGTCTCCGGTCCCACGCCCAGCGAACGCAGATAGTGGGCGAGCCGGTTGGCCCGGTCGTTCAACTCCGCGTAGCTCAGCGATCGATTCCCAAAGATCATCGCCGTCGCATCCGGTGTTCGCGCCGCATGCCGGGCAAATTGCGCATGGATGCACTGCTCCAGATCGACGGCGACCGCTGTCTGGTTCCAGGCGCGCTGCTGCTCCTGCTCGGCCTCGGTCAGCAGCGGCAAGCAGGAGATCCGTTGGTCGAGGTCCGCCACCATGCCGGCAAGGAGCGTCTGGTAGTGGCCCATCAATCGCTCGATCGTGGCCGCCTCGAAGAGATCGGTCTTGTATTCCGCCGCCACCCGTAGCCCATCCGGCAGCTCCGTCAGCGACAGCGAGAGGTCAAACTTTGAGGTTCCGTTATCGACCCGCAGATACTCGATCTCCAGATCGCGCTGTCCTTGCGCCGGAACCGGCGCGCTTTGCAAGATGAACATCATCTGGAACAATGGC
The DNA here is from genome assembly GCA_036401895.1 of Herpetosiphonaceae bacterium. Lineage (GTDB taxonomy): Bacteria > Chloroflexota > Chloroflexia > Chloroflexales > Kallotenuaceae > LB3-1. The sequence goes on along the minus strand of DASWTW010000422.1, from coordinate 3,641 downwards.
GTATGGCTGGGATCGCGCGGTGGACGCAGCTCTTCGACCAGCTGCTCGAACGGCACGCTCTGATGCGCGTAGGCTTCCAGCAGCATCTCCCGTGTGCGGTAGAGAAACGCGCGCACGGTGGGATCGCCCGACAGATCGCTCCGCAGCGGCAGCGTGTTGAGGAAGAAGCCCATCAATGGTTCGATGTCGACAAAATCGCGGTTAGCGATGACCGAGCCGGTAATAATATCTTCGTGATCGGTGTAGCGGTAGAGCAAGATTTGAAAGGCCGCGAACAGCGTCATAAACAGCGTGGTGCCTTCAGCCTCGCTCACGGCAAGTACCTGCTCCCGAATATCCGCCGGGAGGTGATAGGTGTTGAACGCTCCCTGGTGGGTCAACAGCCGGGGACGTGGATGATCACCAGGCAGCTCCAGCACGGGCAGACTGCCACGCAGCTGGCGCTTCCAGTAGGCTAGCTGCTCTTGCAACACCGGGCCTTGCAGCCACGCGCGCTGCCAGATCGCAAAGTCGCCGTACTGGATGGACAGCTCGGGAAGCGGCGAGGGCTGATTGTTCACCGCGGCGTTATACAGCACGGTCAGCTCGCGCAAAAACAGCCCCACCGACCAGGCGTCGAAAACAGCGTGATGGATATTGAGCAGAAACACATGCTCCTGATCGGTCAGCCACACCAGGTCTGCGCGCAGGAGTGGGCCAGCCGTCACGTCGAAGCGGTGTTGAGCGTGCTCCAAGCTCAGGCGCTGCACTTCCGCCGCGCGGTCGGCCTCGGGCAGGCTGCGCAGATCGGTCAGCGGCAGCGGAATGCTCAGCGATGGGGCCACAATCTGCTGGGGGTGGTCATGCACCACACGAAAGGTAGTGCGCAGCGATTCATGGCGGCGCACGATCTCATTCAAACTCTGCTCGACCGCGACGATCGACAGCCGGCCCTTCAAGCGCACCGCAAAGGGAATATTCCCCGCCGGGTTACCAGGGTCCCACTGATCGAGAAACCACATGCGCTCCTGGGCCAGCGAGAGCGGGATCGGGGCAGTGGGATCGCGACGAGGAATCGCCCGTTCGCTCGCGGTATCAACCCCTTCGTCTTCGAGCAGATAGGCGAATAGCTCAAGATCCTCGGTGGAGAGGCCGTTGGTCGATGTCAGGCCGTCGCTGTGCATATCGAAATTCCTCAATTCGCTTGCTGCTGATGGAACTCACTGGCTCCCCATGCGCTAGCACGCGACCCCCATCTGCTCTACGGGGCGAGGCGGTCGCGTGCGGTCCCGCTGTTATTCAGATGCCTGATCCTGGCTGCGTTCGCGACGCTTCAGCTTGAGCAAGCGGCGCTTTGTCTCGGCCGATAGACCACGAAGGCGCTGGAGGATGCGGGCGATCTGCTGGGCCTGGCCGTTCATTCGGCGTTCTCGGGAGAGAGCGTCAGGGTTGCGGCGGCAGATTGCTGCACGGTTTCGCGGCTGAACGGCGCAGCAATATATTCGACATTCTGCCATTTCTGGATCATATCGGTGCGGTTCGGGTGACGAGCCAGCTCAGTTTGGCCGGTACCGTTGATCACCTGCATACCATCGAGATCGCTCATATCGATGATCTGGCGCTGCGATGTGCCGTGAGCCATGCTGAACGGCTCCCGGAAGGTAAACGAGCCGGCGTTGATCGTGTAATTGTCGCCACGGGCCTGGACCGGCTCAACCCCGTAGAGCCAGGCCATTAGGGGATTGCCGCTGCGTTCCAGCACGCTGACATACTTGACCTGATGCAAGCGGCCCCAGGTCCAGGCGTTCATGTCGCTGCCGTGGTGTTCTTTCAGCCAGGCAAGCGCCTCCCCCAGGCTGCGCTGAATGATGTCGTCTCGGGTTTCGACCTCGGGCGTCTTCTGGTTGTCGAACCAGGCGTTGTTCGGGTCGCGCAGCATCTGGCTCATCGCGGCGATCTGGAAGCGTCCATGACGCTCGTATTGACCGTTAAGATAGCCGGTTGCCTGTGCTGGATTGAGATCGTCACTCACGGTGTTTTGGAGGATGAACCAGTACCAGGTTTGGAACAGGGTGGGTCCAACCTGATCGGGCTCAACGTGGAGATCCCACGCGCGGATCTGCTCGATCACCCGCGCCTCTTCGTCGTTCTGCGGCGTGATCGCCAGCATATAGGGCCGTAGGTTCTCGGCCGGGACCGAGAAGGTATCCGCCTGCATCTTTTGGTTGGCACCAATATCTACGCGATCGTTGGCGTTGAGCAGGTCGGTGAGGCGCTGGGCACGGTAGCCGGGGTCCCATTCGGGAGAAATGCTGTACGGGTAGGCGTCGCTGACGACCTTGTTATTGGCGGTGGTGATGAAGCCCTGCGGCGGGTTGTAGCTCGACGGCAGCTCGTCGTAGGGAATATAGCCCTGCCACTCGTACTCGCCGGTCCAGCCGGGCACCGGCACCAGGCCACTGTGCTGCTCGGTTCGGATCGGCACCTGGCTGGTCATCTGGTAGCCGATGTTGCCGTCGACATCGGCATACACAAAGTTCTGGCCGGGCATGCGCCAGGTGCGCAGCGCCGCGCGGAACTGCTCCCAGTTTTGCGCCTGGTTGAGCTGAAGCAGCGCCGGAAACAGCATGTTCTCGCCCATCATCGACCACTTGAAGGCCAGCGGCTCGGCCTGGTTCATGTCGTCGATCACATTGTTCATGAGCGGGCCATGCTCGGTGATGTAGACTGTGAGCGGCACCGGATCTTTGCCCTTAACGGCGATCGTATCGCGAATCACCTGGAGATCGCGCCACTGGCCCTGGAACTCGTACTTGGTCGGATTGTCGCGGTTGTCGAGCTTTTCGATGTACAGATCCTGCGAGTCCGGGTTCAGGTTAGTCATCGCCCAGGCGATGCGGTCGTTGTGGCCGAAGACCACCGCCGGCACACCTGGCAGTGTAAAGCCCACACTGTTGAAGCGCCCGCCGTGCAGGCCGTTCATATACCAGAGCGACGGCATAGAGAGCTGCATATGCGTGTCGCCGGCCAACATCGGCTTGCCGCTCGTCGTACGGTTGCCTGAAACGACCCAGTTGTTGCTGCCCCACATCGCGCCGGAGTCGCCCAGCCGCTCGTCGAGCGCGTCCAATCCGGCAAAGCCCATGCCGCGCATCGATTGGTAGCTCTGCACCTCATCGGGAATAATGAACGGTGTCGTGGGATCGTAGGCCGGCAGCAGCTCCTGGGTTTTTTGCTCGCCGATTTCAGGGATCATACGCGCCCGCAGAAATTCAAGCCGGTAATTGCCTGATAAGATGAAGCTTATCAGGTTGCCATAGGCGAGCGAGTCGACGGGTGTCCAGGGTTCCGGATCATAGCCCAATACGGTGAACTCGATCGGCAGGCGACTCCGGTTCGTATTGACATACGCGTTGATGCCGTCAGCATAGGCTTGCAACAATTCGCGATCTGCCGGGTCCATTGCGGCCCACTCACGCTCGGCACCTCGACGCAGCCCAATCGTGCGCAAAATCTTGTCGCTGCGCAGGCCCGGCTCGCCGACGATTTCGCTGATCCTGCCACTTGCCGTAAGTCGGTTGAAATACATCGACCAGAGTCGGTCTTGCGCGTGAACATAGCCCTGCGCCAGGAACAAGTCGCGATCGTTCTCGGCATAGATA
>DASWTW010000421.1:0-51253 GCA_036401895.1 Herpetosiphonaceae bacterium | reverse complement strand
GATCGACCACGCCGATCAGCGCGGCCGGGCTGCCGCCTTCTTTGCTGACCACAGCCATGCCCGCCTCGATACCGTCGACTCGGCCTTTGCTGATGCGAATGATCCGGCGTCCGTTGTCGGTGCTGCCCTGGACCACCGTCGCGCTCAGCGTTTGCCAGCTGTAGGTCTGGCGAATCTGAAGCTCCTGCTCCAGCAGGCCGATCTTGTTCTGGTAGGTTTTGAGACGAATATTTTCTTCAAGGAGCGCGGCGTTTACGCGCTCAAGCTCGTCGATGCGCCGTTGCATCGTGCCCTGTCCAGTTATGCTGCCGATCGTCTCGCCGATGCTGATACGTGTCTGCGTGAGATTTTGCTCGATCGGCCGGAGCACTGCCTGAATCTGGCCTTTGGGACCATCGAGATGGCCCTGCTCGTCCAGGATGATCAAGCCCAGCGCGATCGCAACCAGCAGCAACAACAGCGTGACGCGACGACGGCTGAGCGTGGGAGAGCGGCGCTCATTCGGTGCATCGAAGGTAGTTCGCATGATCGATCGTCCAATTACCAAAGCAGCGCAGCTATGCCGCGACTGCTAGTGCAGTGTTAGCGCCGTCCTATGCGGCTTTCGATCAGCCGCATCCGTCCATTCGTCTGGCTACGCTCAAGGATTCGGTGATACTTGGGATTAGCAAACTCTTCGACCATCCGGCCCGCGCCACGCGCCACGCAGCTCAGCGGATCGTCGGCGATGTGAACCGGCATTTTGGTCTCGGCCGCGATACGCTGAGCCAGGCCGTGCAGCAGCGCGCCGCCGCCGGCCAGCATAATGCCGTGCTCCATAATGTCGGCGACCAGCTCCGGCGGCGTTTCTTCCAGCGCGGTGCGTACTTCCTCCACGATCGAGGAGACCGGACCGGCCATGCCTTCGCGCAGCTCGACGCTGGAAACCTCGACCGCCTTGGGCAGTCCGGTCAGCAGGTCGCGGCCACGCAGCGTCACGGTGATCTCTTCGTCCAGCGGATAGGCCGAGCCGGCCGCGATCTTGGCTTTTTCCGCCATGCGCTCGCCGATCAGCAGGTTGTACTCGCGCCGCGCAAACTGGATCACGGCCTCGTCGATCTCGTCGCCCGCGATACGCAGCGAGTGGTTGACGACGATGCCGCCCAGCGAGATGATCGCGACCTCGGTGGTGCCGCCGCCAATGTCCACGATCATCGAGCCGATCGGCTCCTCGACGGGCAGCCCCGCGCCGATCGCCGCCGCCATCGGCTCCTCGACGACGAACGCCTGACGCGCGCCTGCGTTTTCGGCGGCATCCTTGGCGGCGCGCTTTTCAACCTCTGTCACGCCCGAGGGCACACCGACCACCACGCGCGGACGCGGCGAGCCGGCCTTTTTGATGAAGTATTCCAGCATCTTCTCGACAACGTTGAAGTCGGCGATCACGCCGTCTTTGAGTGGTCGCACCGCGACGATGCTGCTGGGTGTTTTGCCGACCATCGCCTTGGCATCCGCGCCGACGGTCAGCGGCTTTTTGGTGCGGCTATCCATCGCGACGACGGACGGCTCCGAGATGATAATCCCTTTGCCCCGTGCGTAGACCAGCGTGTTGGCGGTGCCCAGATCTATTCCAAGGTCGCGGCTGAACGCGCCCATCAATCCTGAAAACGGATTTGGCATGATTAAACTTTGACTCCCAGCGTGATATGCATACTGGCAAGAAAGTTGCTGACGCACATACGACTTTGAACAACTTGTGTCAATGACATATGTCAACGACTCGCGCCATTATAACATGGTCCCACGGGAAGCGGCTGATAGCCCGGTGGTATAATGCTCGCTCGACTCTCGACTGTGACTTTGGATCTGGAGGCTTGACGTGTCTTTGGGAGAAGGAATCCGCGCCAGAGCTTTTCCCAGGCGAGTTGCGCGGCCCACGCTGATCGAGCGCGATTGGGCGCTGGTCGGGCTGGCCGTGCTGCATGTGCTCGCCTATTGCAGCTTTTTTGTGGTCATGCACCTGCGCAGCCGATCCTGGGCTCCGGGACAGGTGCTTGATCCACTCGATGGATATTGGCGCTGGTTCTATCAAACACTTTTTTCAGAAGAACAGGTGATGGCATCTCGCCGGTCGATGGAGGCGGCGGCCCATCCATTTTTGATGCTGGCAAGCGTGGCTGTGATCAGCGTGGTCTATCTCCTCTTGCTGCGGCTTTTTCGCCGCACGGTGGAGCCGCCGCCGCTGCGCGTGCTGATGAGCCTGACCGTGCTGGCGAGTATTCCGCTGCTCTTCCTGCCGAATCTGCTCTCCGGCGATGTGTACAGCTATATCGCGTTTGGCCGGGTGGCGGTGGTGCATGGCGGCAACCCGTTTATCGATCCGCCGTCGATGTTCGCGACCGATCCGCTCTACAAGTGGGTAAACTGGAAGCAGGTCTCGTCGGTCTACGGGCCGGGCTGGATCTATCCCTCGATCATTCTGACGATCCTGGTCAACAGCTTCAACCAGCATGTGATCACCTATGTGCTGGCCTACAAGCTGCTGGCTTTTGGGATGCATCTCGTCAACGGCTGGCTGATCTGGAAGATCCTGGAGCGCTGGAAGCCGGAGCAGCAGGGCTGGGGCACCGCGCTGTATCTGCTGAGCCCGCTGGCGCTGATCGAGTTTGTCGGCAACGCGCACAACGACGTGCTGATGATCACGTTTATTCTGCTGGGCGTGTTCTGCCATCTGCGCGGGCACTGGTACTGGACGATCGCGGCGTTCACGCTGGCGGTGCTGACCAAGTGGATCGCGCTGCCGCTGCTTCCGCTCTATGGTCTGGCGCTGCTCTGGGATGCCGGGAGCTGGCGTGAGCGCGGCTGGAAAACGGCAGGATCGCTGCTGATCTTTACCAGCCTGTGTGTCAGCCTGTACCGACCCTACTGGGAAGGCACCGACACGCTCAAGATTTTGTTCGACGCGCCGCCACAGCAGCGGCTGATCAACTCGCTCGGCGATGTGATCGCAACCGAGGCCCAGTATGCGATGTGGCGCTACGGCAGCTGGCCGCATCCCGCGCTGGTCGATACGCTCTCGGTTTTCAGCGGACCTGGTGGCCGTGTGGTCTATGGCAGCGAATCCAATCCCGCGACCGGCGATCTGTGGTCGCAGCAGCGGAGCGAATTTGCCGATGATAAGTCGTTCTTTCGCACGCAGCAAAGCCTGGCCCGCATCAACCGCGACTGGGTCAACGAGCGGGTGCGCACCGCAGGGCTGGCGATCCTGGCGCTGGCCTGTTTAGCCGGCGCGGCCGTCACGCGCAACTTCCGCGTCGCGCTGCTGGCGGGAGCGTGGATCTTCTTCGTCTACTGCACGATCGGCGCGGTCTGGTTCTGGCCCTGGTATGTGACGTGGTTTGTGGCGCTGGCGGCGTTGCTGGACTGGCGCGTGACCGGCAGGACAGCGCTGCTGTTCTCGCTGCTGGTACCGCTGACCTATATCTTCTACCCCACGCTGCCCGATCCAGTCTGGTGGCAGCGCTATCGGGCGGTGATGATTTTCGTTCCGCCGCTGCTTTTCGCGGGCTGGCACGGGCTACGGGTGGCGCGAGAGTTCTGGCGGAGCTGGCGCGATCAGCGTTTGCAGGCGGCGTAGAAAACCGCTCTCAGTTGTTTGCTCAGGGCGTCACAGGTTGGCGCCCTGTTTCTATGCCCAGCAATCGTTAGCGCGGAAAGCCCGCCGCCTGCGTCACCGCTTCGAGCTGATCGCGGTGCAGCTCAAGATGATAGCGCAGGAACGCCAGCCACTGAAAGGCGTCCCACGGCCCCGAGATTGGGTGCGGCGCGACGATCTCAGCTGGATCGAGGCCGTCCAGCGCAGCCGGAATCTGATCGACCAGCGCCTGATTCGTCCGCAGTACGGCGCTCCAGTAGCTGAGCGGGCCGCTGCCCTGCGGAACTAGATACTCCGGCGCTTGCTGGCCCGGCTGCCACGTCTCCGCCACGATCTCCTCAACGGCGCGTCCCTGAAACCTGGGATCGACGCTCCAGCGCCGCTTGCCGCGCCGCAGCGCATCTGCCGCCGACCACACCGCCCGTACGCAGCCCTGCTCGGCGATCGCCATGTGCTCGACATGCTGGGCGATCGACCAGCCGTCGGGCGCGGGCTGGAAGCGGCCCTGCTCATAGGTGAAGCGATCCAGACGATCGAGGAGCTGCTGGCGTGTCTGCGCGAGATCGGCGAGGAGCTGTTGGGTATCGGCCATGATCGTACCTCGGCTTTGAGTATAGTTCTTGCTCGGAGGTAGGCAGTATAGCATTAGACAGCCAAACACAACAAAGCGCCGAAGTACTCAGACTTCGGCGCTTGGCTCTGGCGGAGGGACTGGGATTCGAACCCAGGACACGCTCACGCGTGCACGGTTTAGCAAACCGCTCGATTAACCACTCTCGCATCCCTCCAGAAAGGACAGGTTTTCTTGGTAATGTGGCTTCTCTTGTGGAGGAGGCGGTGGGATTCGAACCCACGAAGCTTGCGCTTGGCTGTTTTCAAGACAGCTGCCTTCAACCACTCGGCCACACCTCCGTGTAAGGCAGCGGAAGTATACCAGACAGTTCACACGCTGTCAACGCAAAATTCCGGGTTGTCAACGCAAAGTTCCGGCCTTTTGTCTACCTCTACGCTGCCCAATAATCGGCGCTGTTGTGGGGCGATCCATAACCGAATCGCCCCGTGAGCGTGCGGCTAGATGCCGGTCAGCGCGCGGCCTTCCGACAGCATCTGCTGGACGACTTCCTGTGAATGCGTCTCGGTGTACACGCGCAGCAGCGGCTCGGTGCCCGAGAAGCGGATCAGCAGCCATGATCCGTCCTCAAGCGTGTACTTGTAGCCGCCCTCGGTCGAGATATTGACCACTTTCTGGTCGCCCAGGGTTTCTGGCCGCGCATCCGCCACGCGCTGCATGATCTGCGGGCGCTGATCGGCGGGATAGGTCATGTCGAGCCGATCGTAGTAGTGCGGGCCGACTTTATCAAACAGCTCTTGCAGCAGCTCGGATGGCGTTTTATTGCGCTTGAGCATAAAGTCGATCAGGAACAGCCCGGCCAGGATGCCGTCGCGCTCCGGGATGTGATTAGCAAAGCCGAAGCCGCCGGACTCTTCGCCGCCAATGATCGCTTTCTCCTCGATCATCTTCGGGCCGATGTGCTTGAAGCCGACCGGCGTTTGATGCACCGCGACTTTATACAGCTCACCTAGCCGATCGACCATCGAGGTTGTCGAGAGCGACTTCACGATCGGGCCGCGCCAGCCGCGCACCTCAAGCAGGTAGTAGGCCAGCAGGCCAAAGACCTGAAGCTGGTTGATAAAGCGGCCTTTCTCGTCCACCAGGCCCACGCGGTCGGCGTCGCCGTCGAAGGCGATCCCAACATCGGCGCCGCTCTCCTTGACGACTTTCTTCAGCTTGGTCAGGTTCGCGTCGAGCGGCTCGGGCGCGCGAATGCCGGGAAAGATCGGGTTGCGCTCGGCGTTGATCGGTATGATCTTGGTCGGTCCGCCGTCGAGCATCTGCGGGTAGTAGCCGGCGCCGGCGCCATACATCGAGTCGACGATGATCGTGAGGCCGGCGCGTTTGATCTGCTCAAGATCGACCAGCGTGCTGACCTGCTTGATGTAGGCTGGTGTGCCGTCGATGCGCTCGACCAGGCCCTGGCGCTCGGCGTCTTTCAGCTCCATGCGCTTGACCTCGGTCGCGCCGAGGTTGGCCTCCAGCTTGCCGATGACCTCGGGCGATGCCGATCCGGCGTACTCCGGCTTGTACTTGTAGCCGTTATCGCTGCCGGGATTGTGGCTGGCCGTGATGATCGACGCGCCGCCCGCGTGCTTGTCCAGGATCGCGTAGGAGATGATTGGCGTGGGCGTCGCTTTCTGCGTCAGATAAACATGAATGCCGTTTGCCGCCAGCACCTCGGCTACCGCCGCCGCAAAGCGCTCCGATCCAAACCGCGTATCGAAGCCCACCACGAGCCCACGTGATGCGAGATTTTCCTGCTTCAAATACTCGGCGACGGCCTGTGTGACGATGCGCACGTTGGCAAAGGTGTACTCTTCGCCGATCACGGCACGCCAGCCGTCAGTACCAAATTTGATCGATGTGGGCATACGTTCTGCGCCTCCTGGATTGTTCTAGAGTTGAGAGCGACGGCATGGTCGCTGCGCGATCTTCATGGGCATGTTGTTCCTGGTTGAACGATTGTCCCGGACGCCAGCACCGCGCCCCCTCGGATGATACAGTTATCGCCGATGACCGCCCCGGCGATCTGCGCGCCAGCTCCGATGTAACAATTGTACCCGACGATGCTAGCGTCGACGACTGCGCCGGCTTCGACCTGGCAGCCGTCCCAGATCGCGCTGCCTGCGATCTGCGCGCCGGCCAGGATATGCGCCTCACGGCCGATGCTGCTCAGCCGGATCGCAGCCTGCGAGGCAATGATTGTGCCAAAGCCAACCGCCGACTCTTCCACGCTGGCCGCGCCGTCGATCGTCACGTTGTCGTCGCGCCACACGCCGCCGATCAGCTCGCCGAGCGGCGCTGACGCCGTGCCGCGCAAAACCGCCGCCTGCGCGCGCAGATAGCCGCCGGGTGTGCCGGTATCGATCCAGGTATGCTCGGACTGAAACGCATATACCGACGCGCCGGATGCGATTAATTGCGGAAACACGTCGTGCTCGAAGTTGCAGAAGCGATCTTGTGGAATCGCCGCCAGCGCTGCGGGCTCAAGCAGATACACGCCGGTGTTGACGGTGTTGGCGCGGGCTATTCCCGGCGCGGGCTTTTCCTGAAACTCCTGCACGCGCCCCGGCCCATCGGCGACCACAACTCCGCGTCCGGTCGGATCGGCCACGGCATCGATCGATATCGTGGCGCTGGCTCCGGCCGCCCGATGAAATGCCAGCATCGTGTCGAGATCCAGGCTCATCAGGTTGTCGCCGTTGACCACGATCGTGGTGCCGTGGAGGACACCCCCCACATGGGCAACCGCGCCCGCCGTGCCGCGTGGCTCCGGCTCCTCGACGGCCCGCACTGGAACGCCGCGCCAATGTCGCAGCCAGCGCTCGAACGCTTGCGCCCGGTACTGCGTCGCCAGGATGACCTCGGAGACCGCGTAGCCTTCCAGCCAGCGCACAATATGCTCGATCACCGGACGATTCGCCAGCGGCACCAGCGGCTTGGGCGTCGTCAGCGTCAGCGGTCTTAATCGGGTGCCCTGCCCGCCGACCAGAATCACCGCCTGCATCATTCAGGCCCTCACCTTGCCCTGCGGGCAAACAAGGAAACAAAGGAACAAAGGGTTTTGATACAATCTTTTTGTTCTTTGAAACAGGCCCTCACCCCTGGCCTACGGCCTTTCCCCCTCTCCCGTCGCCTTCGGCACAGGCGAGGGGGATGAAGGTACTGCGCCCAGGGGGAACCCGGCGAACAAAGGAACAAGCGAACAAGGTAACAATGCGTTTCAATCCTCTTGTTTTGTTCTTTGGTTCCTTTGCTCCTTTGTTCTTCTTATAAGAGGTCCGTCCGCCCGCGCAGCTTCAGCTCGTCGACGATCTTCTTGATGTCCTGGGCGCGATCCCGAGGCGCGATCATCAGCGCGTCGCCAGTATCGATCACCAGGAAATTGTCGAGGCCAACCGTGGCGATCAGACGACCAGAGTCGCTGTACACCAGCGTTTGCTGCGTGTCGAGGCCGACATGCTCAGCCTGGATGACGTTGTCGCCGCTGCCCGCCAGCGCGGTAAGCGTGTCCCAGTCGCCCACATCGCTCCAGCCGATGTCCACCGGAATCACCGCGACTCGCTCGGCGCGCTCCATGATGCCGTAGTCGATCGTGATATTTTCGACGCCGGCCCAGATCTCGCCGATGGCATCGGGATCGCCGGGACCGCCCGCAGCCTGGATCTCGTCCAGCTGACTGCGCAGCGCGGGCAGATGTTGGCCGAACGCCGCCATGATTGCGTCGACGCGCCAGATGAAGATGCCGGCGTTCCAGCTATACTCGCCGGTCTCCAGATACTGCTCGGCGATCTCGCGGCGCGGCTTCTCCACGAAGCGCTCGACCTCGTAGGCGGTAAAGCCGTTGAACTGGCCCAGCTCAGCCCGGCGGTGAATATAGCCGTAGCCCGTGTGCGGCTCGGTCGGGTGAATACCCAGCGTGACGAGATAGCCCTGCTGTGCCAGCTCCTCGGCGGCCTTGAGCGCCTCACGAAACTCGGCGGCTTTCTGCACCTGATGATCCGAGCTGAGCACAACCATCACGCCGTCGGGATCGTCCTGCTGAACCACCAGCGCGCCGAGGCCGATGCAGGGCGCGGAGCCTTTGCCGCTGGGCTCGCCGATGATATTGGCGCGCGGTACGTCGGGTAGCTGCTCGCCGGCAAGCTCGGTATAGCCACGTCCGGTCGCAATAATAATCTGCTCGGCCGGAACCAGCGGCAGAATCCGGTCGACGGTCTCCTGAAGCATCGTTCGTTCGCCCAGCAGCGGCAAGAACTGTTTGGGTTTGTTCGTCCTGCTGCGCGGCCAGAGTCGAGTGCCGGTACCGCCAGCCATGATCAATGCGTACATTAAGTCATCCTAAAATATATATGTTTGGAGGCGCACCGCTACTACTCAGACCCGACTCGGCCGCGCCAATCGTCGAGGACGTCGCGCAGCATCTGCTCAAGCGAGATCTGCGGTTGCCAGCCCGTGCGCTCGCGGAAACGTGTCGCGTCACAGGCGATCACGGGCACGTCGGCAGGTCGCATCCGCTCCGGGTCGAGCTGCACATCGATCCGGGCTGTGCTCAGGCTCAGCAGCCGATCCAGAAGCTCCTGAATCGCCACCGGCTGCCCCGACCCCAGGTTATACACCTCGCCATACTCGCCGTGCTCGGCGGCCAGCCGGTAGGCGCGCACAATGTCGCGCACATCCGTGAAATCGCGCTGGGCCTGGAGATTGCCGACGCGCACGACCGGCGGCTGGAGTCCAGCCTCGATCCTGGCGATCTGGTGGGCAAAGCCGGTGATGGCGTAGCGATCCTCCTGGCGCGGGCCGCTGTGGTTGAACGGGCGCATACGAATCGTTTTGAGCTTGTGCGCGGCAAAATACTGGTAGGCCAGCATATCCTGCGCGACCTTGCTGACGGCGTAGGGATTGACCGGGCGCAGCGGCGTCCCTTCATTGACCGGCTGCTCGTGGGCTTGCACCGCGCCGTATTCCTCGCCGGTGCCGACCACGACGATCGTTGGGTCGATCGCTGCGGCGCGAACGGCCTCGAACAGATGCAGCTGCATCAAAATATTGCTGGTTAGCGTTCCCGCCGGATCGCGAAACGACGTTGGGAGGTGGGCCTGAGCCGCGAGGTGAAACACGATATTCGGCCGGATCGCGTGGATGCAGCGCTGAACCGCTGCGGCGTCGAGCAGATCGACGTGGGTAGCCTCAACGTGCTCGCGAAGCGTCGACAGATGCAGCTCGGCCTCACGAACCGTGCCGAACACCTGCCAGTCGGTCTCGGCTAGCAGATGCTCGGCCAGATGTCCGCCGACAAAGCCGTTGATACCTGTAATCAGTGCGCGCATGGCCGCTATGATACCAGCAGGGACGATTGCGCGGCAAGTTGCGGCGCGGCATGCTGCTCCAAACTACGGTCCTGTTTGCAGCACCTGCCGTGTGGCGGCGATTGTTTTGTCGACATCGGCGCGACTGATGCCGTAGTGTGTCGCGAAGCGCAGCCGATCGTCGCCAAAGCCACCCAGCAAGATTCCGTGCTCGCGCATGGCCGTGATAAAGGTCGCCGGAGTCCAGCGCTCAGGATTGAGCCGAAAGACGACCAGATTGGTCTGCACGGTCGCCGGGTCCAGCCGCACATCCGGCATTTCGACCAGCGCCTCGGCCAGCAGCCGGGCATGAGCATGATCTTCGGCCAGTCGCTCGACCATCTGCTCCAGTGCGACGATGCCCGCCGCCGCGATCGTTCCGGCCTGACGCATGCCGCCGCCCAGTATTTTGCGGGCTCGATGTGCGCGATGAATAAACTCTTTGCTGCCCACGACCACGCCGCCAACCGGCGCCGATAGCCCCTTCGACAGATCCAGCTGCACCGAGTCGAAGGGCGCGGAGACGGTTTTGAGATCGACGCCCAGCGCTACTGCCGCGTTGGGCAGCCGCGCGCCGTCGAGATGCAGCGGCAGATGGTTGGCAGTTGCCAGCTCGCGCACCTGAGCGATGTAATCAAGCGAAAGCACGGTGCCGCCGCAGCGATTGTGCGTGTTTTCCAGGCAGATCACGCCCGCCAGCGCGTAGTGCGGATTGCTGGGATCGCGGATCGCTGCGGCTAGTTTGTCGAGCGGCAGATCGCCGAGCGGATTGGTTGGGACGGTGTGATAGACCAGCCCGCCGACGACCGAAGCGCCGCCCTGCTCATAGTGGAAAATATGCGCCTCATCGCCCAGAATAACCTCGGAGCCGCGCGGCGCGTGTGCCAGCAGCGAGACCAGGTTTCCCATCGTGCCGCTGGCGACAAAAAGACCGGCCTCTTTGCCCAGTATCTCGGCCGCCAGATCTTGCAGCCGGTTGACCGTCGGATCTTCGCCATACACATCGTCGCCAAGCTCGGCATCGGCCATAGCTCGGCGCATCTCCGGCGACGGCAGCGTGACCGTATCCGAGCGCAGATCGATCAATCCCTGCATGTCTATCTCCTCATCGTTCCTAAAACAAATGATCGCCCCGCAGCACCCCGACCAGCTCTTCAAGCGTCAGCCTGGAGGGGACGCGCGGCGGCGATTTCGGCGTGCCACAGAGTAACATACGCTTCGAAGGATGCAAGAACCAATCGGCCTGTGGATCGAGCCGCTTGAGGTCGCGCAGCACCTGGGTCAGATCGACCTGCGCCCGTGACTTGGCGGCGATGCCCATGTTGCCCTTGCCGTCGCGGTAGGCGTAGAGCACAGCGCCCTCGCTGTAGGCCAGCCGCGACGATCCGCCGTCGTCGCTTTCCATAGCGATGCCGAAGCCCCAGGGCGTGTCGAACTCGATGCGCTCGGCAAAGGCTTTCTCAAGCCGCATATGCTTGGCCTCGCTGGCATACCAGGCGTCGAAGTTGGCGAACATGGCTTGAGCGACCTGTTCGGGCGTGTCGGGGTAGAGCGCGTTGAAGCCATCGATCAGATCGCAGATGTTGGGCGCGGTTCCGCCCTCAGCCAGCGCGTGGTCCAGCCGCGTTACGTCCTGCGCGATCCGCTTGAGCACGACGTCGTCGGGCGCGTACTCACGCCGCACCAGCTCTGTCGCCGAAAGCGAGTGGTCGATGGAGCTGTGATGATCGAAGCGTCCACGTCCGGTATCGACGTGGAGAATCTGTGGATCGCTGTCGGGCGGCGCTCCATCCAGTGTTTGGCCTGAGGGCACAAAGCGGAGCGCGGCATGCTCGAGGTCATGCCAGCGGCGCAGAATCCAGATTGCGCAAAGACAGTCGATGTCCGGGCTGAGGTGGCCAACGATCACAGGTCGAGTATCCACAGGTTTCTCTTTTCATGAGGTCGATCCGAGTATAGCATAAACGGAGTACTCAGGACCGGAGAGAAGCGAAAGAACAAAAGAACGAAAGAACAACGGAACAAAGAACAAACGGAGAACCGAGAACCGAGAACCATGCTCAGATCTTCCCCCTCGCCTGCGGCTACCGAGGCTGAAGCCAGCCGAGGTTTGGGGAAGGGGGACCGAGGGGGTGAGGGCCTGCCCAACTAACGATTAAAACTTTACAATCTGATAATTAAATTAACTTTGTAGGGGCGTGATTTATCACGCCCTGAGCTTAAAAACCGTCATACATTTGTCGTCTTCTTTCTCCAGACATACGGTACCGGTCCGCTATGCGGGGAACGCAAGTTCCTGCTATCATGTGCTCGAATCTCAGGCAATCGATCATAAGTTGCCATAACACGAGCTCGGCGTATCGATCGGCGCGTGTTTGTCGTTGATAGGAGTGGTGTCATGCAATCGATCTTTCCCGCAACAGCTGCACGGCTTGAAAAGTGGAAAGCACAGCCTGGCGTGATGGGCGTGGTGCTGGTCGGCTCGAAAAGCCGTGGTCATAACGACGAGCTATCCGACGACGATCTTGAGGTGCTGCTCAGCGACGAGGCGTTTGCACAGCTGGCGCCCGCCGACTGTGGCGAGCTCTACGTCGAGGGCGAGGGCGCGTCTCGTCGGCTGATCTACGATGTGCAGTACACCAGCCTGACCAGCCTCCTGCGCAAGCCGGCCTCCCACCACGATCTCGACCACTGGCCCTACGAGCGCGCTCAGGTGCTGTTCGATCGTGACGGACGAGTAAGCGCCGCTGTTGCCGCTGCCGGCAGGATGGACCCTGAGTTCCGGCGTACTCGGCTGCTGCACGCCACGATCGACGCCTGGGTTGCGCCGCGCAGGGCCATGAAGACGATCAAGCGCGGCGCGAATTGCGCGGCACAGATACTGGTCGCGCGGGGAGCCAAAGCGTTGTCGCGGGTGATGTTCGCGCTGGAGCAGCGCTGGGTGCCGCTGGATCACTGGCTGGAGGCTGAGCTGCGCACGTTGGAAGACTCAGCGCAGGCCGGGCCGCTACTGTGCCAGGCCGTCACCACGGGCGAGCCCGCGCCGCTGGAAGAAGCGCTCAGCCGGCTCGAAGATCGTTTGTTTGCCGAGGGCGTGCCGCGTGCCGCTGATCGCATACCACTCTTCTACGAGCTGGTGCACGCCTCGCGGGCTGAGGAGCGCTCGATTCACGGCCTGTACTAGCGGTTCTCGCCTTGATTTGTGGCGCGGAATCTGCTTAAATCGGGTGAGATTGAAACTTTGGCATAAAAGAATCTGCTAGTAGTCCGGTCTGTGCAGCCAGCGGCAATCGACTGGCATATAAGTTTACGTTCAAGCGCTTATAAGTTAAGCATGATTGCCGTTGGTCATGTCGGTTGGTACACTACAGACTATTGAGCGTCATGACTTGACGAAAGATTCGTGACGTTCCTTGATTACGTAATTATGGATAAGCGAACGGCTGATCGATTCACGAAAATTGCCGCAATCGTACTGATTATCATTTTGGTTTTATCAGTTGTCCTCGTCGCCATCGCCCCGTCCTGAGCGGCGGGCGCTACCGTAAGAGATTTCGCATGCCTCACCGTGACTTTCCCGAATATGGCCCAATCCAGCGTCGGCGAGGTGGCTCGCGGCCACGACCGCTGACTATGCCGATCCAAGACGAAGCCTACACCGGCGCCACCATTCCGATGCGGGCAGTAGCACGGCGCTCAGGGCATCAGCCCGCACCATCGCGCCGTCGCTCTGGGCGCGGCTGGTGGTGGAAGCTGCCGCTCATGCTGGCGGTTTTGCTCGTCGGCGCAAGCTTTGCCGGCCTGGCCTGGCTCGATCGCGAGTACACCGATCGGATCTATCCCAACGTCGCGCTGCAAGGCGTGAACTTGAGCCAGAAAACGCAGGCCGAGGCTAAGAACGCTGTTGAGCAGAAGTTCGATGCGTTTCTCAAGCAGCCGATCACGATCACCTATCAGGGCCAGACCTGGCAGCCAACGCCCGAGGAGATCGGTGTGCGCGTCGATGTTGATCGTGCCGTCAACGAGGCATACAACGCCGGGCGTGGCAATGGCCTGGTCAATAATCTGCGCCAGGTCGGCACGATCTACCAGCAGGGCCTGGATCTGCCGCTGCGGGTCTCGATCGACGGCAACACCTTGCATGCGTATCTGACGAATATCGCGGCAGGGTTGGAGCAGCCCCCTACCGAGGCCACGCTGACGATCGCCGACGCGCAGGTGCAGACCAGCGACAGCGTCAAGGGTCGTATGGCGCTGATCGACGAGACGGCCAGCGAGATTGTTCGTTCGCTGCAAACGCTGGAGCCGCAGGCGGTCTCGCTGCGCACCCGCGAGCTTGATCCACGGCTCTCGACGGACTCGATCGCTGAGGCGCGGCGCACGGCTGAGGCGATGCTCTCGTCGCCGATTGAGCTGGTCTTCAACGAGAACAGCTACGAGCTGGATCAGGCCACGATCGCCGATATGATCGTGCTCCAGCGCATCGAGAACGATACCGGCAGCGTGCTGAACGCGCAGCTCGATCAGACCAAGCTTGAGAAGTGGGCGACCAAGCTGGCCGACAAGATCGGGCGCTCGTCGGTGGAGCCGCGCGTGCATTGGAACGGCGGCAATCTCAAAATCTTTCGCGAAGGTCGCATCGGCTATCGGCTGGACGTAGAAGCCACGGTCGATATGATCAACGGCGCCGTCACGACGATCACCCGCAAGCTGGATCTGCCGGTCGAGGAAGTACAGCCCCTGGCGACGGCGGAGACGCTTAGCTCGCTGGGCATTACCGAGCTGGTCTCGGTGGGCAAGAGCGATTTCAGCGGCTCGGCGCAGTATCGCATCACCAACATTAAGGCAGGCGTGAATCTGCTGCACGGCATTCTGATCCCGCCGGATGGCGAGTTCTCGTTCAACGAAAACATCGGCGCGATCGATGAGGAGCACGGCTTTGTCGAAGGCTACGCGATCGTCGGCAATCGCACGCAGCTTGAGCCCGGCGGCGGCATCTGCCAGGACTCGACGACGCTGTTCCGCGCCGCGTTCTATGCCGGCCTGCCCTTCACCGCCTGGACGCCGCATCGCTTCCGCATCTCGTGGTACGAGAAGTACGATCCGATCGGCATGGACTCGACGATCTTTACGGGCGGCGGTCCTGACCTGCGCTTTGTGAATGATACCGGCAACTGGCTGCTGCTTCAGGGCTACGTCAACGACGCCGACGCGTCGGTCACGTTTGCGCTCTACGGCACCAAGGTTGCGGGCCGCACGGTCGAGCGCACCGAGCCCAAGATCACGGATCAGACGCCAGCGCCGACCAAGCCGGTCTATATCGACGATCCTGAGCAGCCGCTGGGCACGTTCAAGCAGACCGACACGGCGCGCGGCGGTATGAATATCGAGATCGTGCGGACGGTCAGGCAGAACGGCGAGGTGATCCGCAGCAACAAGTTCGTGACGAAGTTCGAGGCATGGCCCAACATCTTCGTCAAGAATCCCAAGACGCCGAAGCCAGCCAACTAAATTCGTTCAACACACGGCAAGACAAAGCGCCAGGATCGAATCCTGGCGCTTTTGGTTGTCTCCAAACAGCGGCTTTACGCCTCGGCTTCTTCATCAGCGCCGAACTTTCCGATCAAGCCGCGCACAATATCGGTCTGCGACAAAATCCCAACCGGCATCATACGATCTGTGACGAAGCGCCCGCCGTCGTGGGTCTCCACAACGACCAGCCGGTGGATTTTATGCTCGTTGAGCAGCCGCATCGCGTAGTCCAGCGATTTATGCGGCGCGCAGGAGATTACATCGCGGGTCATGTAATCGTTGACGGAATTCTGCATAACATCGGGATTGTCGGTGCTTTCTTGCCAGGCGCGCAGCAAATCGGTTTGGGAGATCACGCCGACCATTTGGCCGGAATGATCGACGACGACCAGCGCGCTGATGCGGTTATCGCGCAACGTATCGATCGCCTCTGAGAGAGGAGCTTCTTCGGAGATTGTGATCACTGAAGTGTTCATCACATCCGAAACATGTAGATCTTCCATGCTCTTCCTTTCGCTAAGTTTCCGTATGATACTCGAAATCGACGGCCACGCGCACGGGACGAGCCTTGCGCAGAGAAAGTGTGAAACTCCCTGCATCGCGCGTGCCAAAAAATGTTATAATAAAACTTGAAACTTATTCAAGAAATAGGAGCATATCGATGGCGATGCAGGGGATAGATCAGTCGTTGGATTTTTACCTGTTCGACGAGTTGCTGACCGACGAAGAGCGGGACATCCGCGATCGCGTCCGAGCGTTTTGCGATGAAGAAGTTACACCGATCATCAATCCCTACTGGGAGCGCGGCGAGTTTCCCTTCGAGCTGATTCCCAAGCTGGCCCAGCTTAACATCGCCGGCGGCCCGATCCAGGGCTACGGCTGCCCCGGCATGTCCAGCGTGGCGGCGGGCCTGATCGGCATGGAGCTTTCGCGCGGCGACGGCAGCATCTGCACCTTCTTCGGTGTGACCAGCGGCCTGGCGATGAGCTCGATCTACTACTGCGGCTCGGAAGAGCAGCGCCAGCAGTGGCTGCCGGCCATGGCGCGCATGGACAAGATCGGCGCGTTTGGTCTGACCGAGCCCTGGATCGGCTCTGATGCCGCGCACCTTCAGACGCGCGCCACCCGCGTCGGTGACCGCTACGTGCTCAACGGCGCGAAACGCTGGATCGGCAACGCCAGCTTTGCGGACGTGACGGTGATCTGGGCGCGCAACGAGGAGACGAACCAGGTCAACGGCTTTCTGGTCGAAAAAGGCACGCCCGGCTTTGAGGCCAAGGTGATCGAGGGCAAGATCGCCAAGCGCTCGGTGCTGAACGCCGACATCACGCTCAAGAACTGCGAGATCCCCGAGAGCGCCCGGCTGGTCAACTCCAACTCGTTCAAAGATACCGCGAATGTGCTCAAGAACACGCGCTACGGCGTGGCCTGGGAGGCTGTCGGTCATGCGGCGGCGGCGTTCGAGATCGCCCGCGACTACGCGCTGAAACGCCAGCAGTTCGGTCGCCCGATCGCCGGCTTCCAGCTGATCCAGCAGAAGCTGGTCTTTATGCTCAGCGAGCTGACCGCGATGCAGCTCGTCAGCTGGCGACTCTCCAAACTGCGCGACGAGGGCAAGATGACCGAGGGCCAGGCGTCGCTGGCCAAGCAGAGCAACGCCGCGCGCGCCCGGCAGGTCGTGGCGCTGGGCCGCGAGATCCTGGGCGGCAACGGCATTCTGCTGGAAAACCACATCGCGCGGCACTTTGCCGACATGGAGGCCGTCTACACCTACGAGGGCTCCAACGAGGTCAACACGCTGGTTGTCGGCCGCGAGATCACCGGCATTCAGGCGTTTGCATAAATAGAACCTAGAACCTAGAATCAAGAACCAAGCGGATCGACTTTTAGGTTCTAGGTTCTTAGTTCTAGGTTCTTCGCTTTTCGCCAGTACGTTCCTTCCTTACGTGTGCAAAGGAGCACGTATGTCGTATACAATCAATCGAGTTGTGGTTATTGGTGCCGGAACGATGGGCGGCGGCATCGCCGCGCTGGTTGCAGGTACCGGCATCCCCGTGACGTTGCTCGACATTCCCGCCAAGGAGCTGAGCCCGGAGGACGCCGCCAAAGGTCTGACACTGGCCTCGCCTGAGGTCAAGAATCGTGTGGTCAAGAGTCTGTGGGATCGGCAGCTCAAAGCCAAGCCCGCCGCGCTCTTCAGCCCCGAGGCCGCCAGCCTGGTGACGCTCGGTAACCTGGAGGATGACTTCGAGGCCGTGCGCCACGCCGACTGGATCATCGAGGTGATCGTCGAGCAGCTTGAGCCCAAGCGTGAGTTGATGGCGCGCATCGACGAGGTTCGCAAGCCCAATGCGATCGTCTCAAGCAACACATCGGGCATTCCGATCGCACAGATCGCCGAGGGCCGCAGCGCCGAGTTCCGCGCGCATTTCCTGGGCACGCACTTCTTCAATCCGCCGCGCTACCTCAAGCTGCTGGAAGTGATCCCGACGCCGGAGACCAGGCCCGAGGTCGTCGCGTTTATGCGCGAGTGGGGCGCGAAGCATCTCGGCAAGGGCGTAGTGATCGCCAAGGATCGCCCGAACTTCATCGCCAACCGCATCGGGACCTACGCCGGCCAGGTGCGGATGCTCTACGCGCTGGAGAACGGCTACTCGATCGAAGAGGTTGATACGCTCTCCGGGCCGCTGATCGGCAATCCCAAGACCGCGACCTTCCGGCTGGCGGATCTGGTCGGCCTGGATGTGCTGGCACACGTCACGTCGAATCTGTATAAGGCGATCCCCGAAGACGAGAGCCGCGAGTCGTTCCGGCTGCCCGAGGTTCTGACGAAGCTGATCGAGAACAAGGCGCTGGGCAACAAAACCGGCGCGGGCTTTTACAAAAAGGTCAAGGGCGCTGGCGGTAGCGAGTTTCATTCACTGAATGTGCAGACCGGCGAGTACGAGCCGCCCAAAAAGCCGCGCTTCGAGCTGGTGGGGCAGGTGCGCAAGATCGAGGATCTGGGCGAGCGACTGCGGGCGATCTTCGCTCATGGCGCCGGCGATCGCGCGGGCGACTACATCATCAACACGACGCTGCCGACGCTGGCCTACGCCGCGCGCCGCGTGCCTGAGGTCGCCGATAGCCTGCGTGACATCGACAGCGCGATGCGCTGGGGCTTCAACGCCGAGCAGGGACCGTTCGAGATCTGGGACTCGCTGGGCGTGCGTGCCACTGCTGATCTGATGCGGCAGAAAGACATCGCCGTCGCGCCGTGGGTGGACGAGATGCTGGGCAAAGGCATTGAATCGTTCTACCAGCGCGAGGATGGCCGCGTGGTCGGCGTGTACGATCCGGCCAGGGGCGAGTACGCGCAGCTGGATCGCCCGGCCGCCGCGATCGTGCTCAAAGAGCTGCACGGCACCTCACGCGAGCTTAAGCGCAACGACTCGGCCAGCATCCTGGATCTCGGCGACGGCGTGCTGTGTCTGGAGTTTCACTCTAAGGCCAACTCGATCGACCAGCCGATGATGGAGCTGGGCTACGCCGCGCTCAAGCTGCTGGATCGTCCCGAGTGGCAGGCGTTGGTCATCGGCAATCAGGGCCAGGACTTCTGCGTGGGCGCGAATCTGGCGGCGTTTATCGGCGCGTTTCAGACCGGGCAGCTGCACCTGATCGATGGCGCGACCAAGCAGTTGCAAGATCTGCTGATGGCTTTCCGCCTGGCGCGCAAGCCGGTTGTGACCGCGCCGTTCAAGCGTGTGCTGGGCGGCGGCACTGAGATCTCGATGTCGAGCGCGCGAATCGTGGCGGCAGCCGAGACCTACATGGGCCTGGTCGAGTTTGGCGTTGGGCTGATCCCGGCTGGCGGCGGCTGTAAAGAGCTGCTGCGCCGCAAGATCGCGCCGCACGTCGCGTCGGGCGCGGATCTGCTGCCGTATCTGCAACAGGTTTTCGAGGCGATCGCGTTTGCCAAAGTCAGCGAGAGCGGCTACCAGGCGCGCGCGATCGGCTTCCTCGACGACTCCGATCCGATCGTGATGAACGACGATTATCTGATCGGCTACGCCAAGCAGGTGGCGCTGGATCTGGCCGAGGTTGGCTACACGCCGCCGGCCGCCAACGCCACGCCGATCTATGCGCTGGGACGTCGCGGTAAAGCGGCGATGCTGATGGCCGTCGAGCAGATGCGCTGGGGCGGCTTCATATCGGAGCACGACGCACTGATCGCGAAGAAGCTGGCACATGTGCTGGCCGGTGGCGATCTATCAGCGCCGCAGTGGGTCTCGGAGCAGTACATTCTGGATCTGGAGCGCGAGGCGTTCGTTTCGCTGATGGGCGAGCCCAAGACCCAGGAGCGGATCGCGCATATGCTTCAGACCGGCAAGCCGTTGCGAAATTAAGAACCTAGAACCTAGAACCTAAAACCGTTTTCTTCTAGGTTCTAAGTTCTTAGTTCTAGGTTCTCCGTAAGAGGAATCGATTATGCGTGAGGCAGTGATTGTTAGTGGCGCGCGCACGGCGGTCGGACGATCCCATCGCGGCAGTCTGCGCACTATGCGGCCCGACGATATGGCGGCGGCGGTGATCAAAGCGACGATCGAGCGCGCCCAGGGCTTCGATCCGAGTCTGCTCGACGATGTGATCATGGGCTGCGCGATGCCCGAGGCCGAGCAAGGTATGAACGTGGCGCGCATCGCGACGCTGCGGGCGGGATTGCCGCACACGGTCCCGGCGCAGACAGTGAATCGCTTCTGCTCGTCGGGCTTGCAGACCGTGGCGCTAGCGGCGCAACAGATCATGTCGGGCATGGGCGACGCGATTATCGCGGGTGGCACCGAGAGCATGACGATGGTCTCGATGGCCGGGAATGCGTTCTCGCCCAATCCGGCGCTGGTCGAGGTGCATCCCGAGGTTTATATGGGCATGGGCCTGACCGGCGAGAACGTCGCGCGGGAGTACGGCATCACCCGAGAGCAGCAGGACGAGTTCGCGCTGCGGTCGCACCAGAACGGCGCGGCGGCGATCGACACGGGCAAGTTCCGCGATGAGATCGTGCCGCTGGACGTCGAGATGACGGTGCTCAAGGGCGACAAGGCGCAGGCCAAGCAGTTCACCTTTGATGTGGACGAGGGCGTGCGGCGCGATACGTCGCGCGAGGCGTTGGCCAAGCTCAAGCCGGTCTTTTCGGTCAAGGGCACGGTCACGGCTGGCAACTCGTCGCAGACCAGTGATGGCGCGGCGGCGGTGCTGGTGATGAGCCGCGAAAAAGCCGATGAGCTGGGACTCAAGCCGCTGGCCCGCTTCGTGAGCTTCGCGGTCGGCGGTGTGCCGCCTGAGGTGATGGGCATCGGCCCGGTGGTGGCGATCCCGAAGGCGCTCAAGCTGGCCGGCCTGACGCTGGAAGACATCGACCTGATCGAGTTGAACGAGGCGTTCGCGGCGCAGGCGCTGGGTGTGATCAAGCAGCTTGAGATCGATCTGGAGAAGGTCAACGTCAACGGCGGCGCGATCGCGCTGGGCCATCCGCTGGGCTGCACCGGCGCGAAGCTGACCGTGACG
Source organism: Herpetosiphonaceae bacterium (assembly GCA_036401895.1). GTDB lineage: Bacteria > Chloroflexota > Chloroflexia > Chloroflexales > Kallotenuaceae > LB3-1. The sequence goes on along the minus strand of DASWTW010000421.1, from coordinate 30,579 downwards.
CTGCTCAACGAGATGAAGCGGCGCAACTCGCGCTACGGCATGGTGACGATGTGCATCGGCGGCGGCATGGGCGCAGCGGGCATCTTCGAGAACCTGACGTAGGAATCGGAAAGGCCCTCACCCCCGCCCCTCTCCCGTTGCGACAGGAGAGGGGTTTTATGTTAGCGATGGGTGAGGACCTGTTTACTACCGCACTTTGCTGGCCAGGTAATCGATCATGTCGATCTTGGTGACGATGCCGGTCGGCTGTCCGTCGTCGTCGACCACGACCGCGACGGCGCCCTTGCTGGCGATCTCGCTGAGGCTATCCAGCGAAGTATCGGGCTGGACCGTCGCGACGTCGTTGCTGATGATGTCGCAGATCGGGTGGTTGATCTCGCCGCCACCGCTGAGCAGATAGTTCAGCAGATCGACCTCGCTGATCAGGCCCATGAGCTTGCCCTGATCGTCCACGATCGGCATCTGCGAGATGCTGTCGTTCTTCATCTGTCCGATCACCGCGCCCACGGTATCGTTGCAGCCAGCCGTGACCAGCGGACGATTGCGCGCTTCCAGCAGCTCGCTGACGGTGCCGCTTTCGAGGTAGCCGTTCTCGCGCATCCAGTCGTCGGAGAAGATCTTGGAAAGATAGCGCGATCCCGAGTCCGGCAGCAGGATCACTACGGTCTTGTCCTCGCTGAGGTCGTTGGCGCGAATCCAGCGCAGCGCTCCGGCCACGGCCATGCCGCACGAGCCGCCGCAGAAAAGCCCTTCCTCGCGCACCAGCCGCCGCGTCATCAGAAACGACTCTTTATCGCCGACCTGGATCACATCGTCGACCACGCTGAAGTCCATCGTCGTCGGCAGAAAGTCCTCGCCCACGCCCTCGACTTTGTAGGAGTGCGCCTGGCCTAGCTGCTTGGTGCGGAAATACTCGGTGTAGAGCGAACCCACCGGGTCCACACCGACCGTGATCAGACCGGGATTCTGCTCCTTGAGGTAGCGAGAAGTGCCGCTGATCGTACCGCCGGTGCCCATGCCCGTGATAAACACATCGATCGTGCCGTTGGTCTGCCGCCACAGCTCGGGGCCGGTCGTCGCGTAGTGCGCCTCGGGATTGGCCTGATTCCAGTACTGGCCGGCCAGAATGGCGTTGGGCGTCTCCTCGGCGATGCGCCTGGAGACCGAATAGTACGAGCGCGGATCGTCCGGCTCGACGGCGGTCGGCGTGATCACCACGCGGGCGCCGAATGCGCGTAGCTGGCGAATCTTCTCGTCGCTCATCTTGTCGGGCATGACAAAGACCGTTTTGTAGCCTTTGATCGCCGCCGCAATCGCCAGGCCGACGCCAGTGTTACCGCTGGTGCCCTCGACGATCGTGCCGCCGGGCTTGATCAGGCCCTTGCGCTCGGCGTCTTCCAGCATCGCGATCCCGATGCGGTCTTTGACCGAGCCGCCGGGATTCATAAACTCGCATTTGACCAGCACGGTGGCTTTGATGCCCTTGGCAACTTTGTTGAGCCGCACCAGGGGCGTGTTGCCGATGGCTTCCAATATATTGTGCTTGATGTCAAGTTCAACAGACATACTTGGATCAGAAATAGACATAAATACCGAACCTCCACACTGAGATTATACCGCTCTATGGTAGCATATTCAGGTGGATCTTGGTGCATCGATCCTGTTTGGATCATGCGAAAAGGACTTTCTAATCAACATCCTGATGATCTTGAGCCCGCGCGGCCGGCCGCGAACGCTCACCTTGACGCTGTGGTAGCCGCTCGCGTCGTCAGGATGCGGCTCCGCGATACGCTCGGTTTGTAGCTCGCCGCCGCTATCCACGAATTGTTGCAGTGCGCAGCATACCTGTTCCAACCAAAGAACAAGAGAACCAAAGAACAAAGGAACAAAAAAGTACCTTATTTCCCCCTCGCCTGTCGCAACCGCGGGTGCCCTCTGGGCGAAAGCTTGCCGAGGTTCGGGGCAGAGGCAGGGGTGAGGGCCTGTTCTCTAAAAATAATCGGCGGGATGAATAAACGGCGTCACATTGCCAAAGGCGCGCTCCAGCAGCGCGATCGTCGCGTCGTCGGCGGTGAGCTGGCCATACCAGCGGGCATCTGAGGCGCGCAGCACGCCGCAGAAGAGCTGACTCAGCGTCACAATATCGCAGCTTGCGGTTGCCGCGTCCGTCGTCGGCGTAACCTCAGCCCGACCGCTCTCGAAGCGGATCTGGAATGTGCCTGTGTTGGCCTCTAGAACCGGATCGCGCAGGTCGAGCACGAGACTGCCCGCCAGCTCCACCGGAAACGTGCGGCACGCGAAGGCTGCCGGGACATCGACCAGCCGTGCCATCAGTCCAGCGGTCAGCGCGGCGATGTCGTTGAGCACAAAGCCACGATTGGCCGCCTCATGCATCAGCGGCTCGCGGAAGATCGTCCAGAGCGGCTTGTTGGCCGGCGCGTGGTAGGTGACGGCGGTATGCTGCTCGATCTGCGCGGCCAGAAACGCCCACAGCCCACGCTCGGCGTCGGGCGTCGGCGCGATCAGCTCGCGCACGCTGATCTCGTTCTCGATCGTCTGGTAGGCCAGGTAGCCTTGCGGGCCGTCGTGATCATAGATAACCCAGCTCTCGTCGCTTTTGGCCCAGCGTGCGGTCCACTGGCGAGCGTTGCGCTCCAAACCACCCTCGCCAGCCAGCAGCGACCGGCGATGCAGATCGTAGATCGCCTCGTGGTCGGCTTCGCGCGCCGCACGCACGCGCCGCCGCTGCTCAGCATGGTCGTGAATGCGGCTGACAGGCACGCGGTAGAAATGTGTCAGGCCAACGGTTGCGTAGCCCAGGCGGCGATAGTAGCCATGCTGGAACGGAAACAGCAGCGAGAACGGTCGCGCAGCCTCGTGGTCGGCGCGCACGATCCCGCGCATCATCTGGCTGGCATAGCCGCGCCGCCGGGCCACAGGACGCACGCCCACGGCTCGGATCGCGCTGACGGCATAGCTCGCGCCGTCGAACCACCAGGTTGTCGGCACCGCCAGCGCCGCCGCACCGATCTCGCCGTCTTCCTCGACCACCCAGCCGTCGCGCCAGGTGTAGCTGGGATTATCAGCGTAGCGCTGGATCATGCTTTCGGGATTCCAGCCGAACGCCTCGGATTGAGCGGTCGCCGCCGCCGGGACATCTTGCTCGGTCATTGGCCGCACATTGATCGTCATGATTGCTCCTTGCTCGCGCTCCGTCGCATCGCCGGTGAGCAGCGACGGCTAGCCGTAGAAATCGGTGAAGCCTTCTTGATCCAGCCGCTCCAGCATACGCCGCACTTTGGCCGCCGACTCGGGAAACGGCGCGTTCGACGGCAGATCACGCTGGCTATCGTGCGCCGCGCCCGCGAATAGCTCGTATAGCGCACTGAGCGCGCGCCTGAGCCGGGGCGTGTCTTCGCCGCGCAGCTTGGGCAGCACTTTCTGCTTGATCTGAAGATCGATCGCGTCGCGCACGGGTAGCACGCCTTTGGCAGTCGCGATGTAGCGCAGCACCTCGGCGATCGTGCGGTAGCCGAAGGGCTGCCCGGCCGCCTGCATGATCGCCTCGATCTGCTCGATGGTTTGCCAGGCGTCGGGATCGATCGGCTCGCGGTAGCTGCGCCGAAACGCTTGCAGATCCACGTCGGTCAGCTCGATCACGTTGGCGCGATCCAGCAGCTTATCCGACAGGCCAAAGGTCGACTCGTCCACGTTGACGGTGCCGGTCAGATGTACATTTAGCGGCAGCGTAAACGGATTGCGCAGCGTCTCGCCGTCCACGGTGGCGACGGTACTGCTCGGCACGCCAAGGTCGATCGTGTGCTCGGCGGTCTCCAGGGCTGACAGGATCGGCGCGAGATAGTACTCAGGCCGCGCCAGGTTCATCTCGTCCAGGCACACGTAGTAGGGCTGCTGCGGATCGGCGGCGGCGCGGTGCAGAAAGCGTAGAAAGGCCGTCGGGTGAAACGTGTTGGTCAGGCCGTTGAAGTAGCCCAGCAGATCCTTGGCGTTGTGCCAGTCGGGCTGCACCGCGACCAGCAGGTAGTGGGGGTTGTCCTCGGCGGCGGAGCGCAGATCGTAGACCGCGTCGGCGTAAAGGCGTGTGAGACGCGTCTTGCCGGTGCCGGAGATGCCGGGCAGGATCACCAGCGGCTTGGTCTGGAGCGCAATGTGGTAGGAGCGGATCACGGCCTCGGGAAAGGTAAAGCCGCGCCGGGCAATGCGCTCGCTGATCTGCTCGGCGGGCGGCAGATTGGCCGAGACCGCGTACTGCGCGCGTCGCTCACGAGCTGCCAGATCCGCCTCGTAGTCCAGCGCCTCGGCCTCCTCCATGATCGCCTCGTTGAAGGGGAAGAGTCGCAGCACGTCGTCGATCAGCGTCTGGACGAACTCGGGCTGGGCTATCTCGGGATCGTCCCAGCTGTAGCGATAGCCGGCCCAAACGTATTTCGCCTGCCGGACGCGCAGATATTGCTCGATCCAGGGCTCGTCGCTCTGGCCGTCAGGACGTGTGAAGCGCACGTCCGGCAGCGATTCCAGCAGCGGCTGCCACAGATTGCGCCCGGCCTCCCAGACGCGCTGAAGCTCGGCCTTGCGCGCGCCGCTGGACGTGAAGCCGACCAGAATCGCGCGCTCGTCGCCGCTGACGCCGATGTAGATGCCGGTTCCGCGCGGCACGCGATCGAGCGCAAAATGATACTCCTCGATCGGCTCGCGCTGGCCACGCCCACGATTGCGATAGCGCGCCGCCTTCCAGGTCATCTCGTAGAGTGGCCACTCGCGCTTGAAGCGCTGCCGACCCGCCGCATCGATCTGCTCAGCCAGCGCGGCCAGCACCGGATGCAGGCGCTCCTGCACGGCGTTCCAGCGCTCGCCGACGCCGGCGACAGTCAGCGCCTGGAGCGTCGATTCATCAAAACCGCGAAACTCATCACTCATACAACCACATACATTTCTGTTTCAAACACCGGGTATTCTAGCACCGGAATCCTGATCGTTCCTGTCGCAAAAAAAGAAACTCCCAACAGCGTGGGAGTTCCAAACAATCCGCGTGAACGTGTACTAAGCCGTCGGTGGCCGAAGATAGATGCGATCGTCGTCGTTATCGTCCAGCGGCAGCGTCAAGGGCGACAGATCGTCGATATTGGCGTCAAGCGCACCGGAAAGCCGGTCATGCACCGCCAGCAACATGTCGCGGACCTCGCTGCATGCTTCTTCCAGCACATCTTCGAGACTATCAAGCTCGTGAATCGGATCGCCGACCGTCCAGCGCTGCTGGGCTTTAAGATGCGTCAGCCGCACCTGCGCTCCTTCGATGTGCAGATTGGCGTCTATCGCGACGATGTTTTTATGATCAACGATCGACCGATGCACATCCTGGATTGTGCGTGCCAGCCGCTGAACCGAGCCGATGTCGTCGTCAAGATTCAGGTTCAACGGAATGGTGTAAGCAATCTCCAGGGTTAACGTTGCCTCGTAGGCGCAGCCCATCAAGCTATGCGGACAGGCGACATTATCGCCGTGATATTTCTCGCACATCGCCTCGGTGCCCATCGTCGAGATCGCCGTCATCGCGGCATCCCATTTAAATGCGATCGAGGCTTGGAGGCTTGAGGGGCGTGGTATCGCTTCGCCTTGTGGCAAGCAGTTTAGCGTAAAGCTGCGGTTGAGTGTCTGAGGGTCGATATTCTCATCCGATTGCCATACGTTAAGGCCAGCTTGCTCAGCACTATCGAGCAGCGCATCGGAGATCGTCTCATACGTGAGCATAAGCGTCCTCCCAAATGTTACTCGGAATTATAGCACAGCGGAATACTTTTTGGGGATATTCGAACTAAGTCAGCTCGTTTTGAGTGACTCTAGTGCGGAATTACGATTCTTGAACCGGACCTCGTACTCGGAGAAGCAGGCCCTGCTAATAAACAAAGGAACAAACGAACAAGCGAACAAAGGGGTTCGATACGATGCGCTTTGTTCTTTGGAGAGGCCCTCATCCCCGCCCTTCGGGCATCCCTTCTCCCATTGCGACAGGAGAAGGGGAGTCATGGTATTTACTTTTGTTCCTTTGTTCTTTCGCTTGGTTCTAGGTTCTGGGTTCTAGGTTCTTCGTGGTCGGTTCTAAGTTCTTCTCGATCTCTTCGCGCAGGGTCTTATACGGGCCGCTCTGCTGATCTTCAATGCGGGCGAGGACTTCGCGCAGGGCCAGTTGATATGCGGCTTCGAGCGCCTGCGCTTGCGGTAGCTCAACGTCGGGTGTGACGCCCGTGCCTTCCCAGTTGGTGCCGCTGATCGGATTGATCGCGCGGCCCATCGGGATGCATATCTCGACCTGCTCGCTGATGGCGTAGCGCTGGCCGGGATGCGCGCCGCCCTTCGTGGTCTCGCCGACGATCGTGGCGCGCTTGAGATTTTTGAGATTGTAGCTGAACTCCTCGCCGCCGGAGAAGGTGAAATCGCTGGTGAGCACGAACACAGGCTTATCGCCGTAGCGACGGCCGGGAACGTACGGCAGCGTCCAGGACTGGAACGTCTGGTTGCCCTCGCGCAGATAAAAATCGTTGAGATGCACCTGCTCGTCGAAGAGATAGCTGGTTATCAGCGCCACGGTCGCCGCGTCGCCGCCGACACACTGGCGCAGATCGATGATCAGCGCGCTGGTATGCGCCAGAAAATTCATCGCGGCGACAGCTGTCTCTCCCGCCAGCGAGACCATGAAAAAATGGCGAATATCGAGGTAGCCGATGTTGCCCGGCAAGATCTCGACCTTTTGCAGGCCGAAGTTGCTCAGGCTACCGCTGAGCCGCATATGCGCGTACCATTCGTCAGTGCCCCAGTTCATCTCCACCGGGGGCCGGGGCGTATCGCTGTAAAACACACGTAGATGCTTATCGTGGCTGATCGCCTGCATCTGCTCGGTCAGCGCGGGACACAGCTCACCCAGCGCTAGGCTGTCGTACTCGCTCCGATCGAGTCGCGCCCGGATGTCGGTCTCGATCTCGGCGGCGACCTCGGGAAAAACATACAGATCGCGCAGCTTCTCCAGAATGCTATCGATCAGAGCGGTGTGCGTAGTAGAATCCGGCTGAGATACGGTCGTCACTGATGTTTCTCCCTGCTGAAGCTGTTATTGAATCCGATCCAGCTCACGCTGCGCCTCGGCGTGCCACTGGTTGGAGGCGCTGGCCTCGTTGAGGATCGCCTGGTACTCGTCGCGGGCCTCGGGCGCCCGACCTAGCTCGTCGAGCGTGCGGCCAAGAAAATAGCGCGCCTCGAAATAGTCGGGCTGGCGCTGGATCGCGCCGCGAAACTGCGCCTCGGCGTCTTCGAATTCGCCGGCGGCGCGGTAGGCGCGACCCAGCCAGTAGTAGCCCTGCGCAAAGTCGGGATTCAGATCGATCGTAGCCTCAAGATCCTCGATCGCGGCCTCGTTGCGCTCCAGCTTCAGGAGCAGCGTTCCCCGGCGGAAGCGCGGCTCGTACCAGTCGTCGCGAACATTGGCGGCTTTGGTGTAGGCCTCGATCGCGGCGTCGGGCTGGTTCAGGCTGTTATAAATCTCGCCCAGCAACATCTGGGTTTCGGCATCGTTAGGGTTGAGCCGGACCGCCTCGTTGAGCGCGGCGAGCGCCTCGTTGGGTTTGTTTTCTTTCCAAAGAATATTGCCCAGCCCCACAGATGCCGCCGCGTTACCAGAGTCGATCTGCCTGACCTGCGTGTAGATCTCACGGGCGCCGGCAATATCTCCCTGCTGAAGCAGCGCCTCGCCCTTGCCCAGCAGCAGCTGCATGTTCTTGGGCGCGTACTCCAGCCCGCTCTCGAAGTAGGTCAGCGCCAGCTCAGGGTGGCCCTGCGCGAGCATGGTTCGGCCCAGGCCAAGGTAGGCTCCGACGAGCTGCGGATCTTTTTCGAGCGCTTCGTTATACCTCGTCGTCGCCTCCTCGAAGCGCCGCTGCTCCCGATCGATGTCGGCCAGTCCGACCAGCGCCAGCGTATAGTTGTTGTTGGCCAGCTCCAGCGCGCGCTGCTCGGCGCGCTCGGCGGCTGCGTACTGCTTCTGGGCCAGATACGCCGTCGCCAGGCCGTGCTGGGCCTCGTGCGAGCCGGGCGCGATCTGTAGCGCTTTCTTGAAGCTCGCCTCGGCCGCCTCGGCGTTGCCGGCCTCCAGCAGCGCCTCGCCCAGCTGGCGATACACCAGCGGATCGTCGCTTTGGATCTCGACGGCGGCGCGGAACTGCTCGACGGCGGCGGCGGGCTGTCCCAGCTGATGGGCGTAGAGCCGGCCCAGCGCAATATGCGTGCTGCTGCGCTGCGGATCGAACGTCAGCGCAGTACGCAGCTCATTCTCGGCGGCGCGGAAATCTTCGCGGGCCAGCGCCAGCGCCGCCAGCTCCTCATGCACCGCAGCCGAGGCCGGATCGGCGTTGCGCGCCTTGAGCAGCACAGCCTGTGCCTCGTCGAGCTTGCCCGACTGGCGATACAAAGCGGCCAGCGCCACCAGCGCATCGACGTTGTTGTTGTTAGCCAGCGGCAGCAGTATGGCCTCGGCGTCGGCGCTTTTATCTTGCTGCCGCAGCACCTCGACAAACCGTAGCGTCTGCTCGCCGTCCCAGGGCCGCCGCTCCACCAGCCAGCGATAGTGCGTCTCGGCGTCGGCCCAGCGCTGATCACGCTCGTCCAGCTGTGCGAGCAGCTCATGCGCCGGGAAGTACTGCGGCTCGATCGTGAGCGCGGTGTTCAGCTCGGCGCGGGCTTCCTCGGGCCTGGACTCGGCCAGCAGCAATTGAGCCAGCCCGTAGTGCGCCTCGGGCCGATTCTTGAGGATCGTATTTTCCTCGGCCTGCGCCAGCTTAATCGTTTCTTCCCACTGTGTGCGCGCCAGACGGCTGTTATTGCTCAGGTACGCCGCGCGACCCTGCTGGTAGTTGTAGTCGTACTGGAGGCTGATGCTGGGCTCCTGCCGCAGCGCCGCCGTCGAGGTCGCGATCGCCTGCTGGAGCGGTGTACGTCTGCGCTGGATCGTGTCCATGGCGCGGCGCAGAAAGCTGCGCGGCTGCTCCGCCAGCACACGGCCCTGCTCGATTTCGATCAGCATCAGCTGGTAGCGCCGGTTCAGCAGCTCCTGCTCCAGCCGCGCCGCCTGCGTCTCCGAAAGCCGCTGCATCATGCGCCGCCCATCGACGCCGTAGGCGTTGGCCTGGCGCAAATACTTGTTGCGCAGCTGCTCGATCTCGCCGATGCCGGTCTCGGCCTGGCTGCGCAGCTCGGCCAGACGCGTCGCGGAGAGCGTCGGATCGCCTTCCAGCTCCCACTCAAGGCGGCCAGTTGCCGTGAGCGCGGACGTGAGCGCCAGCATACTCTGCTCGGTCATCGCGGGGCCATTCAGCGGCTCGCGCTGTAGCACTGCGGCGAAGATCTGACGGCTGGCGGCAAGCTGTCCACTGCGGCGGTAAGCCTCGCCCAGCGTCGCGGCGATCGCGTTGGAGGCAGGCAGATCCTGGGCCGCACTGCGCAGATCTGGCAGCGCCTCGGCTGGCTTGCCCTCGTCGAGCAGCAGCCGCCCGAAGTTGGCATGTGCCTGCGCGAGATTGGGATTGGCAGCCAGCGCCTCCATCAGCGCCTCGCGCGCCGGATCGAACTGCTGCTGATCCAGCCGGAGCGCGCCCAGGTTGTTCCAGTGCTCGGGACGGCTCGCCGCTGCCAGCGCGGCCTGAGCTTCCTGCTCAGCGGACGGCAGCATGCCCTGCGCCCAAAACGTGATCGCGCGAACCATCGACGGCAGCTCGGGCCGCAGCACATCGCTGTACTCGGCGCGCAGATCCTCGAACGTATCGGCGGCTTTGTCGGCGTCGCCGCGGCCGAAGTAGTTTAAGCCGTCCAGCAGCCGGGGCAGAATCGCCGCACCGTTCAGATCGCGCAGCGCCAGATCGTACTCGGCCGGCAGCACAAAATGCCCTTCAAAGCCCTGCCAGGTTTCGGGGACGAACGGCTCGCTCGGCATCCAGAAGAGACGCGGCCGCAGGATCGGCTGAGTCGCAGTGCCGCCCTCGGCCGCCTCGCCCCAGATGATCGCGTCTACACCGTTGGCCTCCGCGATCTGCTGGGCCTGCTCGGCGCTGGTGATTGGCTGGCTGAGTAGCCCAACGTTCATCGGCGTGGTAATGCCGGTTTTCAGCGCCTCAAGCAGCTGCTCGGCCACGATCGTGCCCTGGCGCTGGTCTTCGCCGGTGGAGCTAAACGGCGCGATGCGCACCACGAACTCGCCCGGCGGCAGCTGCGGGCTGGTGGTGAGCAATCCAAGCTCAGACATCAGCAGCGCCACAGCGATCAGGCCCAGCACTGCGACGATCGCGGCTCCACGCCGGCCACGCAGCGTAGCCGGCACCCGGCGCTGCGGAGGATTGGGATTGAGATCCTGGACGCGAGGTGTATTTCCGGCGCGACGGTTCATGTTGACCAGCCGATCACTCTTGGAAAGATGTTAGCACGAACGACCAGCGGCGTCATGCGCGTCAAGCTGGCGAGTTGCCGTCAAGTGGTGGAATACGCTCGTTGAGCCGCAGCAGCTGCGCGACACAGGCGCGATAATACTCGGGCGGAAACGGATCGGCGATAAACGCGTACGCGCCGCAGTGCCAGGCGCGCGGCTCGTCCTCCGGGTGCGGCGAGACAATGATCAGCGGCAGCGCGGGCTTGGTCTCGCGCAGCGCAACCGCCAGCGACCAGCAGCGCGGCTCGGCGACATTCAGCGTGACCAGATCCGGCAGATAATCCAGAATCTCATTCTGCGTCGGGATCTCGCCGAACGAGATCGAGCGGCAGCGGCCGTCTTCCAGCATCGGCTGGAGCGCATCATTCAGCAGCGGATCGGGGCTGATCACCACGATCGAGAGCGGGTGTCCGCGCCGCTCCTCGCTGGGCGGCACCGGCACATCATGAAAGCGCTCGTTGATCGCAAAGGCGCTGCCGGTCAGCTTCTTGGCAAAGCTCTTCATCTCGGTCGCGACCGACGACACCTCGTCGAAGCTGCTGAACGTGCGCGACTCGGTCGTCACCACGCCGATCGAGACGCTGACGATCGGAAAGCGGCGCGGCATGCCGAAGCGATCGACGCCGCGCAGGTAGCCGCGCTGCACATCGGCGGGATCGTAGAAGGCGCGCACATCATGGTCGAAGCGGGCGATCAGCTCTTTGCAAGCCTGCTCAACCAGCTCGATCGTCGTGATCGCGATAAAATCATCGCCGCCGATATGCCCGATAAACATCTGATCGGCGGTATACTGCGCCTGAAGATCGCGCAGAATATCGGCCAGCAGCTTGATCACGCGATCGCCGCGCGCAAAGCCATAGGCATCGTTGAGCGCCTTGAAGTTATCGAAGTCGATATACATCAGCCCGAACATCTCGTGCGCGTTGATCCGCCGCTCGACCTCGTCGGCGATCGCCTGGTTGCCGGGCAGCGCCGTGAGCGGATTGAGCAGCGGAATGCGGGCCTGTCGCCGCAGATTGGCCTTGATGCGAGCCACCAGCGCATCGGGATCGAACGGCTTGGAGATATGATCGTCCGCGCCGCTCTCGAAGCCGATCACCACATCGTTGGAGCTGGTGCGCGCGGTGAGCAGCAGCATCGGCAGATGGCTGGTTCGCGTGTCGTTGCGCAGCTGCCGGACCGCCTCCAGGCCGTCCATCACCGGCATCATCACATCGATCAGCAGCAGATCGGGCTGCTGCGACGTAGCGGCGCGCACCAGGGCTTCGCCGCTGGGCACTGCGATAACGTCGAAATCATGCTCTTCAAGAATTGCTTCCAGAAGTTGCCGTAAGCTCGGATCGTCGTCGGCAATCAGGATGCGTTCAGCCATAAAGGTAGGCGGCTCCACAAACTATGCACACGCGCGCCGCTCAAACATATCGATCAAATGTCCAACTTCGTCGGCGGGATCGAGGCCGTCATTTTCGAGCACGTAGGCATCTTCCGGCAGCAGCGTGTTTTGCTGGTCGAGCGCATCACGTCGCCGCAAGTCTTGGAGAACGGTGTCCAGATCGACGCTGTGGCCTTTGCGCTGTAGCTCCTCGTAGCGCCTGCGCGCGCGCTCCTCAGCCGATGCACGTAGAAAGATCTTGAAGTCGGCATCGGGCATAACCACGCTGCCAATATCGCGTCCGACCATCACGACGCGGCCCTGGCGCCCGATCGCACGCTGCTGCTCGCGCAGCGCGGCCCGCACGCCGGGGTAGGTCGAGACCGTCGACACATGACGCTCGACGGCTTTATCGCGTAGCTGCCAGGTGATGTCGTCGCCGTCGGCCAGCACCGTGTACTGTCGTCCATCGTCAACCGTGGGCGGCTCGACGGAAAGCGCAAGCTGTTGGGCTAGCTCTACCAGCGAAGCCTCGGAGTCGAGCGCAGTACCACGCTGAAGCGCGATATATGTCAGCGCCCGGTAAAGCACGCCGGTATCAAAGTAGGTGTAGCCAAGCTGTCGTGCAAGAAGTTCTCCGAGAGTACTTTTGCCTGAAGCAGCCGGACCATCGATCGTTATTACGGATGGTATGGGCATGGTTTGCCAACTCAAGGCAGGTCCTCTTTTGACCAGCTATTGTAGCATGGCGCTTAATCCTAAGGCAAGCGCACAAGCGCTGGGCTTCTAATGTGACTATTGTAGCCACGCGCAATATCACCCGTTTTACCTAGCAAACTGTGTGCCGCTTCTCGTCGCGCCGCATATGACCGGAGTCCTAAGCCGCTCCGGGCAAAGATCTGGAAGCTGTTCATGCAACCAGCCTTTCGATCGCCGCGTCATAGTGCGAGGTGCGGAGTACAATAGTAGACATCTGTGCTTAAGCGATCATCCTGGAGCGCGTCGTGAGCAGCCGGCTCAAGCGATTGCCAGCTAAAAACGCTTATGATCGCCTGGGGTAACAGACGGTAACACTTTTTTCGATCTTAACGACGCTGTTTTGGCTGAAACTATACAAGGGCGCGGGCCTGCGGCCGATCAGGTCGCTGTGGCTTGCAGAGCGCTCAAGACCAGGCCAGATTGCTCTGGCGATGGGAACGACATCACAGCGCGGGCGGCAACCTCCGCCGCTCGCTGCGCGTATCTTTTGAAAGCAATATCGGGAGTCGAAAAGCGTATGAAACATGTACAACGTCTCGCTACGCTATTAATGGTGGCGCTGGTGCTGAGCGCGTGCGCGGCTGCCGCACCGCCGAACAGCGCGGCCTCTGAAACTACAACCGTTAAGCGCGACACGCTAAGAGTGACCGTCAGCAGCAGCGGCACGGTCCAGCCGGTGCAGTCCGCCGATCTCACCTTTGGCGCGACCGGCACGATCGAAAAGGTGCTGGTCACCGAGGGGCAGGTCGTCAAGCGCGGGCAGGAGCTGGCGGCGCTCGATCCACGCGATCTTGATCAGCAGGTGGTGCAGTCGGAGGCGAATCTGCAAACTGCCGAGGCGCGGCTGGAGCAGGCTCGCAGCGGCAACGCTACCGAGCAGGATCTCGCGGCGCAGCAGGCGGCGCTCAGGTCGGCGCAGGCGCAGCTCGATAAAGCGCGGACCGGCAACGCAACCTCGGCCGACATCGCCAGCGCCGAGGCGGGCGTGCGCAACGCTCAGGCTGGATTGACTCGCGCCCGAACAGGCAACGTGACGGCGGCAGATATTGCCAACGCCGAAGCAGCCGTTCGCGCCGCCGAGGCCTCGCTGCAACGAGCCAAAACCGGCAACGTGACGGCGGCAGATATTGCTAACGCCGAAGCAGCCGTTCGCGCCGCCGAAGCACAGCTTACAGCAGCCCAGCGCGGCCCGTCGCCGGACCAGGTGAGCGCGGCGCAGACACGGCTGACTCAGGCCCAGCAAACCTATCAGAAGACGGCGGCGGCTGCCTCGGCTAACAAAACGTCGGCGCAGCAAAGCATGGAGCAGGCAGCCGATAGCGTGCGGCTGGCGCAGGAAGCCTACAGCAGCGCCTTCTGGGATAATCAGCAGGTGCAGAGCGGCGTCGATCCGCGCACCGGCGATCGTTTTGTGACCGAAAGCTCCGAAGATGTCGCCAAGCAGCAGTACGCCGAGGCGCTGCGGCAGGCCGAGATCCAATTGCGCCAGGCCGAGTCGCGGCTGGAGCAGGCCAAAGTTACCTACGAGAACGCCAAGCAGCAGGAGATCAACGACGTCGCCAGCGCGCAGGCTCAGGTCGACGATGCCCAGACGCAGCTTGACGAGCTGCTGAAAGGCCCGAAAGATACGTCGGTCGCGCAGGCGCAGGCGCAGGTGGATCAGGCGCGGGCGCAGCTCCAGAAGCTGCGTCAGGGCGGTAGCCCGGCCGATGTTGCCTCAGCGCAGGCGCAGGTGGATCAGGCGCGAGCGCAGCTCCAGAAGCTGCGTCAAGGTGGTACTGCAGCCGATATAGCCGCAGCACGAGCGCAAGTCGATCAGGCGGCGGCCCAGCTGCAAAAGCTGCGTCAGGGCGGCAGTGCGTCGGATATTGCAGCCGCGCAGGCGCAGGTAGATCAGGCCCAGGCGCAGTTCGAGAAGCTTTCGGCGGGCAGCTCCGAGTCGGATATCAGCATCGCCGAGGCGGGCGTGAGCCAGGCGCGGGCCCAGCTGCAATCGGCCAAGCTCAGCCGCGACAAAGCCGTGCTCAAAGCGCCCTTTGACGGCGTGGTGACCGGCGTAAACGTCGATGTGGGTGATAGCGCTACGTCGTCGGCATCGTCGGGAGCGCCGATCACCGTCGTCGACGATAGCAAGCTGCATCTGGACGTCAACGTCAGCGAGCGCGATGTCGCTCAGCTGCGCAAAGGCCAGTCGGCGCAGGTGGTGATCGACGCGCTGGACACGGATGTGATCACCGGCACGTTGAGCTATGTTGCGCCGGCGGCAACGGTGGTCCAGAATGTGACGACGTACCTGGTGCGGATCGATCTGCCCAAGCAAAACGAGGCAATTCGCGTCGGGATGAACGCCTCGGTCGAGATCGCGACGCTGGAAAAAGAGGACGCGCTGATTATTCCGGCGAGCGCGGTGCGCAGCGAGGGCAGCAAGCGCTTTGTGCGCATCAAACAGGGCGATACGTTTGTCGATCGCGAGATTCGCATCGGCCTGGGCAATGACATCGAAGTGGAAGTGGTCAGCGGCTTGAACGAAGGCGATCAAATTGCTGTGCTGGGCTCGGCTTCGACTGTCCAATAAGCTGGGCTTTATCAAAGCGAGCGAAGTATGGCACGAACTGAACAGCTCCGGCCCGTTCCACGGGCGGCAAGAATTAATCTCTCGATGGGCGTGTGGGAGAGCGTGCGCATCGCGCTGGAAAGCCTGCGCTCGAACAAGCTGCGCACCTTTCTAACGATGCTCGGTATTATCATCGGCGTGTGGTCGGTGGTCTCGCTGATCTCGATCGGCAACGGCGCGCAGCGAGCAATCACCTCTCAAGTCGAGGGCATCGGCACGAATCTGCTCTCGGTTGTTCCCGGCTCGCCGGATCGTGGTCCAGGCGGCGGCTCAGGCATAACCGAACTGACGCTTGAGGATGTCGAGGCGATTCGGCGCAGCGTGCCGGAGATTGAGTATGTCACGCCGGTGTTTCAGGGCTCGGCCAAGATCGACGGCGGTGACATCAGCCAGGATGTCCAGGTCACCGGCGCTGAGGCTGATTACGCGATCGTGCGCAATCTGAAGGTCGCGCGTGGCCAATTTGTGACCGAGGACATGGACGCCGGCGCGCGCAACGTGGTCGTGCTCGGCGGCGGCATCAGCGAGGATATTTTCGGCACGTCCGATCCGATCGGGCAGAGCGTGCGGCTCAAAGGCCAGTCGATGAAAGTTGTCGGCGTGCTCGAAAAGACCGGCGGCCTGGGCAACGAAGATTCGGCGGTGTATGTGCCGCTCAACACCGGTTATAAATTCCTCTTTGGCGGCCGA
Organism: Herpetosiphonaceae bacterium; assembly: GCA_036401895.1. Classification (GTDB taxonomy): domain Bacteria; phylum Chloroflexota; class Chloroflexia; order Chloroflexales; family Kallotenuaceae; genus LB3-1. The sequence continues at coordinate 14,661 of DASWTW010000421.1, read as the reverse complement.
GCGACAACCGCAGCCAGCTACCAGGTGTCGGCGATCATGCTTCAGGCGCGCACTGCCGAGGAGATCGATCTGGCGCAGCGCAAGACTGAGCAGCTGATGCGGCGCCGTCACGCGCTGGACGACAGCGGCAAAGACGACGATTTTACGGTCTTCAGCCAGGCATCGCTGCTCTCGACGTTCAACACCGTGACGACGACGCTGACGGTGTTCCTCGGCGCGATCGCCGGAATCTCGCTCTTTGTCGGCGGCATCGGCGTGATGAATATCATGCTGGTGTCGGTCACAGAGCGCACCAAAGAGATCGGATTGCGCAAAGCAGTGGGTGCTAAACGCCGCGATATTCTGCGCCAGTTCCTGATCGAGGCGCTGGTGATGAGCATCCTGGGCGGTCTGATCGGGCTGCTGCTCGGCTACGGCACGGCCAGCCTGATCGGCTATCTGTTCGCCGAGTACATCACGCCGGTGGTGACGCTGGGCGCGGTGATGCTGGCAGTCGGCTTCTCGGCGGCAGTCGGTCTCTTCTTTGGCATCTACCCGGCGGTACGTGCGGCGCGGCTGAATCCGATCCAGGCGCTGAGGTACGAGTAGGCGAAAGAACAAAAGAACAAAGGAACCAGAGAACAAAGAAGGATCAAGGACCGAGAACCAAACGAGCAAAAAACCGGAAAAAACGAAGGCAAGACTCGTCGTTTGTTCCTTTGTTTCCTTGTTCCCTTGTTTGCCCGCAGGTCACAAGTGAGGGCCTGAGACTATGGCGCTGATAGAACTGCACGATCTCACGAAAACCTACAAAATGGGCGATGTCGAGGTCCACGCGCTGCAAGGCGTCTCGCTGACGATCAACGAAGGCGAGCTGGTGGCGATTATGGGACCGTCCGGCTCCGGCAAGTCCACGCTGATGAACATCATCGGCTGCCTGGATCAGCCGACGGGCGGCACGTATCTGCTGGACGGCGTGGATGTCGGCAAGCTCAACGACAACCAGTTGGCCGAGATCCGTAACCAGAAGCTGGGCTTTGTTTTCCAGCAGTACATGCTTTTGCAGCGGCGCTCAGCGCTGCGCAACGTCGAGCTGCCCACGCTCTACGGCGATGGTCGCAACCGTCGCGAGCGGGCCGAGGCTGCGCTGCGCATGGTCGGCATGGGCGATCGTATGCATCACAAGCCCAACGAGCTATCCGGCGGCCAGCAGCAGCGTGTGGCGATCGCGCGGGCGCTGGTGAGCAATCCCCGAATTGTGCTCGCCGACGAGCCGACCGGCGCGCTGGATACCAGGACCGGCGAGGAGATCATGGGCATCTTCACGCGGCTCAACGCCGAGCAGGGAATCACGGTGATTCTGGTCACGCACGAGCCCGATATCGCGGCCTATGCGCGCCGAATTATTCACGTTCGCGACGGCAAGATCGGCCTGGACGAGCACAATACCAGCGCGAAGCGTTCCGGTCACGCCCCGGAAGCGATCGGCGCGAGCTAAATCGCAAACCATCCTGACAGGCCGCCGGTTCTACATGGGTAGGATCGGCGGCTTTGTGCTGGTATGTAGCTTGCTCACAGCGCCAGGAATGAAAGGCTATGGTAGGTCGGGAGGATTCCATGCAGCTGAAGGATAAAGTGGCGTTGATCACCGGCGCTGGCTCGGGCATCGGCAAGGCGGCGGCGATTTTGCTGGCGCAGGAGGGCGCGAAGATCGCTGCGCTGGGCCATACCGAGGACGAGCTGAAGCAGACGGTCGAGCAGATTCAGCAGCGCGACGGCGAGGCGATCGTGGTTGTCGCCGATATTTCGCAGCCGGATCAGATGCAGCAGGCGGTCGCTCAGACGATCGAGCGCTGGGGCCGGCTCGACATTGTGTTTGCCAACGCCGGCATCAACGGCGTGTGGGCGCCGCTGGAAGAGCTAGAGCCCGACGAGTGGGACAAAACGATCGACATCAATCTCAAAGGCACGTTTCTGACGGTCAAATACGCGGTGCCGCATCTCAAGCAGCAGGGCGGCTCTGTGATCGTCACGTCGTCGGTGAACGGCACGCGCATCTTCAGCAACACTGGCGCGACGGCCTACTCCTGCACCAAGGCGGCGCAGGTTGCATTTACCAAAATGGTCGCGCTGGAGCTAGCGCCGCACAAGATCCGCGTCAACGTGATCTGCCCCGGCGCGATCGAGACCAATATCGACGAGAACACCGAGCAGCGTAATCTTGACAAGGTGCGCTTTGAGACCGAGTACGAGGATGAGGGTATGCCGCTGACCGGCGGCGAGCCCGGCACCTCCGAGGAAGTTGCGCAGCTGGTGCTGTTCCTGGCCTCGGACGCCTCGCGGCACATCACCGGCACCGAGCTGTGGATCGACGGCGGCGAGTCGCTGCTACGCGGCTAGCTCGGTCAGGCGGCCAGGATGCGCTGCGAGCGTGTCCTGGCTTTTTTGCGCTGGCTGGGCCTCGATCTGCACCAGCAAGCCGCCGAAGATCGCGCGCACGGTAATAATCCGCAGTCCTGCGATCGTCGCGTTAGCGGCTGTGTCACGGTTGAGATTGCAGCCGATGCTGGCGACGGTGTAGGGCGTTAACCAGTCGAGGATGCGCCCAAAGAGCACGCTGTTGCCCCGTACATGCTCAAGCAGCAGCACGTGGCCGTCCTCGCGGCAGACACGGCCCATCTCGCGCAGCGCCGCGATCGGATCGGGGAAGGTGCAGGCTGCCAGCGTGGTGACAACCGTATCGAAGCTGCGATCGGGATACGGAAGATGTGCGACGTCGGCGATGACCTGGCGTAGCGGAAGCTTGAGCGTTCGGGCGCGCACCGCAGCCAGAACCAGCATCTCCGGCACAAGATCCAGACCTGTGATGCGGCAGCCAGACGGATAGTAAGGCAGATCGATGCCGGTACCGATCGCAACCTCAAGCACATCGCCGCGCGCTTTTTGCAGCAGCTCACGACGAAATCGATCGAGCAGTAGACGCTCGGATAGCCGCATTGAGTCGTCGTAGCCCGGCGCGTAGTCGCGGTAGATCCGGCGAAGGCGATCCAGCTCCATGAAGCCCTCCTTTACGACCAAATGATTTTGGCTGCGTCTGGGTTGGGCGAGTTGTTAGCGATTGTAATCTTGAGGCGTGAGCGCTACGCCGAGAACCAGGAGTCGGTTCATTGTAAGCTTCTACACTTGATCCTTCAATCATACCGGAGCGTGCAATGAAATTTAGCTGAAGCGATCTGTGTTGGGCCTCGGGCTCAGAACAGATCGCCGCGAAAATGCTGGCGCTCCAGCTGATCCGCAAACTGCGCCACCTCGCGCAAGATCAGCAGCACTTCCTCGGGCTGAGCCGTGTTGAGCAGCTGAGAGGCGATCACAGCGATCATGTTGCCCATCAGCGCTACGCGGCTGTAGATCGGCGAGCCATTGGCGCGGAGCAGACTCCACGGCTCGATCCCGCGCCGTGCCTCGCCAACCGTGGAAACAAACGCAATAATCGGGCGTCCATCGCCGTCGTCGCGGATCGAAGCGCTGACCTCCTGCTGGCGTCCCATAGGCAGCGGCACAATCAGCCGGTAAATCCCACGGTCGAAGTCCAGCGGTGTGCCGAGATAGCTTGCAAGCTCGCGCATCAGGCGATCAAAAGGTAGCTGTGACATGGTGAAGAACCTAGGAGAACAAAGAACAAAAGAACAAAGGAACAAAGAAGAACCCAGGCCAGAATATAGAATCAAGGAAACAAACGAAGAAGAAAGGCACCAGAATCGGGATTTATTCTTCCCCCTCTCCTGTCACAACCGAGGCGGAAGCCCGCCGAGGTTCGGGGCAGGGGGACAAAGGGGGTGAGGGCCATAAAAGAACAAAGAACAGTCTGGTCTCGCCTGAGCCACTGTTCTTTGTTCTTTGTTTGCCTGTTCTTTACAAGCCTGCCGCCTTGCGCAGCGCGTCGGCCTTGTCGGTCTTCTCCCAGGGCGCGTCGATGTCATCGCGGCCGAAGTGACCGTAGGCTGCCGTTTTGCGGTAGATCGGGCGGCGCAGATTCAGGTCGCGGATGATCGCGCCCGGCCGCAGATCGAAGTGCTGGTCGATCAGCCGCAGCAGATCCTCGTCGGCAATCTTGCCGGTGCCGAAGGTCTCGACGCTGACCGAGAGCGGCTTGGCCACGCCGATCGCGTACGAGAGCTGGACTTCGAAGCGCGCCGCCAGGCCCGCCGCGACCACGTTCTTGGCCACGTAGCGCGCCGCGTAGGCCGCCGAGCGATCGACCTTCGTCGGATCTTTGCCTGAGAACGCGCCGCCGCCATGACGGGCGATGCCGCCGTAGCTATCGACGATGATCTTGCGCCCGGTCAGACCCGCATCGCCCATCGGCCCGCCGACCACGAAGCGGCCGGTTGGGTTGACGAAATACTTGGTCTTGTCGTCGAGCAGCTCGCTGGGAATGACGGCCTTGATCACCTGCTCGATCACATCCTTGCGGATCTGCTCCTGGGAAACGCCGGCGTCATGCTGCGTGGAGACCAGCACTGTATCGACGCGCTTCGGCACGCCGTGGGCGTACTCGACCGTTACCTGCGCCTTGCCGTCCGGCCGCAGATAGGTCAGCTGGCCCGATTTGCGGATCTCGCTCAGGCGGCGCGTCAGGCGGTGCGACAGCGCGATCGTCAGCGGCATCAGCTCCGGCGACTCGTCGCAGGCAAAGCCAAACATCATGCCCTGATCGCCGGCGCCGACCGCCTCGACCTCGGCCTCGGTCATCTCGCCCTCTTTGGCCTCAAGCGCCTTGTCGACGCCCAGCGCAATATCGGCGGACTGACCGTGCAGCGCGACCATCACGCCGCAGGTGCTGGCGTCAAAGCCGTAATCGCTGTGGGTATAGCCGATCTCGGTGATGACGCGGCGCACAATATCCTGCACCTCGACATAGCCGTTGGTCGTCACTTCGCCCAGCACCACAACCAGGCCGGTCGTGGTTGCCGTCTCGCAGGCCACACGTGAGCGCGGGTCCTGCTCCAGCAGCGCGTCCAGAATCGCATCTGAGATCTGGTCGCAGATTTTATCGGGATGTCCCTCAGTCACCGACTCGGAGGTCAGGAAGATCTGAGGAGCATCGGTAAATGTTGTGCCCATCTCTTACTATTTCCTTCGAAGTTTCTAAAAGTCCTGGTTCGCTTCCTGAATGGCAGCCATGATAACTGCACCATAGAACACGGCGATCGCGATGAAAATCAGCAGAATCACGCCGCCCGTAGCGATCGCGATCCAGGAGTAGGTGCGTGTGCGGCTCGGATCGATCGCCTGATCAGCGCCGCGCAGGCCCATGATACCGCCAACCAGCGCAAAGATCGGCAGCAGGCAGCTCGCGCCCGGAATGCAGCTCGACACCAGCAGCCCCGCTCCGGCAACCATTGCCAGAAAAGCGAGCATGTCTTTTTGATTGCCGACATAGGGCGCGGGACGATTCACGGACGGCGGCGATGGGACGGTGTAGGATGGCTGATCTTCGAATTGCTGGTTATACGGCTGCATATGCTTCACCGATGATCAATGGTCAGGGGACCAGTGATCAATGACCGGAGACCAATGACTCCGCGATCGGGTGTCATTGGTCTCCAGCGAATTATTAAGTTCCTTCTTCCCAGGAGTTCAGGTAGTGCTCCTGCTCCGAGGTCAGCGTGTCGATGTTGATACCCATCGCCGCGAGCTTGAGCGCCGCGATCTCGCGATCGACCTCTTCGGGCAGCGCGTAGACCTTGGGCTCAAGCTTGCCCTTGTTGCGCAGCAGGAACTCCGAGGCCAGCGCCTGGTTGGCGAAGCTCATATCCATCACCGCCGACGGGTGGCCCTCAGCCGAGGCCAGGTTGATCAGACGGCCCTCGCCGAGCAGGTTCAGGCGGCGGCCATCGCCCATCACATACTGGTCGATATAGGCGCGCGGCTGGCGCTTCTCGACGGCGGCCTTCTCCAGATCGGGGATGTTGATCTCGACGTTGAAGTGGCCCGAGTTGGCGATGATCGCGCCGTCCTTCATCGCGGCGAAGTCCTCGCCGTCCAGCACGTGGATGTCGCCGGTCGCGGTGATGAAAATATCGCCCACGCGCGCGGCCTCGATCATCGGCATCACGCGGTAGCCGTCCATGGCCGCCTCCAGCGCCTTGACCGGATCGATCTCGGTGACGACCACATCTGCGCCCAGGCCCTTGGCGCGCATGGCGATGCCCTTGGAGCACCAGCCGTAGCCGCCCACGACCACGGTCTTGCCCGCGATCAGGACGTTGGTCGCGCGAATCACGCCGTCGAGCGTGCTCTGGCCGGTGCCGTAGCGATTATCGAAAAGATGCTTGGTCAGCGAGTCGTTCACGGCGACAACCGGGAAGCTGAGCACGCCGTCTTTGGCCATCGCCTTGAGCCGGATCACGCCCGTCGTGGTCTCCTCGGTCGAGCCGACCAGGTTGCTCAGCAGGTCGCGGCGCTCCTTGAGCATGCCCGTCACCAGGTCCGCGCCGTCATCCATGGTGATCTGCGGGTTGTGATCGAGCGCGGCCTTGAGATGCTTGTAGTAGGTCTCGTTGTCCTCGCCCTTGATCGCATAGACCGGAATCTCGTCGTAGCTGACGAGCGCCGCCGCCACGTCGTCCTGCGTCGACAGCGGATTCGAGGCGACCAGCACCGTGTCGGCGCCGCCGGCGGCCAGCGTCCTGACCAGGTTGGCGGTCTCCGAGGTGACGTGCAGACACGCCGATATCTTCAGCCCTTCCAGAGGGCGCTCTTTCTCAAACCGCTCGCGGATCAGCTTCAGCACCGGCATCTCCTGCGCGGCCCACTCGATCCGTTGTCGTCCGATCTCGGCCAGACCAAGATCTTTTACGTCATAATTCGCCATGTTAGGTAAGCTCTCCTTGTGATATAACCAGTTCAGTTTTCAGAATGGGTTGTTCTGAACGGTGAACTTAAGCCGTAACCGATGTTTCGTCGAGCAGCGACTCAACTTCCTCAGACGCGCCAAAGTTTTCACGGTAGCGCTCGACAAATTCCGCCATGGTGTAGCGGTGCTGCTGCGGGCCGGCGTGCTCGATCGCATAGACCGCGCTGACCGCCGCCATCCGCCCGACGACGGGCCATGAGAAGCCGCGCGCCAGACCTTTAACAAAGCCCGCGCGGAAAGCATCGCCTGCGCCGGTGGGATCGACGACCTCACGCGGCATAGCGATCGGAATCTCGAACTCCTCGCCCTCGACAGTGATCAGGGCGCCGGCCTCGCCCCTGGTCATCACGGTGATCGGCACGCGGCGGCGCAGCTCGGCCTCGGTGATGCCCAGTTTCTCGGCCATCATGCCGAACTCGTAGTCGTTGCCGGTGAGGATGCGCGCTCCCTTGAAGCCGGCCTCAAGCGCCTCGGCGTCCATGCGCGGCGCCTGCATCGACGGATCGTAGAGATACGGGATGCCAAGCTCGGTGCATTCGGCAGCGTACTGTACCATTGCTGTGGGATCGTTGGGCGCGATCACGACCAGATCGGCGCTGCGGTTGCCTTCCTCGTGCATCGAGATCGACGTGGCATGAGCCATCGCGCCGGCATAGAACGCCGTGATCTGGTTGTCCTTGAGGTCGGTGTTGATAAAGCAGGACGACGTGAAGTCGCCGGCGATCTCTTTGATGCCGCTGGTATCAACGCCCTGCGCGTCAAGCCAGGCCTTGTACTCGGCGAAATCCTCGCCCACGGTGCCGACGATCGTCGGCCGCTCGCCGAGCAGCGCCAGGTTGTAGGAGATATTGGGAGCGGTGCCGCCGCGCAGCCGCTTGAGCGAGTCGACCAGGAACGAGACGCTCAGGATATGCATTTTGTCGGGCAGGATATGATCTTTGAAGTGGCCCGGAAAAACCATGATATAGTCGTAGGCGATCGATCCAGTGACGATAATCCGCACAGTTGCTTCCTTTTTTAGGCGCCAAGCCGATAGCGCAGCCGCTTGCTCTTGGCCTGTGATGTTAGTCCAATCCGTATGATTGTCGAATCAGCGATGATAGCTCGGTTGTCAGCGCCAGCGCTCGCTCGGCATCGCCGCGCTCAAGGTAGGCCAGCGAGTCCTCGGGCATGATCACCGACGACGTCAGCACATCGGCGCGCGACACGTTCAGCGTTTCCATCGCCCGCAGCCAGCTCTCGAAGCGCGCCGCCAGTCGCCCGGCAGTTGCGCTGTGCAGGCCCTCCACGGTCGCCGGGACGATGCCCCAGGCGATGCTGCGTTTTTGCGCGATCTGCTCGACGATACGCGGCCCGATCAGCTCGATCTGCTCCGGCAGCGGCAGCGGCAGTCCCAGCAGGTCGATCTGCCAGTGCTCGGGCAGCGCCAGGATCGTCTCCGCCTTCGCCAGCCATAGCGCCCTGGGCTGATCCTGGCCCAGTGTTTGATCCAGCGCGCTCATGATCGCGTCGGGCGGCTGTGAGCTAAAGGTCGAGCTGACGACGTTGAGATACGGCTCGTAGACCCAGACCACCGCAGCCTTGCCTGCGCGCTCCAACATACTTTTGAGCCAGAGCCGCCGCAAAAACAAATGCTTGGCCAGCCCATCCAGCAGCTCATGATCGTTAATGATCGGCTCGGCCTGTTCATCAACAATCAGCTGCGCCAGGCTAATCGGGCCGAGCACCAGGCCAAACAGCGCCTGCACCCGCCGCAGCGCGCCCTCGATATGCACCAGCCGTGGCAGCGCCGCCAGATCCAGCATCTGACGCGTCGTCGTTCCGCGCAGATAGTCCGCGTAAAGCGCATCCAGACCTTGCAGCGCGGCGGCGCGATCGATCGTTACGGCGGCTTGATTGATGCTGATGCCCGCGAAACCTTCCGCCGCGAGCGCCGCCGGTGTTTCTCCTTCGCGCGTCAGCAGCGGCAGCGCCGGAAGCTCAGGAGTATATTGAAGAACTGCATTCCAGGCGGCGGTTACATCGATATATGGCAGCGGCCCTAGCTGCAACGGCTGACATTTTGGACGGAACGGCAACGACATTGCGAATCCAGGCGCTAGGAGCCCGCAGCGGTTGTCGGCTGCCCGTCGCTCGATGCAGGCTGCTCCATGATCCGGCGAATATTCGTTTCGAACGACGGCTCGATGATCCCGCGCTCGGTAATAATCGCTTTGATCAATGTGTGCGGCGTGACGTCGAATGCCGGATGCGCGGCCTGCACGCCCTCCGGTGCCAGCAGCTGGCCGCCCAGATACATCACCTCGCGCGGATCGCGCTGCTCGATCGGAATATCTTCGCCGCTGGCCATGCTCAGGTCGATCGTCGAGGTCGGCGCGGCCACGTAGAACGGGATGTTGTGCGCCTGCGCCAGCACCGCCAGGCTGTAGGTGCCGATCTTGTTAGCGACATCGCCGTTGGCCACGATGCGATCCGCGCCCACGATGATACAATCGATCGCGCCCTGACGCATAAAGTAGCCGGCCATGCTGTCGGTGATCAAGGTCTGAGGAATGCCCGCGTCTTGCAGCTCCCAGGTAGTTAGGCGCGCGCCCTGGAGAAACGGCCGCGTCTCGTCGACGAATACATGCACCCGCCTGCCCTGCGTATGAGCGGTTTTGATCGGCGCAAGCGCTGTGCCGTAGCCTGCTGTGGCCAGGCCGCCCGCGTTGCAGTGCGTCAGCACGTTTGCGCCCTCAGGCAGCAGCTGCGCGCCCCACTCACCGATCGCGTAGCACATAGCCTCGTCTTCGTCGCGGATCGCGTGGGCCTCGCCGAGCAGCCGCTCGATTAGCTCGTCGGTCGGTGTGCGATCGTGCAGCGCGTGAGCCAGCGCCAGCATGCGGTCGGTGGCCCAGCGCAGATTGACGGCGGTTGGTCGGGCGGCGTCGAGCGTGGTTTTTGCCACCGCCAGCTCCTCGATCAGATCGCCGGCACTGCTGGCCGCCGCCTCAGCCGCGATCACCATGCCATACGCCGCCGTAATGCCGATCGCGGGAGCGCCCCGTACAATCATGTTTGTAATCGCCGCCGCCGTCTCGGCAACCGTTGTGCAGCGCACCGTCTCGCGTGTGTGCGGCAGCTTTGTTTGATCGATCAAGCAGACCGCGCCGGGCTCCCACCATACCGTTCGCATCGCGCACCCATAAAAAAAGCCGCTCGTTACGAGAGGCTATATCTACGTTCCCTCTCATCTTTCGGCGTAGCTGTGCTACCCCGCAGGATTTGGCACCTTCTGTTTGTTGGAGCGTTGCCCGTCGATCGGTATTATCGATCGGGGCTCGCGCCGCCGTTCAGGGTTGCCGGGCTTCATCGGGCCAGTCCCTCCGCCCATCGCGATGAGTCGCGTTATGTATTTATGAACCGCGATTATAGCACATGCCCTGGGGTGCCGCAACACGAGGAGAACAAAGAACAAAGAAACAAAAGAACAAAGGAACAAAAACCAAACGAAAGAACCAAGAACCAAGAACCGCAGAGAATACAGAAAGTACCTTATTCCCCTCGCCTGCGGGGGCGGGAGAGGGGTGCTGAACGAAGTGAAGCGGGGTGAGGGCCTATCTTCCCCCTTCGCCTATCGCAATGGGAGAGGGGGAAGGCCGCAGGCCGGGGGTGAGGGCCTGCCAACAAAAAACCTTGCCGCGATAGCCACGGCAAGGCGTCGGAGCAGCGATGGGCGGAGCGCTCGTGGTGAGGCGGGCTACTCCAGATCCCAGGACTTTTTGAGCAGGTTCTTCAGCGCGGGAAACTTTTCGAGCTGATAATTGCCGCCCGGCGTGAACGTGCCGTTGGCGCGCTGAGCCTCCTTGCTCTCGGAAACTGCCCCCGAGATCGGACGGATCTCGCTACTTCCTATCATTACCGAGCGTGGACGCCGCGCACGGTAGACTTTTGCCTTATGCATCAAGAACTCACCTACCTTCGGTAAAGATGAGACTGTTCAAAACTGCGATCAGTATAGCATAGATCGCATTGCACAGCCTTATTGCTTTTCTCCAAGTTTTCGCAAGATTTCGATCAGCTCCATGATCGATAAATGCATCCACTGGTAAAGATCTTCCAGAGATTTTTCGCCTTGATTTCGTGTCGTGGGCGGTAGCTTGAAGAGCGCGCCATCCGTGCGCGCGGTCGTGACGTAGGCCACGCCAAGCGGGATTCCGCCCTGCGACCAGTCGATCAGCGGCACCGAGATAATGCCCTGGTAGCTCGACGAGGATTGCCGCTCTCCGGGCTGAAGGCCAAAGTTGTGCAGCGGATGATCCCGCGACACGATCACGCCGTCGCCGGAGACGAAGACGCGCCCTGCCACGCCGGTCGGGTGATCCGGATCGGCTGAGAACTCGGCCTTGCCCGGCTGCGCCAGGATCTCGCTGCCGCCGCGAAACGTCAGCTCCAGCGTTTTGCAGTCGGGCTTGAGCAAGAACACGCCGATCTCGACCAGCTCCGAGGCCGGAACGCCAAAGTCGCGGTGCAAGCTCTCGAACGCCTCGTCGAGGTAGAGCTTGGCTACGCGCTGCTGCGCAGGCTGCCAGGGATTGATCGCCTGGTAGCCCAGCGCCGCGCCGCGCGCCCACAGATCGCCGGGCTGTGCGCCGAAGCTTTCGTAGCGCAGCCGCACCAGGAACGGCAAGATCGTGTCGTAGTCGGGCAGCCTGACGATCTCGACGCCGTACTGCCGCCAGTACCACGAGCGAAAAGCGTTGGCGTCGTCGGCGCAGACGTGGCGTGTGCGCTTGTGAACACCCGGCAGATCTTTTTCATCCAGCGCGATCGTCGTCATCAGCGCAAAATGTCGCGCCGTTTGATCGCGAGGATGGCGCAGATTTGTGGCCAGCACCCGCCGCACGTTGGGATCGTCCAGCGACATGCCCAGAATCAGCACGCGATGCTCGTCGAAGAGCCGGTAGAACTCGCGGTTGGTCCAGCCGATAACATCGGAGGCGATTGTGTGGTAATCATCCTCGGCCAGCGCCAGAATCGTCTCGGCCTGGCTGGGCTCGGGATGGCCCTCGGCGCGGCCTGGCGGTCCCAAAAATCCGTGCAGATGCGCGACCATCAGCTCGCTTTTGGCCTGGCGCCGGCTGGGATCGAGCGTGCTGGCTGGAATGTTGATCGAGCGCGCGGCTTCTTCCAGCAGATCGTCGTAGTTGGTGGTCCAGATCCGGCGCGGATACGGCGCGAAGAGCGTCACCAGATGGCGATGAATATTGCTCGGCTCCGGCGTGAAGAGCTTGGGCGTGGTGTAGAGCGCGCTAAACAGCAGCTGGCCGAATGAGACGCGGCCATCCTCGGCGATGCGCCGGCGCAGATACGAGACGATCGCCAGGTCGCTCTGGAAGTTTTGCCGAATCAGGGCGATGTAGTGCTCGGGCGAGAGCAGCCGGCTGGTCTGCGATCGATCCCACTGCTTCCAAGCCAGAATCAGCCGATCGACGAGCGCCTTCCAGTGCGGCAGGCCACGCGGGATCGACATGCCCGCGCCGATCAGCGGCGCAAGCTCGGCCTGACGAATCGCGGCGGCGATCTCTTTGGTTTGTTGCACAACCGGCTCGGGGAGCAGCGGCGCTGGATTGTTTGGCAAGCCGGAATTTCCTTTCCTACAGTCGCTCGGATTATACCGGATGCAGATACAGGACGCGCCGGTCGTTTCCGATTGCCGCCCGCAGGGATTTTGAGTGATCAGATGCGATTATTTGAGCTGCAATGACGTAAGCATCCGCGCAAGCTCCGGCGTGGGCGCTTCGCTGGTTGTCGCGTCTACCTGCACCCACAGCGACACAATCCGGCTGCCGATCGGGATCATCGCCTGCTGCGCGTGCCACACGGTCTCGCTGCCCGAGGGCTGGAACCGGTCGCGGCGCAGCGTGTAGACGCGACCTGCTCCCAGCGGCGTTTCGATCGGCTGCATCTCGACAAGCGCGCTGTGGTTGGGCAGCACCGCCTCGTAGGGATCGGGCGCGTCGGCGACCAAGCCGAGAATATCCACGCCGCCCGTGAAAAACTGCGGCTCGCCGGTCGCCAGATCGTCCAGACTCGTCTCGGGCTCGAAGAACATCACCGAGGAAAGCGGCTCGCCCATCACGCCCCACTCGGTGGGAATATCCAGCGTGTAGCCGCCCGCCTCGTTGGTATAGGAGCGCCAGGCTTGCTCGACGGTCGGCGTGGGCGTTGGAGCGATCGTGACGGTCGGCGGCGGTGTAGGTGAGCTGGTAGGTGTTGGCTGGATGGTTGGTATGACGCTGTTCGAAGCTGCCGGCGCTGGACTGTTATCCATAGGCGGCGGAATGGGAGTGGGACTGCTACAGCCCGCGAGCAGCAGCCCGATGATCGCAAGTAGCGCGAGACGATGAAGCATGGCGATGTCCTTTGCATTTGTTCTCGGTTCTTGGTTCTTGGTTCTTCGTATCCCGTTTATTGTATGCGTCTAAAGGCTGTTGACAACCCTGAAAAGGCTTTGTACAATCCAGAGCACAACAGCGATGAACAGGAAGAGTAGGCATCGCGCCCGCTGATAGAGAAGGCGAGTCACCGGCTGGAAGCTCGCCGCAGCAGCAGATACCGAAGGTCGCCTGGGAGCTGAGCAGATGAGCCGCAGCGCTAGTCTGCTTCGGGTGCGCCCGTTATCGCGCCAATGAGTGAACGAGCGTGCATGTGTTTGCGCCTCGTTAATCAAGGTGGTACCGCGTGAGCTTCGCCTCTCGTCCTTGGCTGGACGAGGGGTTTTTTGTATGCATGGAGGTGGTGTCTGGTGGATGACGATGGTGTTGTTGGCTGAGGATGCAGCGCCCAGCCCGGAAGCGCGGCGTTTCTGCTCTGAGCGCTGCGTCCTCAATCGATCGCTTTGAGCTGAGCATAAATCTAGCTTTTTAGGAGTTTACGATGTCAACTGCAAACGATTTACGATCCTGGCTGCAACAGGCGGATCTTTCCAAAGCCTACGAGGCGCAGCTGATCGAGCGCGACATGTATCGCTGGTGGGAAGGCTGCGGCTACTTCAAGCCACGCCAGACGGAGGAAAATCGCGGCCGTCCGCCGTTCGTGATCTCGCTGCCGCCGCCGAACGTGACGGGTGTCCTGCACACCGGCCACGCGATGATGGCGACGCTGGAAGATATTATGATTCGCTGGCACCGCATGATCGGCGACGAGACGCTGTGGGTGCCGGGCACCGATCACGCGGGCATTGCGACGCAGGCCGTGGTGGAGAAGCACCTGGCCAATCAGGGCATTTCGCGCCACGATCTTGGACGCGGGGGCTTCCTGGAAGAAGTTTGGGACTGGGCCAACAGCAAGCACGACCGCATCGCGGACCAGATGCGCGGCATGGGATCGAGCTGCGACTGGACGCGTGAGCGCTTCACGCTCGACGAGGGCCTGACACGCGCGGTGCGCATCGCCTTCAAGCGGCTGTACGACGACGACCTGATCTATCGCGCCGAGCGGCTGGTGAACTGGTGCCCCAAAGATCATACAGTGATCTCGGATCTTGAGGTGGAGCATGAGGAGCGCCAGAGCAACCTGTGGCATATTCGCTACAAGCTGGCGACCGACGACGGCGACGATTGGCAGATCGGCGCGGACCCGGCGGCGGCGCGCTCGATCACCGTGGCGACGACGCGGCCCGAGACGCTGCTGGGCGATACTGCGGTGGCGGTGCATCCCGAAGACGAGCGTTACGCCGACCTGATTGGCAAGGAAGTGCTGCTGCCCGCGATTGGCCGGCG
>DASWTW010000420.1:0-21397 GCA_036401895.1 Herpetosiphonaceae bacterium | reverse complement strand
GGGCACCACGATTGCCAAACTCCTCGTTCAATCCCTCGTACTCCACGGGATTCCAGCCCACGCCGATGCCCAGCCGCAGACGTCCACCGCTCAGCACATCGACCTCGGCGGCCTGCTTGGCGACGAGCGCGGTCTGGCGCTGCGGCAAAATGATCACGCCGGTAACCAGCTCGATCTGCTGCGTACAGGCCGCGAAATAGCCGAAGAGCACAAACGGCTCGTGAAACAGGGTATCGCTGGTGTAGGGGCCGCGCCAGTCGGGGCGGGTGGCCGTGGATGCGCCAAGCACATGATCGTAGATCAAAATATGCCGGTAGCCCATCTCCTCGACGGACTGGGCGTAGGTGCGGATCGCGCCGGGATCGGTACCGATCTCGGTCTGAGGAAAGACTGCGCCGATATGCATCATGGTCTCCTTGCATCGCTGCCTCATTTATATGATTACTATAACTCAGGTAAGCTGCAAGGAGTGTTGGCAGACCCTGCGGGCAAACAAGGGAACAAGGGAACATTGCGGGAATAACTTTCTTGGTTTCTGAACAGGCCCTCACCCCTGGCGCGTTGCGCCTTCCCCTCTCCCATTGTGATAGGAGAGGGGATTTTCGGTACTTTCTGTTCTTTGTTCTTGGGCTTGGCCCTCATCCCCGCCGCACTGCGTTCGGCACCCCTTCTCCCGTTGCGACAGGAGAAGGGGATTTCGGTGCTTTGTTCTTGGGCTCGGCCCTCACCCCTGGCGCGTCGCGCCTTCCCCTTGCCCCGCGCTCAGTCGGGCTTCCGCCTTCGCTTCGCAGGCGAGGGAGTTTTTGGTACTTGCTGTTCTTTGTTTCTTTGTTCTTTTGTTCCTTTGTTCTTCGTATGCTACAGTTCCCCCATGACACACCAACCAAGCTATGATTTCCGCGCCGCGCTGCACACGATTCTGACGCGCATCGCCGAGGCCGAGACGATGGGGAGCGACTCCGAGGAGCTGGGGAGCATACGAAGAGACGCGCTGCGCTACGGGCGACAGCTCGATGTGCTGCAAGCCGAGCTTGAGCGGATGCTGACGCAGACTGATCGGACGGCGGCGGGACACGTTGTGTCTCGGGCCATGCCGTCGAAAAGGCTGGCCTGCCACCACGCGGACAGCGCCGACGCCGCACGGCTGATCGAGGGTGATCTGCCACCGTGGATGATCGATTGCTCCGAGCCGCACTGAGGTAGACCGCAAGCGGCGGCTAGCCGGTATCGCCCAGGATGCGGTGGTAGAGCGCCTGAGTCTCGGGCATCGGCTCAAGGCCAAGATCCTGCGCCAGGATCGCCGCGCAGATCTGATACTGCCGCAGCGCCTCGCCACGCCGCCCGAGCTGCTGGTAGCAGAGCATCAGCTGGCAGTGCGCGTCTTCGCGATAGCTATCGCGCTCAAGCAGCCGCTGGAAACATTCGACGGCGGCCTCGGGCTGGCTCTGCGCGATCAGGATGCGGCCCAGCCGGTCCAGCGCGACCAGATAGCGGGTGAGCAGCCGCTCCTGCTCGGCGACTGCCCAGAGCAGATCACGATCGTCGAGGTAGTAGTCGCCCTGATAGCACACGATCGCGTCGGCGTAGGATTGCCGGGCACAGGCGGTGTTCCCGTCTCGCCAGTGCTGCTCCGCCGTCTCGATCAGATGAACGAAGCTCACACAGTCATCGTCGATCGGCGCGTCCTGGTGGAGCTGGTAGTGTCCGGCGTCGAGCAGCAGATAGCTGCCGGCGGTCGGATCGAGGTAGCGCCGCAGGCCGCTGATGGCGACGTGTAGGCTGTGGATTGCCTCGCGGGGCTGTGAGTCGGGCCAGAACAGATCGATCAGCTCGTCTTTGTGCGCGGCGCGATTGCGCTGGAGCAGCAGATAGCGAAAGATCGCGATCGATTTGCGCGCTTTGCAGGTCGGCAGCGTCGTGCCGGCGCGCGTCACATGGAAGCGACCAAGACTCGTCACGACAAGCGGCGGCAGCGCAGATGGGTTAATCGTCACATCAACCGGTGGACTCGCGGCGACATCGGATTCGCGGCCGGGCTGTTGATCCAGCAGGCCGCACATTTCGAGCAGCGTTTCCCGCGCGATCGGCCACAGCGGCGCGTTAGCGGGCGGCTGCGCTACGCGTGCAAACCAGGCGGCGGCCTCGGCGTAGCGGCCACGTCGAGCAGCCAGCCAGCCGATCTCCCAGGCCGCGCTGTCGGCCAGCTCCGGCGCGTACTCTACGCTCATCGTCCAAACATTGCCCAGGATCTCGATAGCCTGCTGCGGTAGCCCAATCTGCGCGCACTGCTCTCCTTGATGCAGAAGACCCTCGGCCAGCGACAGCACCTCCCCCGTCCACTCCCCATCACGATGTGCCTTCATCGTGGACCTTCCCTGAAACCTCCGGTCGACAGCCAGGCATCTTTGCACGGACAGCAGCCAGGCGTGATCGGCGGACGAATGCAGAAATAATGGTGTATCCAAAGCATCAACGCGCCGTGTCGAGCTGCTGCGTTGGCGACACGCATGCAGCGGGCGCTACCGAACATGTGACCAGCAGAAGTAGCTGAGTGGGATGCGAAACTGGCACTCGTATACTTGGGTTAACACCATCTAAGCACGAATATCTCCCGATTGCAAGCGTCGATTGAGCGGCGCTTGAGTATGGGCTGAGCAGCGCTTGAGAGCCGTATGCTACAGTCGATCCGACTTCGATCGATGAGCGGCTTATGAGATACCCGTAGAACAACCGGATCGGTGGCTTTCCGTCCCGGCTCACGCTTCCAGGAGTAGCCTTACACGAGGAAGGTGCTGCGTGGCTGCGGAACCCAATGGCGACTACACGACGCTGGTCGTACGACTATACATGGGTGCCGACGGCGCGTGGTATGTGAGTGTGGACGGCACCCACCAGCTAGAAGCGCTGCCGCTCAAGCCGGTCACGTTGATCATTCGGCTGTGGCAGCAGACCGGCACCGGCATTGTTCGCGGCAGTATTCGGCTCCATGACGGCGATCAAACAGTGCCGATCCAGACCAACGTGGGGCTCGAAGAGTTGGTGCGCGCCTGGCTGCTTGCCGGCGGTGCGCCACCAGGCCCGTCTTAGTGTGCCGGAATCGCTGGCCGCCGAGTGTTCCGGCGCAACATCGCGGCGAGTGTTCCCAGGCAGACATGCTGGAATACATGACGATCTTCTGCCGATCCGCGCGCTGAATCGCCGGGTCGGATGGCAAGGAGCCGGGCTGCGCCTCCTTGCCGAGCGCTGGCGGCTTATCTACAAGGGAGCATGTGCTATGCCTGTTACGCCAACGTATCCGGGTGTGTACATCGAGGAAATTGCAAGCGGTGTACGCACGATCACGGGAGTAGCGACCTCGATCACCGCGTTTATCGGGCGCACGCTGCGCGGCCCGGTGAACGAGCCGATCCAGGTCAACAGTTTTGCCGACTTCGAGCGCACCTTCGGCGGACTATCGCTCGGCAGCACGCTGAGCTACGCGGTGCGCGACTTCTACCTCAACGGCGGCAGCCAGGCGATCATCGTGCGGATGTATCGTCCGTTCTTCACCTCGGACGCCGACCAGGACGCCGCGCAGGATGCGGCGCAAGATGTCGCTAACGCCGCTGCCGCCGCCGCCGCCGAGGGTGGCGCGACACCGGCCTCGGTTGCGACTGCCGCGCGCAACGCCGCCAACGCCGCCGAAAACGCCGCCGCTCCTCGCAACGCCGCCGCCGATGCCGTCGCCGATGCCGCCGAGTCTGCCCGCGATCTGCCGGGCGCGACCGCCGACAGCGTGAGCGATGCCGCCGCCGATGCCGTGGGCAACGCCGCGCCGCAGACGCGCGCGCAGCTCACGGTGGGCGGGCTCAATCTTGAGGCGGCCAATGAGGGCGTCTGGGGCAATGGCCTGCGCGCCCGCATCGACTACAACACCCGCGATCCAGACGACACCAATCTGTTCAACCTGTCGATCCGCGACACCGCCACCGGCGCGACCGAGGTGATTCGTAACGTTTCGGTCCAGACCACGGCCACGCGCCGGATCGACAATGTGCTGCGCCAGGAGTCGAGCCTGGTGCGCACGCTGGGCGCGCTGCCGGGAGCACGGCCGGCGGCCAGCAATCCAGGGCCGAATGGCATCGTCCCTGCCGGCGACGATCCGTTTTCCTCGACCAACTCGACGGGCGTCGTCGCGGCGGGACAGGCCGTCGATAGCCAGACGCTCACCACCAACGACTACACCGGCGATCGCACCAACAAGCGCGGCCTGTACGCTCTTGAGAAGGCAGATCTTTTCAATCTGCTGTGCATCCCGCCCGACGTTCAGGGTGGCGATACCGCGAGCACGATTTATCAAACGTCGATGGCCTACTGCGCCGAGCGCCGCGCGTTCCTGATCGTCGATCCGCCGGACGCGTGGAGCGCCAATCCCAACACGGCCGCCGCGACGGCTCAGGCCGGTCTGGGCAGCCTGGGACTTTCCGGCACCTTTGCCCGCAACGCCGCGATCTATTTTCCACGCGTGATCGAGGCCGATCCGCTGCGTGACGGCCAGCTCGACGTTTTCGTGCCGTGCGGGATTATCGCCGGCGTGATGGCGCGCACCGATGCGCAGCGCGGCGTGTGGAAAGCGCCCGCCGGCCTCGACGCAGCGATGAACGGCATTCAGGGTCTGGCCGTCAATCTCAACGATGCCGAGAACGGCATGCTGAATCCGATCGGCATCAACTGCCTGCGCTCGTTCCCGGTCAACGGGCGCGTGGTGTGGGGCGCACGAACGCTGCGCGGCGCGGACTCGCTGGCCGACGAGTACAAGTATATTCCGGTGCGGCGACTGGCGCTCTTCCTTGAGGAGAGCCTGTATCGCGGGACGCAATGGGTGGTCTTCGAGCCGAACGACGAGCCGCTGTGGGCGCAGATCCGGCTAAACATCGGCGCGTTCATGCAGAATCTTTTCCGCCAGGGCGCGTTTCAGGGCAAATCGCCGCGCGAGGCCTACTTCGTCAAGTGCGACAGCGAGACGACGACGCAGAACGACATCAACCTGGGCATTGTCAATATTATCGTCGGCTTCGCGCCGCTGAAACCGGCAGAGTTTGTGATCATCAAGCTCCAGCAGATGGCCGGTCAGATCGAAGTGTAAGCAGGAGAACAAATCAAGAACAAAGAACAACGGGTTGATGTTCGCTTTTTGTTCTTTGTTCTGTATTCTCTGTTCTTTGTTCTCTACAAGGAGACCAGGATGGCTCAGTTTAGCGTCAATCCGCAGCGCTTCGACCCCTACAAGAATTTCAAGTTCCGCGTCAAGTGGGATGGTCGCTACGTTGCCGGGATCAGCAAAGTCAGCTCCTTGAAGCGCACCACGGAGGTCGTCAAGCACCGCGAGGGCGGCGATCCGAGCAGCACGCGCAAATCGCCGGGCCGCACCGAGTACGAGGCGATCACGCTGGAGCGCGGCGTGACGCACGACGCCGAGTTCGAGAAGTGGGCCAACAAAGTCTGGAACTTCGGCTCCGGCCTGGGCAGCGAGGTGTCGCTCAAGGACTTTCGCAAGGACATCATCATCGAGGTGTATAACGAGGCCGGCCAGCTGGCGATCGCCTACAAGGTCTTTCGCTGCTGGGTCTCGGAGTACCAGGCGCTGCCGGATCTGGACGCCAACGCTAACGCCGTCGCGATCCAGAACATCAAGCTGGAAAACGAGGGCTGGGAGCGCGACGACGAGGTGCCCGAGCCGAGCGAGCCGACGTTCACCGAATAGGGAGAACAAAGCGGGTGCCCTTTGGGCGAAGAAACAAGGGAACAAATGAGGTTTATCTTTGTTCTTTTGTTCTTTTGTTCGCTTGTTCTTTATCGTAAAGCACATGCGTGGCTTAGCAGAGCATGATCTCATCCACATCTGGGAAACCGGCCTGCGCCAGCATCCGATCGATCGGGCGCTGACGATTCTTGCGGCGGCGCGGCCTACCATGGCCTGGGAAGAGCTGGCGACGCTCAGCATCGGTCAGCGCGACGGCTACCTGCTGGAAGCCTGGGAGCGCACCTTTGGAGCGCGACTTGAGAGCTACGCCGAGTGTCCGCAGTGCGCCGAGCGGCTGGAGTTTCCGCTGTCGGCGGCGGAGCTGCGGGCCGGCGCCCAGCCCGAGACGATCGAGCCGGTGCAGGGCTGGACCGTGGACGAGTACGCGATCCAGTTTCGGCTGCCCAACAGCTACGATCTGGCCGCGATCGTGACCTGCGCCGATCCGGCTCGCGCCCACGATCTGCTGCTGAGCCGCTGCGTGCTGGAGGTTGAGCGCGCGGGCCGGCCGATCGGCGTGGAAGCGCTGCCGCCTGCGATCGTCGGGAGCATCGCCGAGCGCATCACGGTCTGCGATCCGCTGGCCGAGGTGCTGATCGATCTCGAATGTCCGGCCTGTGGGCAGCGCTGGCAAACCCAGCTCGATATCGTCGCATTCTTCTGGAGCGAGCTGACCGCGACGGCCAAGCGGCTGCTGCGCGAGGTTCATGCGCTGGCGCGAGCGTACGGCTGGCGTGAGGCGGATATTCTGGCCCTAAGCGCCGCGCGCCGACAGTTCTACCTCGACATGGTGAGCTAATGCCTGATTTTTTCACACGGCTAGCCGAGCGAACGCTGGGAGTGGCCAACACGATCCAGCCGGTGGTGCCTTCGCTCTTCGCGCCGGGAGCGCCGCTGATCGACGGCCACGCGGAGGGCAGGCAGGAGCTAACGATCGAGGAGCAGGCGCCGCAGTCGGAGAGCGCCGCGCCGCCGCAGGCGATCGATGCATTTGTCGAGCGCAGGGAAACGCCAGCCCAAACACAGCATGCCGAGTCGATCGTGATGCGCCAGCCCACCGCGCCGCCCGCGCCAACCGTCGAGCGAGTCCGGCCACCGCAGCCGCAGATCAACCCGGCGACCAGAGCTGAGCCGAACAACGTCGCGCCGCCAGCCGAAGCTCACCAGATGATCGAGCCGAGCGCCGCGCCGTCCACGCGATCAGAGTCCACAACTCCGCAGCGATCCGAGCCGACCAGCCCGACGGCACGTCGAGAGCAGCCGGCGCAGCTGCTCAGCACGCCCGACACACTGCCGAGCGTCCAAGCGAGCCCGCAGCACCCGGCAAGCGAGCCGCGGCCGCCTCACACTACACCCAGCGCGAGATCGCTGGTAGCTGAACAACCTCTCGATCTCGATTCGCCCGGCAGATCGACATCGTCGGTGCCGATCGCCGACGAGCGGCAGGCGCAGAGCGTTGAGCGGCGTGCAGCCAGCACACAGACCGAGCGGCCGGCGCTGGTACCGCGTGAGCCGCTTCTGCCGCTTCTACCGCCAACGTCCCGAGCGCCGGAGCCGTCAGGGCCGCAGCCGGCGCCGCAGATCCACGTCTCGATCGGCCGGATCGAGGTGCGCGCCGTCACGCCGCAGCCGGCAGAGCAGCCCAAGCCCAGGCCCGCGCCGACACCGCGCATGTCGCTTGACGATTATCTGCGCTCGCAGAACGGAGACCGTCGATGAGTAATTTTCTTGCCATCGCCACGGTGACTACGGTGCTGAGCCAGATGCTTCAGGGCGCGATCCAGGTGGACGTTCCCGGAGCGGCGGTCCGCAACGTACGGCCGGATCGCGATGTGCCGAGCATGGGCCTCAACATTTATCTGTATCAGGTCAGCTACAACAGCGCCTGGCGCAACACCGACCTTCCGACCCGATCGGGCAACGCCGCGCTGGTGCAGCGGCCACGGGTCGCGCTGGATCTACACTACCTGCTCACCTTCTACGGCAGCGAGGCCACGCTTGAGCCGCAGCGTGTGCTGGGCAGCACCGTGCGCACGCTGCACGCGCATCCGCTGCTGAGCCGCAGCCAGATCGCGGCAGTGATCGACGACCTGGTGACGGCCGATCCCGACCACTACCTGCGGCGCTCGAATCTGGCGGAGCAGATCGATCTGGTGCGCTTCACGCCGCTGCCGCTCTCGCTGGAAGAGCTATCCAAGATCTGGTCGGTTTTTTTCCAGACCCAGTACGCGCTCTCGGTCGCCTACCAGTGCAGCGTGGTGCTGATCGAGGCCGAGGAAACGCCGCGCAGCGCGCTGCCGGTGCGTGAGCGCCAGATCTTTGTCGTGCCGATGCGCCAGGTGCGAATCGATGCTGTGGAGCCGCAGATGATCACGTTTGCGCCCGACGCGACGATCGAGCTACGCGGCAGCGGCCTGCTCGACGACGATACGGTTGTGCAGTTCGGGACGATCGAGCAGGCGCCCGAGGCCGGATCGACGCCGACACGGCTAACGGTTGCGCTGCCGGGCGGACTGCGCGCCGGAGTCAACGCCGTGCAGGTTATTCATCGTCTGCCGCTGGGCGCCACCGAGCCACGAGCGCGCAAAAGCATGGCCTCGAACGTGGCGGCGTTTGTGCTACGACCACTGCTCAACAGCACGAACTTTAGCGGCGGCGCCGATCCACGCATCACCGTCGATGCCGATCCACGCGTCGGGCTGCGCCAGCAGGCGACACTGCTGCTGCATCAGGTGGTAGCGCCGCCGAATCAGCCGCTGACCTACACGCTCACGCCAAGGCCGCGCGACACCGAGAGCGATCCGCTGATCTTCGATGCCGATGGAGTGGACGATGGAACCTATCTCGTGCGGCTGCGCGTGGACGGCGCGGAGAGCGAGCTAGAGCAAGTAACCGATGACACGCAGCCCAACTACCGCGAGTTCATCGGCCCAACCGTGGTGATCTCGTGAGCACAGCAGCGAGCGACAACTGGACGACGGCCAATCAGCGCTACACGCAGGCGGCACTGACGCTGCTGCGCGCGACGCTGGAGCAGCACACGCAGCCGCTATCAGCCGGCAGCCCATCGATCGAGGAGGCGCGGCTGGCACTGGACGAGACCCGGCAATCGCTGGTCGCTCCGGCCGCGCTGGAGCAGATCGGCACCACGTTTGGGCTGTCGGCCTTTGAGCGCGATCTGCTGCTGCTCTGCGCCGGAGTCGAGCTGGACTCGTCGTTCGGGCCGCTGTGCGCCGCCGCTCATAACGATCCGTCGCGCCCATACCCGACTTTTAGCCTGGCGCTGGCCTATCTGCCCGACGCGCATTGGAGCGCGCTCACGCCCGGAAGTCCGCTGCGGCGCTGGCGGCTGATCGAGGTAGCTGCGGGCAGCGCGCTGACCCAGAGTCCGCTGCGCATCGACGAGCGGGTGCTGCATCATCTGGCGGGCACCGCGCATCTCGACGAGCGTCTGGTCGGAATCGTCGAGCCGGTCCCGGCGCTGGGCGGGCTGGTGCCGTCACACGCGGCGCTGGTCGAGCGGATTGTCGCGACGCTGACCCAAGCTTCGAGCAGCACCGCCCTGCCGGTGATTCAGCTCTGCGGCGCGGAAACCACCGATAAGCGCACGATCGCTGCCGCCGCATGCAGCACGCTGGGACTGCGGCTAAGCCTGCTCGCGGCCGATCTGGTGCCGACCGCAGCCGGCGATCTGGAAGCGCTGATCTGTCTGTGGGAGCGTGAGGCCGCGCTGACGAGCACGGCGCTGCTGCTGGACTGCGACGGCTTCGATCTGAGCGATACCGTGCGCAACACCGCGCTGACACGACTGATCGAGCGGACGCAGTGTGTGCTGATCGTCGCGACCCGCGAGCGGCGGCGCATCCTTGGGCGGCCCACGCTAATCCTGGATGTACACAAGCCAAGCCACGTCGAGCAGCGCGCGATCTGGCAGAGCGCCCTGGGAGCTACAACGGCTCAGCTCAACGGCCAGGTGGATACGATCGTCGCGCAGTTCGACCTGAGCACCGCCACGATTCTGGCGGCCAGCGCCGAGGCTCTGGGCCACGCTCCCGAGCAGGATGTCGGCGCGGTGATCTGGAACGCCTGCCGAACGCAAACGCGCTCACGGCTCGACGAGCTGGCGCAGCGCATCACGCCCGCCGCCGGCTGGAACGATCTGGTGCTGCCCGAGACCCAGCGCCAGATTCTGCGCGAGATCGTCGCGCACGTGCGGCGGCGCATGACGGTCTACGACACCTGGGGCTTTGCCGCCAAATCGCCGCGCGGCCTGGGCATCAGCGCGCTCTTCGCGGGCGAAAGCGGCACCGGCAAGACGCTGGCGGCCGAGGTGATGGCTCACGAGCTGCGGCTGGATCTGTATCACATTGATCTGTCGTCGGTGGTCAGCAAATATATCGGCGAGACCGAGAAAAACCTGCGCCGGGTGTTCGACGCAGCCGAAGAGGGCGGCGCGATTCTGCTCTTCGACGAGGCCGACGCGCTCTTCGGCAAGCGCTCCGAGGTCAAAGACAGCCACGATCGCTACGCCAACATCGAGGTCAGCTACCTGTTGCAGCGCATGGAGGCGTATCGCGGCCTGGCGATCCTGACGACCAATCTCAAGAGCGCGATCGACACCGCGTTTCTGCGCCGTATCCGCTTCATTGTGCAGTTCCCGTTCCCGGACGCCGCTCAGCGCGCCGAGATCTGGCGGCGGATCTTTCCGCCGGCTACGCCCACCGAGCAGCTGGACATCGCGAAGCTGGCGCGGCTCAACATTACGGGCGGCAATATTCGGAATATCGCGCTCAACGCCGCGTTTCTCGCCGCCGACGCAGCCGAGCCGGTGCGCATGAAGCATCTGTTGCGCGCCGCGCGAACTGAATATCTCAAGCTCGAAAAAACGCTGACCGAAGGGGAAGCTGGAGGCTGGGTATGAACGAGCAGCACGCATCACAGCCCAATCAGCGCAGCTCGATCACGGAGGCGGCTCCGGCACCTGCGCCGACGGTACAGATCCAGATCGGTGAGCTGGTGCTGCATGGCCTGGATCACGTCCGATCGGCCGGGGCGCGCTACGACCTCGGGGCGGCCGTGGAGCACGAGCTGACGCGGCTGATGGCGGAGCAGGGCATTCCGCCGGGTCTCAGCCAGGCCGGGATCATGGCGCGGTTGAGCGGCGGCAGCTTTGAAGTCGCGCCCGGCTCGCCGCCCGACACGCTTGGCGCGCAGATCGCCGAGGCGGTTTATCGAGGATTGCAGCGATGAGCACCAGAGCACAGCCACAGCAGAGCAAAGTCGCGCCATCGTTCACTCCGGCACGCATCGGCCGGCTTCAGCGCAAGTGCGCCTGCGGCGGCACTCCTGGACCGGACGGCGAGTGCGCATCGTGTCGCAAGCAGCGCCTGGAGCGCCAGGCCAGTGGCCAGACCACAGCCGCTACCGCGCCCCCGATCGTGGAGGATGCGCTGCGCTCAGCCGGTCAGCCGCTCGACACGGCCACACGCGCGTTCATGGAGCCACGCTTCGGCCACGACTTCGGCAAGGTACGCGTGCATACCGGGACACAGGCTGACGAGTCTGCTCATGCCGTGAGCGCGCTGGCCTACACCGTGGGCCGCGACATCGTTTTTCGTGCCGATCAGTACCAGCCCGCATCCAGGTCCGGCCAGCGGCTGCTGGCGCACGAGCTAGCCCACGTGGTACAGCAAGGCTTTGGCAATGCCGCGATCCAGGCCAAGCTGGCGATCAGCCAGCCCGGCGACGCGTACGAGCACGAGGCCGATCAAGTCGCCGACCGCATCATGCGCATGTCCGACCCGGCGCCACAACTTCAGCGCAAGTGCGCGTGCGGCGATCACTCTGCGGCCGGCGGTGAGTGCGCCGCGTGCCGCCAGCAGCGCGAGATGGGAGTGCAGCGTGCGGCAGATGATCACGTCCAGGATTCGCCGTTGGCTTTATCACGCTCGCCGTATGGGCTCTTCAGAAACGGCGGCGGCGGTCAACAGCAGCAGCCTCCGCCTCCCCCAGTGGTAGCGCCCGTAGCTCCCAGCCAGACGCAAGCCACAACCATCGAGAACGCGCGCCGAGCCGCCGCCATCCGTACGCAGGTAGCGCTGATGCGGATAACCGGCACCGTCGCGCCAGGCCCGCCACGAACTGATCCTGGCGAGGCGATGCGCCGCCGGGCCCGCGATCTGGCCCGCGTGATGTTTGAGTGGGATGACCCGAACATGGAGCAGGTCGAAGAGATTGTAAGCTCGATGGTCACGCGGCTCATGAATCCACAGGTGATGGTCGCCGGGCCGAAAGATCCCGAGTGCGGCACTCGCGCGGCCTACGTTCGTGGCCTGAGTCCACCGATCATCCTTTGCCCGAACTTTTTCGGCAGCTCGGCTGAGCAGCAGATCCGCACGATGATCCACGAGGCGGCGCATCTGGCGCGTATCGGTAGCGGGGCGCTCGGCGAAAGCTACTGCGTGATCTTTGACTGTCAGACCTCATGCGGCGGCTTTGACTCGGCGGACTCCTGGGCACAATTCGTTCATTGTTTGAGCGGACAAACTGCCGATCAGCCGACTGTTATTCAGGGCCAGCCCGGCGGAGCAGGACAGCGACCCGGCAGCGGAGGCAGACCATGACCACCTTTCCCGGCTCGCCACAGGTGCAAAAAGGCGCGATCATCGGACTCGATCCGTTCAATCCACTGGCCAGCGTGATCGTGTTTCAGTACAACCCCGACACGATGACGCGTACGGTGACGGCGCGAACCACGGGCGGCAACTCGGATCGCGGCGAGGCGCTGCGGCTCAAAGGCCCACCCGAAGAAAAGATCTCGTGTGAGGTCGAGATCGATGCGACGGATCAGCTTGAGCGCGCGCAGTTTCCCGCCACCGCGCTGGGCCTGTACCCGACGCTGGCCTCGCTGGAGATGCTGCTGTATCCCAAGTCGGCGCTGACGATCGCCAACGAGGTGCTGGCCGCCACCGGCGTGATCGAGATCATTCCGCCCGAGGCGCCGCTCACGCTGTTTGTCTGGGGCGTCCAGCGCGTGCTGCCGGTGCGCCTGACGCAGTTCACCATCACCGAGGAAGCCTACGATCCCAATCTGAATCCGATCCGCGCCAAGGTTCGGCTCGACCTCCAGGTGCTGAGCTACTACGACCTGGGCCTGCTCAGCGCGGGCGGCGCGCTCTTCATGGCGCATCAGGTCAGCAAAGAGGTCATGGCGACGATCGGCGGCGTGAGCACGATCGCCGGGGCCGTGGGGTGACGAAGGAACAAACGAACAAACGAACAAGGGAACAAAGGGGAAGAACCTAGAACATAGAACAACAGAACAAAGAACCGGGTGCCCTCTGGGCGAAGTACCGACCTTCCCCCTCGCCTATGCCGCAGGCAATGGGAGAGGGGGTGCCGAGCACAGCGAGGCGGGGGTGAGGGCCGACGAAGGAACAAACGAACAACCGAACAAGGGAACAAAGGGGAAGAACCTAGAACATAGAACAAAGCAGTACCAAAAACCTCCTCGCCTACCGCAGTGGGAGAGGGGGTGGCCCGCAGGCCGGGGGTGAGGGCCTAGCCAACGAACAAACAATAGCTTTCTTTTTGTTCTTTTGTTTCCTTGTTCCTTTGTTCTCTACTTTAGTCAGGAGCCGCGCCAATGTTCGATCCGACCAGCCGCTACTACAGCCTGGAGACCGTCAAGCTGGAAGTCACCGACGCCGACGGCGCGCCGCGCGTGATCGCCTACAAGCGCCGCCGCTTCATCCCGCCCGCCGACGGCCAGACCACGCTCGTCGAGCATACCGTGACCCAGGACGAGCGGCTCGACAACATCACGGCGCGCTACCTGGGCGATCCCTTGCAGTTCTGGCGGATCTGCGATGCCAACCTGGCGCTCGATCCCGAGGAGCTGACCGACGAGACCGGACGCACGATCGCGATCACGATGCCGAAGCTTTGAGAGGCCGCGATGCTAGCTAGCACGCTTGGAATTCGCCTGATCCTGCTGGTGGGCAACACCGTACCGCTGCCCGCCTCGTATGCTGTCACCAGCGCGCTGAGCAACCTCGAAGTCACCAACGACTCCGACCAGGGCGACGGCTTTCAGATGACCTTCACGCTCAGCAAAGATCGCGTGGTGGACTACGGGTTGCTGCTCGACGGCACATTCAATCCGTTCAACCGCGTGATCATCGGCGTGCTGCTTGGCGTCACGCCCGAGGTGCTGATCGACGGCGTGATCACGCATCACCAGGTCACGCCCAGCAACGAGCCGGGCATGTCCACGCTGACTGTCACCGGCAAAGACGTGAGCGCGATGCTCGATCTTGAGGAGAAAAACGAGAAGTTCGAGAACCAGCCCGACTCCGTGATCGTGATGCGGCTGATCGCGCAGTACGCGCAGTTCGGCCTCGTCCCACAGGCCACGCCCACCTTCGAGATCCCGCTGATGATCGATCGGATTCCACGCCAGCAGGAGACCGATCTGCGGTTTATCAAGCGGCTGGCAGAGCGTAACGGCTTCGTCTTTTATGTCGAGCCGCTGACTTTTGGCGTGAACACCGCCTACTGGGGACCAGAGAATCGGCTGGGACTGCCGCAGCCCGCGCTGACGATGAACATGGGCCACGCGACCAACGTCACGTCGCTGAATTTTTCGCAGGACGCGCTGGCGCCGGTCGGCACCGAGGGTAGCATCGTCGAGCCGATCACCAAAATGAACATTCCGATCCCATCCCTGCCGTCGCTGCGCGTGCCGCCGCTGGCGCTGTCGCCGACGCCCACCCGGCGCACCGTGCTGCTGCGCGAGGTTGCCAACCAGAGCCCAGGCCAGGCGGCCACCTCGGCGGTCGCGGCTGTCACGCGCTCGCCCGACTCTGTGACCGGCACCGGCGAGCTTGAGACCGTGCGCTACGGCGGCATCCTGCGCGCGCGTAAGCTCGTCGGCGTGCGTGGCGCGGGCTTCTCGTACAATGGCAACTATTATGTAAAGCGCGTCAGCCACCGGATCGAGCGCGGCACCTACACACAAAGCTTTACGCTCAGCAGAGAAGGGACCGGCGCACTGCTGCCGGTGGTACGACCATGACAAGCAATTTCTACGGCAAATTTCGCGGCGTCGTGACCGACATTCAAGATCCCGAGCAGATCGGGCGGATTCGCGCCAGGGTTGCCGACGTGATGGGCGGCCTGGAAAGCGGCTGGGCCATGCCGGCCTTTCCCTTCGCCGGCAGCGCAATGGGCTTTTTCGCACTGCCCAAGGTCGGCGCGGGCGTGTGGATCGAGTTCGAGCACGGCGATCCCGAGTATCCGATCTGGTCCGGCTGCTGGTACGGCTCACGCGCCGAGGTGCCGCCGCCGATTCTGCTGGCGCTGCCCGGCAAAAAAGTGCTGCTCAAGACCGAGGGCGGCCACAGCATCATCCTCGACGATACGCCGGGCATCGGCGGCATCACCCTGGAAACGTCGAGCGGCCAGAAGATCGTGCTGAACGCGCAGGGCGTCGAGATCACCACCGGCCAGGGCGGCACGATCAAAATGACCGGGCCGCAGGTCTCGATTAATAACGGCGCGCTGGAGGTGATCTAATGCCTGGATTTTTGCTGCATCAGGGCGCGACCGTGATCTGCATGCACGGTGGTCAGGCCATGCCGACCGCGCCCAATCCGCGCGTGAAAGTCAGCGGACAGCCGGTCGTCACCCAGAGCGCGCCCTACACCGTGGCGGCCTGCCCGTTCAACGTCAGCGGCGCTCCCAGCCCGTGCGTAACGGCTCAATGGGTGACGGCGGCAACCAGAGTTAAAGCAGGCGGCGTGCCGGTGCTGCTTCAGGATAGCCAGGCGATCTGCGCGCCCAACGGAACCGGCGTCAACATTCTGGTGACTCAGACCCGCGTGCGAGGTACGTGATGCAGATCGATTATCCGTTTCATTTCGACCGGCGCGGCCACACCGCCGACACGAGCGAGGATGAGCATATTCGCGATCTGATCGAGCAGGTGCTGTTTACCGCGCCCGGCGAGCGCGTCAACCGGCCGACCTTTGGCAGCGGCCTGCTCCAGCTTGTCTTCGCGCCCAACAGCGACGTGCTGGCGGCGGCGACTCAGGCATCGGTGCAGGGCGCGCTCCAGCAGTGGCTCGGCGATCTGATCCAGATCGAGGCCGTCCAGGTGCGCGCGATCGACTCGACGCTTGAGGTGCTGATCCAGTATGTTGTGCGCCGCAGCCAGCAGCGCCAGGTCGCGCAGTTTCAGCGAGCCGTGCCATGAGTACCCAATACCGCTGCAATAACCAGAACCGCCGGGATTTCGTGCGCTCTCCACGCGCGGGCGATGGAGCGCCGGTCATGCCGACGATCAATGGCATCGATTTTTTGGAGGTCGAGCCCGACCAGCGCACGCTGCGGGTGACCTTTCTGCACAATCTGCCCGGCACGCCCACTGATCCGGTGCCACCCGCGCCGGCGCTGACGCCAGCCAATCTCAAGATCGAGGGCGGCGTACGCATCAAGAATCTGCGCGTGCAGAGCGTCAGCGCCGACGACAATGTGCTTACGGTTGTCGCCGATCGCGCCGGCGATTTCTCGACCTACACGCTGCGGCTGGTCCAGGGACCGAACAACGCCGCCCCGCCGAGCAACTTCGACCCGCAGCTTTCCGCAATCCCGTTCTCGTTCAAGGTCGATTGCCCCAGCGAGTTCGATTGCGCGCCGGAGCAGGATTGCCCGCCCGAGCGGCTGCCCGAGCCCGAGATCGATTACCTGGCCAAGGATTACACCAGCTTTCGCCGCCTGATGCTCGATCGCATGAGCGCGCTGATGCCGCAGTGGCGTGAGCGCAACGCCGCCGATATGCAGATCGCGCTGGTGGAGCTGCTGGCCTACGCGGGCGATCGGCTGAGCTACTTTCAGGATGCCGTCGCGACCGAGGCCTATCTCGGCACGGCGCGCAAGCGCGGCTCGGTGCGGCGCCACGCCCGACTGCTCGATTATGTCATGCACGACGGCTGCAACGCCCGCGCCTGGGTGCATTTTGAGGTCACGCCCGGCGGCACGCTGGACGGCGGAACGCTCGACATGGGCGCGATCCTGCTGACCGGCGGCGCGACCGAGGCGGTGATGGTCGCTCCCGCCAAGCTGCCGGAGATTCTGGCCGAGCGCCCGCTGGTGTTCGAGACCAGAACCAGCGTGCGGCTGCGCTCCGCCCACAACAAGATCAATTTCTACACCTGGGACGATACCGGCTGCTGCCTGCCGCGCGGCGCGACTCGGGCCACACTGCTTGACAAGCCGGCAACACCGCTCCAGCTTCAGATAGGCGATGTGCTGATCTTCGAGGAGGTGCGCAGCCCAACCAAAGGCACCGAGGCCGACGCCGATCCGGCTCAGCGCCACGCGGTACGGCTGACCGCTGTGCAGCCCACAACCGATGTCTTGCACAACACCGCGATCGTCGAGATTGCGTGGAGCGACGCCGATGCGCTGCCGTTTCCGCTGTGTATCTCGTCGGTGACTGACGACCAGAGCGGCAACCAGCCGGTCGCGGATGTCAGCGTGGCGCGCGGCAACATCGCGCTGGCCGACCATGGCCGCACGATCACGAATGAGCCGCTGGTTCCCGCCGAGGTGCCGAAGAAAACCGCCTATCGTCCACGGCTGGCGCGCACCGGCCTGACCTACACCGGGCCGCTGGATCTCAGCTCGGCCAGCGCGGCTCTGCGCTGGGATGTGCGGCAGTCGCGGCCAAGCATCACGCTGCGCGGCGAAGAGCGCACCTGGCACCCGCAGGCGGATCTGCTGGGCAGCGACGGCTTTCGCACCGAGTTCGTGGTCGAGATGGAGAGCGACGGCCGGGCTTATCTGCGCTTCGGAGACGGCGCGCTGGGCAAGGAGCCCGCTCCCGAGGCCAGCTTCGGCGCGACCTACCGCGTGGGCAACGGGCAGATCGGCAATGTCGGGCGCGGCGCGATCGGGCGGCTTGTGAGGAGCGGCGGCGGCCTCAACGGCGTGCGCAATCCCATGCCGGCGGTCGGCGGCAGCGAGCCCGAGCTGATGGAGCAGGTTCGGCTGTACGCGCCGCAGGCGTTCCGCGTCCAGGAGCGCGCCGTCACCGAGGCCGACTACTCCGAGGTTGCGCGGCGCCATCCCGAGGTGCAGCAGGCCGTGGCGCGCATTCGCTGGACCGGCAGCTGGTACACGGTCTTCGTGACGATCGACCGCACAGGCGGTCTGCCCGTCGACGATGACTTCAAAGACGAGATTCGCGCGCACCTGGAGCGCTACCGCATCGCCGGCTACGACCTGGAGATCGCCGCGCCGGTCTTTGTGCCGCTGGATCTGCTGCTCTCGATCTGCGTCAAGCCGGGCTACTTCCGCTCCAACGTCAAGGAGGCGCTGCTGATCGCGCTGAGCAGCGCTCAGTTTGCGAACGGATCGCGCGGCTTCTTCCATCCCGACAACTTCACCTTCGGCCAGCCGGTTTATCTCAGCCAGCTCTACGAGGCCGCCATGCGCGTTACGGGCGTCGCGTCGGTCGATGTGCTACGCTTCCAACGCTGGGGCAAAGCCGCCAACCAGGAGATCGAATCCGGCGTGCTCACGCTCGGCCCGATCGAGGTGGCGCGGCTGGACAACGATCCGAATTTTCCCGAGAACGGCAAGCTTGAGATTCAATCGCGAGGCGGCCTATGAGCGATTTCCTCGATCCCTGCGGCTGCTGCGAGGGCGTCTCGTCGCTGACTCCAGTGCTGCTCGACAACCGGCCCGGCCTGGTGGCGCTGGCGTATCGCGTGGGCACTCACGGCAGCTTCAAAGCGACGATGCAGAGCGCGATCGCCAAGCAGCCCGGACTCGACGCGCTTACCTCCCGCGACGACGCCGATCCGTCGATCGCGCTGATCGACGCCTGCGCCACGATGCTCGACGTGCTGGCCTTCTACCAAGAGCGCATCGCCAACGAGGGCTTTTTGCGCACCGCCACGGAGCGCCGCTCGATCCTTGAGCTGGCGCGCGAGGTCGGCTACGAGCTGAATCCGGGCGTCGCCGCCAGTACCTATCTGGCCTTCAGCATGGAAGAAGCGCCGGGCTCGCCCGCGACCTCGCCGATCGACATCGGCACCCGCGTGCAAAGCCTGCCCGGCCCCGGCGAGCAGCCGCAGACCTTCGAGACCACGCAGCCGATCACGGCGCATGTGGCCTGGAATGCGCTCCGACCGCAGAACAGCCAGCCGCAGACGCTCAAGATCAAAAGCGGCCAGTTGTATCTCGTGGCCGGCAACAATCAGGAGATCGTCGCCCAGCGTCTGTATATCGCCGGGACGCAGACCAATCTTAAGGCCGGCGATCGGCTGCTGGTGGTGAGCGGCTCCAACGCGCTGCCGATCCTGATCAAGACCGTGACCGTCGAGGCCGATCGCAGTCGCACGCGGCTGGATCTGGACGTGGCCGCGATCGGCTCTACGCCGCTGCCGGCACCGCCGCCCACGCTGAGCTACGATCCACCCGTGATGACCGGCGGCACGCCCAACTTCGCGCCGCTGCCCTTCACCAAAGGCAACATCAGCACCTTTGTCCTCAGCCGCCGCTGGCGTGAGCGCGATCTGGCCACGTTTCTGACGGCCAATCGCTGGGACGGCCAGGAGCTGCTCAAGTATGTCAACGCGCCCGACGCCGGCGCCGCAACGACCAGCCTGCTGGCCTTTCGATCGCGGGTGGGCTTCTTCGGCAACAACGCGCCGCTCTACGACATTCTGTTTCCGCCCGATAGCCCCGCCAGAGCAGGCGGCAATCTCACCCTGCGCGCCGCATCTGACGAGACATTCGGCGAGTCACGCGCCGCCGCCGTGATCACCAAACCAGACACCGGCAATCTCGCCCAGCAGAAGGCGATCGTCAAAAACACCTTCGATCCCGACTGGGACTCCGGCGGCGGTCGCTCGATCTGGACCGACTCGCTGACCAACTACTACTCGGCCAGCGACATCTTCGACGTGTATCTTGAGCGCGCGCTGCCCGATGTTGTGCGCAACAGCTGGGCGCTCTTCGCCAGCTCCACGGCCGGACCGATCGCCTACCGCGTGACCGAGGTTGGCGAGGCTTCGCTGGCGGACTTTGGCATGAGCGCGCGGGCGACCTGTCTCAAGCTGGCCAGGCCCAGCGGCGCGGCGCTGACGACCGCCGACAAAACCACGAGCTTCAAGTTCCGCCGCACCACCGCCCACGTCCAGAGCGAGGCGCTGCCGCTGGATCGGCTGCCGATCGAAGAGCAGGTCGCGCAGGGAACCACGGCGCTGCTGCTCGATCGCATGGTGCTGGAGCTTCAGGCCGGTCAGGTTGTGATCCTCAGCGGCGAGCAGGCCGACGCGCCTGGCGTGACCCGCAGCGAGGTCGTCACGCTCAAGGAGATCATCCACTTCGACGGCCTGACCACGCTGATCTTCAGCTCCGGCCTGCTCTGGGCTTACACCCGCAGCAGCGTGACGATCAACGCCAACGTCGCGCTGAGCACGCACGGCGAGACCAAACGCGAGGTGCTCGGCAGCGGCGATGCCGCGCAGCCACTGCAAAAATTCCTGCTCAAGCAGGCGCCGCTGACCTACATCTCGGCGCCGACCGCGACCGGCTCGGCCAGCACGCTTGAGGTGCGCGTCAACGATATTTTGTGGCGCGAGGCTCCATCGCTGTACAACCTCACGCCCCGCGATCGAGTTTATATCACGCGCACCGGCGACGACAGCAAAACCACGGTGCAGTTCGGCGACGGCGGCTCCGGCGCGCGTCCGCCCAGCGGCGTCGAGAACATCGTTGCGACCTACCGCGTGGGCACCGGGCTGGCGGGACTGATCAAAGCCGGACAGCTCAGCCTGCTGATGACGCGACCGCTCGGCGTCAAAGGCGTGATCAATCCGCTGGCACCGACCGGCGCGGAAGATCCCGAGAGCCGCGATCGTGCCCGCGACAACGCGCCGCTGACCGTGCTCACGCTGGGCCGCATCGTTTCGCTGCAAGATTTCGAGGATTTCGCGCGCGCCTTCGCCGGCATCGGCAAAGCCCAGGCGACCTGGCTCTGGTCCGGCGAGCACCGCCTGATCTATCTGACGATCGCGGCGGCCAACGGCGATGTCGTCAGCCCGACCTCGGAGCTGTACCGCAATCTCACAGCCGCGATCGACCTGTCGCGCGATCCGATCCAGCAGGTGGCGATCGATTCTTACACGCCGATCGCCTTCAACGTCGAGGCCAAAATCCTGGTGCGACTCGGCTACCTGGCCGATAAGGTCAAAACTGCGGTCACAGATGCGCTCAAGCAGACGTTTGCCTTCGAGCAGCGCGGCTTTGGCCAGGCCGTGACCAAAAGCGAGGTGCTGGCGGTGATTCAGGCTGTCGAAGGTGTGGAGGCCGCCGATCTCGACGCGCTCTATCTCGTCGGCCAGCCCGCGATCGTCAACGAGCGGCTGCCGGTTCAGACCGCGCACTGGGACGCCGCAGCGTTCACGCCGACGCCTAAGCCCGCCGAGCTGCTGACGATCAGCCGCGACGGAATCACGCTGACGGAGATGACACGATGACCGACGCTCCGATCGATAAGCTTTATGATCTGCTGCCGGCGATCTATCGCATCCGCGACGACGA
>DASWTW010000419.1:0-2126 GCA_036401895.1 Herpetosiphonaceae bacterium | reverse complement strand
AGGCGTGCCTCCATGCTGTCGACATTGTCGACCACCATCGCGATATTGGCGGTCCGAATCACCAGCCGGTTGAACTGGCCCTGCGCGTTGCGCGCCGCCACCTGTTGATCGTCGCTGTCCGAGCCTGCGTTACCGCCGGCGGGAGCGCCCGCCGATTCTTGCGGCGCTTCCGGCGCGAACGAGGCCGCCGGTGATGCAGCGGCCGGTAAGGCAGCGTCGCCGCTGGCCGGTCGTTCTTGCTCGGCGCTGGTCGGAGCGCCTCCGGTGCTGGCCGCGCCGCCGCATGCCGCCAACAGGAGCAGCACCAGCAGCCCTACGATGACTCTGTGTCCCATGATGGACCTCCGCGTGAATATCTGTGATAGCAACATAACGCTGGCTTTTTGTCGAAAGTTCCCTCGATTGTGAGCGCTGTGTCAGGCTAGCTTCAGACACGCAGATTCAAGCAGGGGCCGGTGAGATCGAAAAGACGATCGGCATTATTTAAGCATACGCTGGAGAGAACCACGTCAACAGAATCAGGAGCATAATGACGATACCGCCAGAATACCGGTCTTCGATTCCCGACAACGCCGAGGAGCGCGTCGTAGAAACCCATGAGGACGGCAGCAAAGCGCGCGCTGAGTACTGGCTCGACGGGCAGCTTGTAGGCATACGCCACTTTTTCGAGAGCGGCGAGCCCTCAAGCGACGTGGCCCTGCGCGACGGCAAATATCACGGCGTCGATTATCGCTGGGACGAGCCCGGGGTATTGATGTCGGCCATTCCCTATGCAAACGGCAAGGAGCACGGCACAGCCCACCAGTGGGCGCACGATGGCACGTATCTCGGCAGCTACACCATGGAGCACGGCACCGGCATCGATCTGTGGCGCTCGGCGTGCGGTGGCGGCGGTCAGTCCGCACTGAGCGAGGTGCGCTACTATCGCAACGGCAGACGACACGGCTTTGAGTGGTGGCTTTGCGGCGATCAGCGCAGCGTGTGGGAAGAAGGCCACTACGAGGACAACAAGCCGCATGGCATTCTGCGCCAGTGGAATCAGCATGGCAAGCTGCGGCGCGGCTATCCTCAATATTATATCCACGGTCAGCGCGTCACCAAACGTCAGTACCTGCGCGCCTGTCAGCTCGATCCGAGCCTGCCGCCCTTCTCGGCTGAAGACAATCGTCCGGCACGCAGCTTTCCGCCCGAGGTCGCGCAGCATCTCGGCACTGAATGACGATCGCGGAGGGTGTGTGGCTGCGTGCAACGATCGATGCAGGTTGAATCGCGACACACGCTCCGTTCTGTCACTCTATCCATGGCCGACTTTACGATTGGGACGCAATCCTGGTACACGTCAGCTGGTAGTAGCCTATGTGTTCCGTGCCACGGGTCAGCTCGCCATACCAGCGATGCTTGTTCGCCGAGATCCACGTTATCGTCTCGGAGAGCGCCATGTCTCCAAACGATCCTTCCCACCGCATGACGTTGCCCTGTGGTCCGGGAGACGTTACAACGCCCCATATACCATCGTTGGTAAGCAGCGTTCGCCTGTGCGTTCCGTCCGCTGATGTCGCCTCCCAGAGCTGTTGCTCTTGCATCGGTTTTCCCTGCGCACGCTGCTCTGCGAAATCCAGCCTCAGCCAGGGACGACCAGGTACCCACTGATTGTTGAGTATGCCCATGTAGGGCGCTTTACCCTTGCCGCCCAGAGTGTTCACGCCGCGACAATCCCAACGACCAACCAGCGCCTGCCGCCAATCCTGATCGGTGTCGATCGGGCTGCGTAGAGGCTGAGCCACAACGGGAGGCCGTGCTGGTCCAAATCCAACGAGGAGCAATCCCAGGACGAGCAGCGCCTGGGCACGGCTGGCAAGAATCGTGGAAAGCATGATCTTTCTCCAAAGTAGCTAGAGTAAAGGCTGGTATCAGGCACGCTGGAACATGACTCACGGCTGTGACAGGGTGCATAGCCTGGCTGGCTAGGCGGCGCGACGTGAGGCTTTCTTCTGCCGCAGCAGATCGCCGACCGAGCCTGACCAGATCACGTTGGGCATCGACAAGATGAAGTTACGCTTCGCGAACGAATACGGTAGGAATATGCCCTGCGCCGCGTCGAACTTGAGCGTCTGCGCATGAGAGAT
>DASWTW010000418.1:0-3278 GCA_036401895.1 Herpetosiphonaceae bacterium | reverse complement strand
AACGCGTACGCACCTGTGCTAACCTAGCATTCCATTACAGCTATGTGCTAGACCGCCGCGCCCGAAGCTGGCCTGAGATGCCGAACTGCATAGGCGATCCCACGTTGCAGATCCGCGTGTGTCGTCATCGTGCTGAGGTCGACGCCCAATCCAACCAGCGTCTGCGCGACCTCCGGCCGGATGCCGGTCAGCACAAACTCAGCGCCCAGCATCCGCACCGCGCGCGCCACTTGCAGCAGCGTGTTCGCAACCTGCGTATCGATCACCGGCACGCCGGTGATGTCGAGGATCGCGACCTGTGCGCGGCGCTCTTCAACGCCACGCAGCAGCGTTTGCAGCAGCTGCTGTGCCCGCCGCGAGTCCGTCGCTCCGATCAAGGGCATGGCCAGAATCTCATCGGTGATCGGGATCAGCGGGGTGGACAGCTCTGCCAGCGCCGTGGCTTGCAGCCGAATCACGCGCTCCTGAAGCTGAGCCTGCGTCTCGTTTTGCTGCCGAAGCTGCGCGGTCCGCTCTTCGACCTGCTGCTCTAGTGATGTGGTGAGCTGCTGGAGCGCCGACTCGCGCTCCTGGACGGCCGCGGCCATTGTGTTGAACGCTGTCGCCAGCTGGCCGATCTCGTCCTGACGTCCGATCGCGATCCGGGAGCCGAGATCGCCGTGACCGATGCGCTCGGCACCCAGCCGGAGCTGAGCCAGTGGACGGAATACCCGCTGCACCAGGAGCAAGGTTGTCGTGGCCATGACGAGCAGGCCAAAGACCAACATGCCGCCGCTCAGCGCGCCGAGAGTTGTTGTGCGAACCGCCGACGCTTCGGATTGAGGCACCTCGATGACAACCTTCCAGTCGGTTTGTGGCAGCTGTGCCGTCACGCCCACGACCGGCGCGCCTTGAAAGTTGATATAGCGCCCCTGCTCAACAGGATCGCTGGATGGTGACGGCGCTATCAGCGGGCTATCCACTGCCAGCCGTGTGTTCGCGAGCACAATCTGCCGGTCGGTATGGGCGACGATTTGCCCGGCCTGGTTGACGACATAGATGGTGCCGGTCTGCCCAAAGTGAATCTGCTTCACGGTATCCCACAGCAGATTCATGCGCAGCCGAGCGGCGACAGCGCCACCGCCGGGAGTTGGCATCGCCATAATCAGGTAGGGCTCGTCGGC
Organism: Herpetosiphonaceae bacterium; assembly: GCA_036401895.1. Taxonomy (GTDB): domain Bacteria; phylum Chloroflexota; class Chloroflexia; order Chloroflexales; family Kallotenuaceae; genus LB3-1. Next base: position 2,115 of record DASWTW010000418.1, on the reverse strand, counting down.
GGCAGAGATCTGAATATCGCCGAGATAGTGGCCACCGCTGCGGGCCGTGACAAACCAGGTCGACTGGCCCACCGTGATCTGGGTGCTCAGCAATGGCTTGTCCTGCGAGGCTGCGGCAAAGATGTTGCCCCGCCCATCCACGCGAACCACCTCTTCGAGAAGTGGATTCTGAGCGAGAATCGCCTGGAGCACACCCGGCGACTCTTCCAGGTAGCGCCGATCTAAGACGCCAATCATGTTCAACGTATTCTGGGTGTGCTCCAGAAAGCCTGCGACATTCGCCGCCGCGTTGGCCGCAGTTTCGCCCTGGCGGGCTTGCCATAAGCGCTGCTCGGTGCGGGCGATCAGGCGGTACACGCCCAGCCCTACGACTATCAGCGTGACCAGCAGTGTAATGCCGAGCAGGACCAGCAGATACCATTGCAGACTCTGCCGGCGACTCACGCGGAGCGCCGCAGGTACGATACCGTTTTGGTTGCGAGAGCTCAATGTTTTACTCACCTGTTGCCATGAAACGCTGCCAGACCGCATCGTAGAGCTTCTCGCCGTCGGGACTCAGAGCCAGCATCAGATGCGCGTTCTTGATGCGATCATTGGGCGGGAAGATCACGGTATTATCGCGCAGGCTCGCTTGCACAAACGACATAGCGGCCTCGTTGGGCGTGGCATACAGCTTCTCGTTAACGATCTGCGCGCTAATCTCGGGCCGCAGCAAAAAGTTGATAAATAGCTCGGCGGTTGCTTTATTGGGGCTGGCTGCCGGGATCGCGAAGTTATCGCCCCACAGGATCGCGCCCTCTTCCGGCAAAACGTGACTGATCGATTGGCTCTGCGCCTGCGCATCCAGCGCATCTTCGGCCCACCCGATCAGAATCTGGATCTCGCCGCTCAGCAGCTTTGGCACGACGCTGTCGGCGCTGACATCCACAAAGACCAGCGATGGCTTAAGCTCGATCAGGCGCTGGGCGGCTGCCTCTAGCTCCTCCGGCTGCTCCGAGTTGAAATCATAGCCAAGCGATAGAAGCGCTATGCCGACCAGGTCGCGGGACAGCGCCCGAGTGCCGATCTTGCCGGCATAGCGCGGGTCCCACAGATCGGCCCATTTGGTCACCTGGCCGCCCGTCAGATCGTCACGAACGACCAGCGCCTCGGTGCCCCAGTGGTAGGGAACTGTATGCTTATTCCGCTGGTCGTACGCCAGATCGCGGAAGTTAGCCGAGATATTTTTGAAGTTGGGAATGTTGCGAAAATCGATCGGTGCCAGGCGCTGCTCGGCTACCAGCGCCGGCACATGCTCGTTGGCTACCACGACAACATCATAGGATTTGCCGGCCAGGACATTTCGCGACATTTCCTCCATGTCGTTGTAGGTCTCGTACTTGATTTTGACCCCGTACTCTTTGGTGAAGGCATCCAGCACCGATTGCGGCATATCTGCGGCCCAGTTATAGAAGACCAGCTCTTGAGCGTGGGCTGGGGCTGGGGCGTCAGTCGACGCGGGCGTGGATAGATTGCCACAGGCGACCAGTACGCTGAGCGCCGCGATCATAAGGAGCAGGCGGCGGCACAGCCGATACTTTGAACGAATACATGCGGGGATGAAGGCCATAGAATTAATTCCTTGGTCCTGAGCGATCATAGTCTGGTGAGCTAGAGATGTGGAGCTATGTCGGTTCAGCAGATCACGCGCGATTGTGGGCAATAGCCTAGAGTGATAGCTTGAATAGTACCTATATATTTAAGGATCTGATAGGGCGCCCCTATAACTCGGAGTTCCCGATGTTGCCCGGTACTCGCTACATCTAGCTGCCGGGATTGAGGCTCTGCCGTGAGGTAATGCTGGAGCAGGGATCAGCTGTTTGGAGCAGCTTAGGGAGCAGTGCTGCGGTTAAAAAGAAAGACCACACCGCTCGACGGGTCTCAAAATCGAGCGGTGTGGCTGCGCTGAGAGAGATATCTATAAACTTAGACCATTGCTGGTCGGCTCAGGCTTTCGCTAGAATACGGAGACGAACGGCGGCACCTTGACGGCCTGGTTGTCGCCCAGGAAGTTGTTGATCGCGTTCACGCCGGGGAACGCTACCGGGCCGATGAAGCCGGGGCCGCCCTGAAGGA
>DASWTW010000417.1:0-2059 GCA_036401895.1 Herpetosiphonaceae bacterium | reverse complement strand
TACGAGGGCGCGCGCCTGACATATGCCGAGCTGAACGCGCGGGCCAATCAGCTGGCGCACCATCTGCGGGCACAGGGCGTGGGGCCGGATGTGCTCGTCGCGCTGATGGTGGAGCGCGGGCTGGAGATGATCGTCGGCATGCTGGCGATCTTGAAAGCGGGCGGCGCCTACGTGCCGCTCGATCCGGCCTATCCCGCCGAGCGGCTCCAGTATATGCTCGCCCACAGCCGCGCGCCGGTGATCCTAACCCAGGATCGCCTGGTTGAACATCTGCCCGAGCACCAGGCGCAGGTGTTCCGCCTCGACGCCGACTGGCCCACGCTCACCGCGCAGCCGACGACCAATCCACCACGCACCGTGCTGCCGGAGCAGCTAGCCTATATCATCTTCACGTCAGGCTCGACCGGCCGGCCCAAAGGCGTGATGGTCAAACAACGAGGCTTGATCAACCTTGTGCACGGCCTGCGCGCCTACTTCGACGATCCGGCCGTGCGCAATGTCGGCCTGATCACCTCGATCAGCTTCGACATCTCGGTCAATCAAATCTTCCCGACGCTGATCTTCGGCCGCACGCTCCATATCATCGCCGATGACGTCAAGTTTAACAGCCGCGCGCTGCTGCGCTACCTCGACGCGCAGCAGATTCACCTGCTCGATGCCGTCCCGTCCTACCTGCAAACCGTGCTGAACGAGGTCGCGCCTGAGCAGCCGACCAACACGCTGCGCTACCTGCTGATCGGCGGTGAGAAAATCGAGCAGCGCCTGCTGCACGCGGTATTTGAGCAGCTCGGCGCCGACGTGGCGATCATCAACATCTACGGCCTGACCGAGATCAGCGACATCAATATCCTGGGGCCGATTCGTGTCGAGGATGTCGATAAACCGATCACGGTCGGAAATCCACTTCAGAATAATCGGATCTATATCCTGGATGCGTTCGATCACCCACAGCCGGTGGGCATCGCGGGCGAGGTGTGCGTGACGGGTGAAAGCGTGTCGCGCGGCTATCTGTTCCGCCCGGAGCTGACCGCCGAACGCTTTGTGGCCTGCCCGTTTGAGAACAGCCAGATCATGGTGCGCACGGGCGATCTTGGTCGCTGGCGTTCAGACGGCACCGTCGAGATCCTCGGCCGCATCGATCACCAGGTCAAAGTGCGCGGCTTCCGCATTGAGACCGGTGAGATTGAGGCCGTGCTCGCCCAGCATCCCCAGATCAGCGAATGTGTGGTCGTGGCGCGCGAGGATGCGGCAGGCGACAAGCAGCTGGTGGCGTACGTGGTAGAAGAACCAAGAACGGAGAACCTAGAACCTACCGAAAGCCAAGCCGGAAATCCCCTTGGTTCTCCGTTCTTGGTTCTAGGTTCTACATTGCGCGAGTTTCTTGCGCAACGATTGCCCGACTACATGGTGCCGAGCGCGTTTGTGCTGCTTGATGCGCTGCCGCGCACACCCAACGGCAAGCTGGATCGCAAGCTGCTGCCCGCACCGGATGGCAGCGCCAGCGGTCCGAGCGCTACGTTTATTGCGCCGCGTGATACCTTGGAGCTGCGGCTCGCGCGCATCTGGGAGGAGCTGCTGGGCGTGCAGCCGGTGGGCATCCGCGATAACTTCTTCGCGCTGGGCGGGCACTCGCTGCTGGTCGTGCGCCTGATGGCGCAGATCCAGACCCAGCTCGGCCAGAAGATCCCGCTGGCGACCCTCTTCCAGGAGCCCACCGTCGAGCACCTGGCGCGTACGTTACGTCAATGGGAGACCCAGGCGCTCGCCACGCCGCTGATTGCCTTGCAGCCGAGCGGCAACCAGCCGCCGTTCTTCTGCGTGCATGCGGCGGGTGGCAGCGTGCTCAGCTACCTGGAGCTGGCCCGGCTGCTCGGGCCGGATCAGCCATTCTACGCGTTCCAGGCCGCTGGCCTCGACGGCGAGCAGCCGCCGCACACGCAGGTCGAGACGATCGCGGCGGCGTATCTCAGCGCCTTGCGCGCGGCCCAGCCGCATGGCCCGTACCGGCTCGGGGGCTGGTCGTTTGGCGGGCTGGTCGCCTACGAGATGGCCCGCCAGC
>DASWTW010000416.1:0-11865 GCA_036401895.1 Herpetosiphonaceae bacterium | reverse complement strand
GCTGATGGCGATTCGATCCTGGCTGTGGTCAAAGGCAGCGCGATCAACAACGACGGCGCCAACAAAGTCGGCTACACCGCGCCCAGCATCGACGGTCAGGCCGAGGTGATTCAGGCGGCGCTGGCGATGGCCGGCATCGCGCCCGACACGATCGGCTATATCGAGGCGCACGGCACCGGCACGCGGCTTGGCGATCCGATCGAGGTCGCGGCGCTGCGCCAGGTGTTTAGCGCGGTTGGAGCGGAGCATCGCTGCGCCCTGGGCTCGATCAAAACCAACCTCGGCCACCTCGACACGGCGGCAGGCGTGACCGGCCTGATCAAAGCTGTGCTCGCGCTGCATCACGGCCAGATTCCACCAAGCCTGCATTTTTCTGCCGCGAATCCCGCGCTCAGCCTCGACAGCTCGCCATTTTATGTCAACACATCACTCAAAGACTGGACTCGAGCTGACGAGCCGCGACGGGCGGGCGTCAGCTCGTTTGGCATCGGCGGGACCAACGCGCATGTGGTGCTGGAAGAAGCGCCGCCGCTTGCGCCGACCACGCCGGGCCACCAGGCCCAGCTGCTGGTGCTCTCCGCCAAAACCGACTCCGCGCTCGAAGCCGCCACGAACAACCTGATCGACTATCTGGAGCACACTCCGGCGATCGATCTGGCTGACGTGGCCTACACGCTCCAGATGGGCCGCGCGCCATTTCAGCGGCGACGAATGCTGGTGTGTCGCGATCGGGAAGATGCGATCGCGGCGCTCAAAGCTCGCGATCCGCAGCGCCTGCTCGATCACGCTCCCACCGAAGATCGACCGGCTGTCGTGTTTATGTTCCCCGGCCAGGGAGCGCAATATGTCGACATGGGCCGCGATCTGTATGCCGCGCAGCCGGAATTCCGCCGCTGGATCGACCGCTGCGCCGAGTTGCTGCGGCCACACCTTGATCTCCATGCGATCCTTTATCCCGGCGAGCACGACTCAGGCGCGGCAACGCTCGGCGCGGTAGCACAGGCGCATCCGGCGCTCTTCGCGGTCGAGTACGCGCTGGCGCAGCTCTGGATCAGCTGGGGCGTGCAGCCGGCCGCGATGATCGGCCACAGCGTCGGCGAGTATGTCGCGGCCACGCTGGCGGGCGTTTTTTCGCTGGAAGACGCGCTGGCGCTGATCGTGACGCGCAGCCGCCTGCTGCAACAAACGGCAGCCGGAGCCATGCTCAGCGTTCCGCTGCCCGAGGCCGCTCTCCGGCCACTCCTGGATGCGGATCTCACCGTGGCGGCGATCAACGGGCCGTCGCTGTGCGTGGTCTCGGGTCCGATCGAGGCGGGGGTCACGCTGGAACAACCGCTGCTCGCGCAGGGCCTTGAGCCGCGCCGGGTTACGTCTGAGGTCGCCGCGCACTCGCCGCTGGTCGAGCCGATCGCCGATGCGCTGCGCGAGTTTGTCGCGACGCTGACACTGCACCCGCCGCAGATCCCGTACATCTCGAATGTCAGCGGCACCTGGATCAGCGTCGAACAGGCGACCGATCCGGGCTACTGGGCGACACATCTGCGCCAGACGGTACGCTTTGCCGACGGCATCGCCAGGCTGCGGGAAGATCCCGCTCGCGTGCTGCTGGAAGTTGGGCCGGGCCGCATCTTGAGCACCCTCGCGCGACTCCAGGCCACGCCAGACCAGCCGATCATCATGTCGCTGCGCCATCCCCAGGACCACGAGGCCGACGACGTATTCTTGCTGAGCAGCCTGGGCAAACTCTGGCTGGCGGGCGTCGCGATCGACTGGGCGGCCGTGCATCACGACGAGCGGCGACGGCGCATCCTACTGCCGACCTATCCCTTCGAGCGGCAGCGCTACTGGGTCGAGCCCAACCGCGCCTACGCCGAAACAGCGCGACAGGCGCCGCGTTCCACCAGACAGCCGGATCTCGCCGACTGGTTCTACGTTCCCACCTGGCAGCGATCGACGCCGCCGAGTCTGCTGCGCCACACGGCAGCGGATCAACACCAGCCCTGGATCGTGCTGCTGGGCGACGACGAGCCTGGCGCGCAGATCGTGGTGCGCCTCCATCAGACGAGCGCTCCGGTGATCGTCGTCCGGCGCGGCGAGCACTTCGGCCAGACCGACGAGCGAGCCTACACCATCGATCCGCGCCAGCCGGAGCACTACACCGCGCTGCTGGCCGAGCTAAGCGCGCTGGCGCTCACGCCGCGCCGGGCTCTGCATCTGTGGACCCGGACACACGAGGCCGATCTTGCGGCGGCGCAGGCGCTGGGCTGCGATAGCCTGATCTTCCTGGCGCAGGCGCTCGATCGCTTCACTCAGGACGAGGCGATCGAGCTGTGGGTAGTGGCGAGCCAGACGCAAGATGTGCTCGGCGGCGACGTGGTACAGCCGGCCCAGGCGATCGCGCTGGGACCGTGCCGCGCGCTACCGCTGGACTACCCGCAGCTGCGCTGCTGCCATATCGATCTGGCTCTGCCTGTGAACGCGCCCGTACCGCAGGCGCTGGTCGAGCAGCTGATGGCCGAATTGACACATCCGATCGCGGATAGCGCGATCGCGTATCGCGCCGGGCGCCGCTGGGTCCAGCGCTTCGAGGCCGTGCGGCTGGAACCCGCCAATGATCTATTCAATCGGCTGTGCGACGGCGGCGCGTATCTGATCACCGGCGGTTTGAGCACGATCGGGCTGGCGCTGGCTCGTGAGCTGGCGGCGGCGGCACAGATCAAACTTGTGCTGGTCGACGAGGCCGAGCGCATCGGCCAGCAGCCGGGTGCGATCGCGGAGCTGCGCTCGCTAGGAGCCGATGTTGTGCTGCTCAATGCCGACCTGAGCGATCCCGGCTGGCTTGCGGCGCTGTGGGAGCAAGCATCGCTCACACCCGGCGATCTGCGCGGCGTGATCCACGCGGCCGACGTGGCCGCAGCGCCGGATACGCTGGCGCTAACCATGCGGCAGACGCACACCCTGAGCGAGCTTTGTCGCGCCGGCACGCTCGATTTCGTGGTGATCTGCTCATCGCTCACGGGGCTGCTGCCGCGTGCCGGCGAAGCCAGTGCCAGCGCCGCAAGCGTCTTCCTGGATGCCTGGGCCAGCCAGCTTAGCGCGCAGGGAACATTCGCCGTCGCGATCGATTGGGAGCGCTGGGACGAAGCGGCGCTCAGCATCACGCCCGCCGAGGCTGTCGAGATCTTCCGACGCGTGCTGGCTCAGTCGCTACCTCAGGTGATCGTTTCGCCGCTCGATCTTGAGGCCCGCCGAGCCTACAGCGCCACACCCGCCGAGCAGCCATCCATGCCGACGACAGCCTACGCCCGGCCCGCGATCGGCACGCAGTACGTCGCGCCGCGCAACGAGATCGAGCAGGGCATCGCCGAGATCTGGCAGCAGCTGCTTGGGATCGAGCAGATCGGCGTGTGCGACAACTTTTTCGAGATCGGCGGGCACTCGCTGCTGGCAACGCAGCTACTCTCGCGCATACGCGACATGTTCGGCGCAGATATTTCGATGATCAGCCTGTTCGAGACGCCGACAGTCGCCGAGATGGCAGCGCTGATCGTGCGGCAGCGGGCCGAGAGCGTCGATCAAGATCAGCTGGCGCAGCTGCTGGCGGAGATCCAGGGCCTGTCGCCGGAGGACGCGCTGAGCCTGCTGGCCGACGAGGACTTGATCCAGACCGAGGACCGTCATGAATGATCTCAGCAAAGTGCTAGGCCAGCTCTCACCAGAGCAGCAGGCGCTGCTGCTGCGGCGCTTGAACAAGCTCAAACAAGCGGCGCCGGCCGACGAGCTGGCGATTCAGCCACAGCCACGCACGACGAATCGTTTTCCGCTCTCGTTTGCGCAGCAGCGGCTCTGGTTTCTGGATCAGCTCGATCCGGGCAACGCCACCTACAATATCTCGATCGCGCTGCGACTGGTCGGCGCGCTGGACGTGGCGGCGTTTGAGCGCAGCTACCAGACGATCGTCGAGCGGCACGAGGCGCTGCGCACCACCTTTGAGCTTTCGGCCGACGGCGAGCCGATACAGATCGTCGCGCCGTTCACCGCGCTGCCCGTGCCGGTCATCGATCTCCACGCGCTGCCTGCGCCGGAGCGCGAGGCCGAGGTACAGGGCCGCGCACGGCAGGAGTCGCGTCAGGGCTTCGATCTCGCCGCCGGGCCGCTGAGCCGTTTGGTTCTGCTGCGTCTCGACAAGAATGAACATGTCCTGCTGGCAACGCTGCATCACATCATCGCCGACGGCTGGTCAAGCGACGTGCTGGTGCGCGAGCTGATCGCGCTGTACACCGCCTATGTCGCCGGAGCAACTCCCGCTTTGCCGTCCTTGCCGATCCAGTACGCCGACTACGCGACCTGGCAGCGCCGCTGGTTTCAAGGCGCGATCCGCGATCAGCAGCTGGCCTACTGGCAGCAGCAGCTGGCTGGCTGCTCGACCTCGCTGGATCTGCCGACCGATCGGCCGCGTCCGGCGCAGCAAACCTTTAACGGCGCGGCGCTGACGCTGGACCTGCCGCGAACGCTGGTGGATCGGCTGCGCACGCTGAGCGACGGCGAGAGCGCAACATTGTTTATGATGCTGCTGGCAACCTGGCAAACGCTGCTGTATCGCTACACCTACCAGACCGATATTCTGGTCGGGACGCCGATCGCGGGGCGGCGGCAGACCGAGACTGAGAAGCTGATCGGCTTTTTCGTCAACACGCTGGTGCTGCGAGGGAATCTTGGAGGAAATCCCAGCTTTCGCGAGCTGCTGCGCCGCGTGCGCGAGATTTCGGTCGGCGCCTACGCGCACCAGGATGTCCCATTCGAGGCGCTGGTCGAAGCGCTGCGGGTGGAGCGCGATCCCAGCCACGCGCCACTGGTCCAGACGATGTTTGCGCTCCAGAACACACCCAAATCAACCTTTGAGCTGCCGGGCATTACGCTGGCGCCGGTTCAGATCGACGAGACGGCTTCGATCTTCGACCTGACGCTGAGTCTTGCCGAGCAGGAGCACGGCATCCACGGCGTGCTCGGCTACAACTCCGATCTGTTCGATCGAGAAACGATCGCGCGGCTGAGCGATCACTGGCGGCAGCTGCTGCACAGCGTCGTCGCCGATCCCGAGCGCCGCGTCGACGCGCTGCTGCTGGCCTCGGATGCCGAGCGCCGCCAGCAGCTGGCCTGGAACGCGACCGACGCGCCGTTCCCCGAGGTCTGCGTGCAGGATCTGTTTGCCGCGCAGGCCGCCCGCACGCCGGACGCGATCGCCGTGACCGGACCGGGCGCCACGCTCACCTACGCCCAGCTCGATCACCAGGCGACACATCTGGCCCATCTGCTGCAAGCGCAGGGCGTGCGGCCCGAGGTCTGTGTGGCGCTGCTGATGGATCGTGAGCCACTCGACATTGTAGCGATCCTGGCGGTCTTCAAAGCCGGCGGCGCCGTCGTGCTGATCGATCCAGGCACGCCCTCTCAGCGCCAGGCCGCGATCTTTGCCGAGACCGGCACGCGACTGGTGCTGACGCAGCGAGCGCACATGCAGCGTCTACCGGCGGACGCGCCGTCCACGCTGCGCCTCGACACCTGGACGCCGCCCGCCACGCCGCCCGAGCCCCTGCCGAGCAGCGCCACGCTCGATCATCTGGCATATGTGATCTACACGTCGGGCTCGACCGGCACGCCCAAGGGCGCGCTGCTGCCGCATCGCGGGCTGACGAGCCTGGTGCTGGCGCTGATTCCGCGCTATGGCCTGGACGCGCGCAGCCGCGTGCTTCAATGGTCGGCGCTCAGCTTCGACGCCGCGATCGCCGACATCTGGCCGGCGCTGCTGGCAGGCGCGACGATCGTCCAGTCGGATCAAGACTCGCTGCTCACCGGCCCGACGCTGCTGCATCTGCTGGCGCAGGCCGCGATCAGCCATGTATTTCTGGTGCCGACCGCGCTGGCGGCCCTGCCACCGGCCGAGCTTCCAGCGCTGCGCACGCTGGTCGTCGGCGGCGAGTCCACCCCGCTAAGCCTGATACGCTCCTGGGAGACCGAGCGCCGCCGCGTGATCAACATCTACGGCCCGACCGAGACCACAGTCTGCGTGACAGTCACCGACGAGCCGATCCACGCCGGACGCGTGCGCCTCGGTCGGCCTTTGCCCAACACGCAGGTGTTTGTGCTGGATGCGGCCATGCAGCCCGTGCCCGCCGGCGTGATCGGCGAGATCTACATCGGCGGGGTGTGCGTGGCGCGCGGCTATGTCGACCGGCCGGATCTGACCGCCACTCAGTTCGTGCCCGATCCGCTCGGCACAACTTCTGGTGCTCGGCTCTACCGCACCGGCGATCTCGGGCGCTGGTGGAGCGATGGACAGCTCGAATTCATCGGCCGCCGCGACGAGCAGGTCAAGCTGCGCGGCTTTCGCATCGAGCTAGGCGAGATCGAGGCGGCGCTGCGGCTGCATCCCGCGATTCGCGAGGCGGCGGTCGTGCTGCAAGCGACGGCGGGCAGCGATCCGCAGCTGGTGGCGTACGTGGTTGAGAAGAACCTAGAACCCAGAACCCAGAACCTAGGGGCTTCAGAAATAGGTTCTAGGACGCCCGGAGGGCACCCGGTTCTAGGTTCTGCCGAGTTGCGTCAGCATCTCGGCTCACACCTGCCCGACTATATGCTGCCGGCCGCATTTGTGACGCTCGACGCCCTGCCGCGAACGACCAGCGGCAAGCTCGATCGCAAGGCGCTGCCGGTGCCGGACCCGGCTCTCGCCCTCGCGCCGGTCGCGGCGATCTTGCCGCGCGACACCGTGGAGCTGGATCTGCTGCGTATCTGGGAGCAGTTGCTCACCACGCGTCCGATCGGCGTCACCGACAGCTTCTTCGAGATCGGCGGCCACTCGCTGCTGGCGGTCCGGCTGATCGCGCAGATTCAGCAGCGCTTTGGGCGCACGCTGACGATCACCACGCTGTTTCAGTCGCCGACGATCGAGCAGCAGGCGGCACTCCTGCGCCAGGCCAACGCCGCGCAAGCCTGGTCGCCGATCATCGCACTGCGTCAGGGCACGCAGCGACCGTTTTTCTGCGTGCATCCGATCGGTGGACACGGCCTGTGCTACCTCTGCCTGGCGCGGCAGCTCGATCGACCGATGTACGCGCTTCAGGCGCGCGGCCTGGAGGACGGCCTGGCGCCGCACACCACGATCGAGGAGATGGCGACGGCCTATCTCGCGGCGCTGCGCTCGATCCAGCCACGCGGCCCGTATCTGCTCGGCGGCTGGTCGTTTGGCGGGATTGTGGCCTTCGAGATCGCGCAGCAGCTCTGGCGGCAAGGCGAGACCGTAGCGCTCCTGGCGCTGCTCGACAGCTATCTGCCGCTGCTCGACGAGCCGGTGCTCGACCATACCAGCGAGATGATCGGCCTGGCCTCCGATCTGAGCCGCGTCTTCGGTAAAGCGCTGGTCATCGCCTACGAGGAGCTGCGCGATCTGGCACCAGAGCAGCAGCTGAGCTACGTGCTGGACCAGGCGCGGCAGCAGAGCGTCGTTCCGCCCACGGTTGGCCTGGAACACATCCGGCGCTATCTCAACGTATTTCGGGCCAATCTGCGCGCGGCACAGCGCTACGTTCCACAGCCATACGCCGGCCCGATCACGCTCTTCCAGTCGGAGGCGTCGATCGCCGAGCTGGGCGATAGCGCGACTGAGTGGCAGCAGCTGGCGGCTGGCGGCATCGACGTGCAGCGCGTGCCCGGCGACCATTACAGCATGATCATTTCCGAGCCCGAGGTCGTCGCTGAGCGGCTGCGCGCGCTCCTGGCAGTGCAGGCCAGCTAGCACCATCGATCAAACACTTCCGCAGATGAGGAAGACTTCCGCATGAAACGAGCATTACGCATACTCCGCTGGCTTGTGCTGCTGCTGGTGATCGCTATCCTGGCAGCCGGCGTCGGCGGCTACGGCTACACCCGGCGCTCGCTGCCGGCCTATGACGGCACCGCGACGGTAGCGGGCATTAGCGCGCCGGTCGAGATTCGCCGGGATCGTGACGCCGTGCCGCACATCTACGCGCAGAACCAGCCCGACGCATTCTTCGGCCTCGGCTACGTCCACGCCCAGGATCGGCTGTGGCAGATGGAGTTTCAGCGCCGCGTCGGCCAGGGCCGTCTTTCGGAAGTGTTGGGCGCGCCCACAATTCGCGCCGACCGGCTGATGCGCACGCTGGGCGTGTATCGCGCGGCGCAGCGCTCCTGGGAGGTGCAGCAGCCCGAGACCACGGCGATCGTGACAGCCTACGCCGCCGGCATCAACGCCTTTATCGCCGGCCACAGCGGCAGCCGCCTGCCGCCCGAGTTCACGATCTTCGGCATCACGCCGGAGCCGTGGAGTGGGCCGGATGTGCTGGTCTGGGCCAAGATGCTGGCCTGGGATCTGGGCGGCGTCGGCGCTGACGACGAGCTATTTCGTACCAGCGTAGTCGAGGCTGTCGGCGTAGAGCGCGCGCAGGAGCTGATCCCGGAGTACGCCGAGGACGGGCTCAGCATCGTCGCCGCGTCGAGCGCGGGCAGGCAGACGAGCCAGGCGCGGCGCTGGCTGGACGGCTACACATCCGGCGACGAGCGCGCGGCGATCGACCACCGCACCTACGAGGCGATCCTGGACCTGGAGGCGGAGCTGCGGCCCTGGCTGCGATCGATCGGCCGGAGCCAGCCCGCCATCGGCTCGAATAACTGGGTCGTCGCCGCAGGCAAGAGTACCACCGGCGCGCCGCTGCTGGCCAACGATCCGCACCTGCAAAGCAGCACGCCCGCGACCTGGTACCTGGCGCATCTTTCGGCCGGCGATCTTGACGTGATCGGCGCGACCCTGCCGGGCCTGCCCGCCGTGGTGATCGGTCGCAACCGCTCGATCGCCTGGGGCGTGACGAATACCAATCCCGACGTGGCCGACTTCTTTCGTGAGCGGCTCGACGCCGGGGGCAAACTGGCCGAGTTCCAGGGCCAGATGGAGCCGATGGAAGTCTACACCGAGACGCTGCGAGTCAAGGGCCAGGCAGATCTGGTGGAGACCGTGCGCGTGTCGCGCCACGGCCCGCTGATGTCGGACGCGATCAACGCCAACGCCGTGGGCACCGCCGCCGCGTCGCTGCCGCCGCTTGAGCCGCTGGCGCTTCAGTGGACCGGACTCGACCCGGCGGATACGACGCTTGAGGCGTTTCTAGGCATCAACCAGGCCCAAAACTGGGAGCAGTTCACGGCCGCGCTAAGCAAATACATTGCGCCGGTGCAAAACTTTGTCTACGCGGATGTCGCGGGCAACATCGGCTACTACGCGCCTGGACGCATGCCGATCCGCGCCGGCGACAACACCTCGCTGCCCGCCGAGGGCTGGTCGGGAAGCAACGAGTGGACCGGCTACGTGCCCTTCGAGGAGCTGCCGCAGCTTTACAATCCGCCGGAGCAGATCATCGTCAGCGCCAACAACCGGCCGGCGGACAGCGCCTATCCGTACTTCCTGGGCCGCAACTGGTACCGGCCCTACCGCGCTCAGCGCATCACGGATCTGTTGCAAGCGAAGGACAAGCTCAGCCCCGACGATTTCGCGGCAATCCAGGCGGATACCGTCTCACCGCTGGCCCGGCAGCTTGTGCCACAATTGCTGAAGCTGGTCACACCGCAGACCGATCAGGAGCACCAGGCGATCGCCGAGCTGTATATATGGGATGGCGATACCCGTGGCGATAGCGTGGCCGCCACAGTCTTTGCGGCCTGGTTTCGCCGGCTGCCGGAGGCGCTCGTCGCCGATGAGCTGGGCGATCGGACGGCAGGGCGCTACCAGACACATATCGAAGGCTATGTCGGCGAGTTTGTGGCGCGGACGCTGGCAGATCGGGAAAATCCGTGGTGCGACAATGTCAAAACCGAGACCGCCGAAAACTGCGCCGATATTGCGGGCGAGACGTTTCGCGCCGCACTGGCCGAGCTGAGCCAGACGCTGGGCAGCAATCCCAATCGCTGGCGCTGGGACCGGCTGCATCGGGCGGTGTTTCCGCACCAGACCTTTGGCGGTGTGCCGGTCGTCGATCGCATCTTCAGCCGCTCGATCCCGAATGGCGGGGACTGGACCAGCGTCAACGTCGGGCCGTACGATCTCAGCGCGGCGTTCGATCAAAGCTCAGTGCCGAGCTACCGCCAGATCATCGATCTGGCCGGCACCGGCAGCGGTCGCTTCATCCAGCCGCTGGGCCAGTCCGGCCATGTGTTATCGACGCACTACGACGATTATCTGGCCGACTGGCAGGCCGTGCGCTACCGCCCCATGCGCTTCGATCGTGAGGCAGTTGTGAGCGATCAGCTTGGACTGCTAGAGCTTGTGCCACAGGTTGAATAGTCCGGTGCCATCGCTGAGAGCGCGCCGTTTGCAAACGCAAGATAGAGATAGAGCATGACAACATCTAGCGAATTTTCCAAACCATCGCCGCCCGCCCTGAACGAGCAGGATCGAGCGGATCGCTGCATCCATGAGCTGATCGCGCAGCAGGCGGCGCGCACACCCGAGGCGATCGCGGTGGTCTGTGGCACAGACGAGCTGCGCTACCGAGAGCTTGACCGGCGCGCCACGCAACTGGCGCAGGTGCTTCTGGCGCAGGGCATCGGGCCAGAGGCGCTGGTGGCGCTGTGTCTGCCGCGCGCGCTCGATCTGGTCGTCGCGCTGCTGGCCGTGCTCAAAGCCGGCGCCGTCTATCTTCCACTCGATCCCGCCCATCCGCCCGCTCGTCTCGCCGCCATCCTCGCCGACGTCCGGCCCCGCTTGATCGTCAGCACCACTGCGATCGCCGAGCAGCTGCCGGATCGCGCGATTCCCCTGCTCGATCTCGATCAGCCGCTGCCTGCTGTCGCGTCACGCCCGCTGCCCACCGTCGATCTCGATCAGCTCGCCTATGTCATCGCCACCTCCGGCTCCACCGGCACGCCCAAAGGCGTCCAGATTCAGCATCGCTCGCTGGTGCATCTGCTCCACAATCTTGGTCAGCAGATTGGTCTCACCGCCGACGATACGCTGCTGGCCGTGACCACGATCGCGTTCGACATCGCCGCGCTGGAAATCTTCCTGCCGCTGATGCTGGGAATGCGACTCGTCCTTGTCGATGGCGCGATGGCCGGCGATGGGCCACATCTGCTTGAGCGGCTGGCAACATCGGGCGCGACGGTGATGCAGGCCACGCCCGCCACCTGGCAGCTGCTGATCGATGCAGGCTGGCAGGGCGACTCCACGCTGACGCTGCTGTGCGGCGGCGAGGCGCTGCCACGCGATCTGGCCAACCAGCTGTGCGCGCGCGGCAGGCAGCTCTGGAATGTGTACGGCCCCACTGAAACCACGATCTGGTCGACCGCAACGAAGGTTGAGCCCGGCTCAGGTCCGGTGCCGATCGGCCGTCCGATTGGGCAGACCGAGACCTATGTGCTGGATGCGCATCTGCATCTGGCTCCGATCGGCGTGTGGGGCGAGCTGTACCTGGGCGGCGCGGGGCTGGCACGGGGCTACCTCCAGCGTCCCGAACTCACAGCAGCCGCGTTTGTGCCGCATCCCTTCGCCCACCGTCCAGGCTCCCGCCTGTACCGCACCGACGACCGAGCGCGGGTACGCGCCGATGGGCAGCTGGAGTTCGGCGGCCGGACCGATCGGCAGGTCAAGCTGCGCGGCTTCCGCATCGAGCTGGGCGAGATCCAAGCCGTGCTGCGCCGCCATCCCGCCGTCGCCACCGCCGTCGTGCTGCGCCGCGAGGATACGCCCGGCGTGCCCAGGCTGGTGGCGTACGTCGTTGAAGAACCTAGAACCCAGAACCTAGAACCTAGGGAACAAACGAACAAAGAACAAACGAACAAAGAACAAGGAAGTACCATGACTCC
>DASWTW010000415.1:0-34152 GCA_036401895.1 Herpetosiphonaceae bacterium | reverse complement strand
AGCCGTTCAAGTTCAAGGAGCTGCTGGCGCGTGTTCGCGCGGTGCTGCGCCGGCGGCGGATCGCGCTGCCGCACATCTTGCAGAGCGGCGATCTACGGCTCGATCGCGACGCGCGCCAGGTGCATGTCGCCGACACGCCGGTCTATCTCACGCCGCGTGAGTTCGAGCTGCTGGAGGCGCTGATGGCGCATCCTAACCGCGTCATGACGAAAGAAACCCTGCTCAACCGCGTCTGGGGCTACGAGTATGTCGGCGACACCAACGTCGTCGAGGTGCATATCTCGGCGCTGCGCGACAAAATCGGCGATCGCGATCGACAGCGCATCCAGACAGTTCGCGGCGTCGGCTATACCATTCGAGGCTAATCATGTGCCAGCGCTGGGCTAATCGATCGTTGCGCGTGCAACTCTCGTTCGCGGTCATGCTGATCATGATGTTTCTGCTTGCCATGTTCAGCGCCGTGCTGTTTATTGCGGTTCGCTCGTTCATTCTGGATCAGACGGCTGAGCAGCTGCGAGCCCGCGCGGAGGTGCTGCTGGGCGATAGCGCGACAGCGCCCGTAACCAACGTGGGCTGGCCCTGGGAGCGCCTGCCTACCGCGCCGATGAGCGAGGTACGCCGCAGTGAGCTACAAGGCATCGTCGAGGTACTGACGACGCCCGAGACCAGCGTGGTGCTTTATGATGCGGACGGCACCGTCGTACTTGAGGGAACGCCTGAGCGAGGCCGCAATCGCTTTCCGTTCGGCCCGATCCATCAGGCAAGCAGGCCGCCTGCGCCGCCGATACCGCCGCTGCCCAACCAGGGCGCGATCGAGCGCGCGTATCGCGGCGATGACGAGATTCGCTTCACTGCCCATGATGGGAATGAGCAGGATCTGGCGGTCCTCGTGCCGATCTACGAAGGTCAGAATCTGGTAGGCATGATGCAGCTCGCCACGCCGCTGCGACAATCGCTAGCGCTGCTGCGCTGGCTGGGCGCGGCGCTGGTCCTGGGCACGCTGATCGTCGGCTTCACATCGCTGATCCTGAGCCTCTGGGCTACCCGCACAATCCTGAATCCGTTGCAGCGGGTCGTCCTTGCCAGCCAGCGCGTCGGACACGGCGATCTGACCGTTCGCACGGATCTGCGCAGCCGTAACGAGATCGGCGTGCTGGGCGCCACGTTCGATCAGATGGTCGGACAGATCCAGCGCTCCTTCGCCGCCCAGCGCCGCTTTATTGCCGACGCCGCGCATGAGCTGCGCACGCCGCTGACAGCCGTGAGCGGCAATGTCGAGCTGATGCTGCTGGGAGCCGCCTCCGATCCCGGTAAGCAGCGCCGCGCCTTACAGCGCATGAATAGTGAGCTTGAGCGGATGGGCCGGCTGGTCGATGATCTGCTGACACTTTCACGGCTGGATAGCCGCCCGGCGCTCCATCGCGCCGATGTTGATCTGAGCGGTCTGGCTCACGATGTTGTCGATCAGTTTCGTGATCTGGCAACCGGGCATCACTGGCAGATCCAGGGGACGGCAGGCGCTCTCGTCAGCGGCGACGGCGACCGGCTGCGGCAAGTGCTGCTGAACGTGCTCGAAAATGCGCGCAAGTACACGCCCGAAGGCGGCACGATCGCGGTTACGGTCGGCACAGAAGCAGATAGCGCTATTGTGACGATCGCGGATACCGGCGTCGGCATTCCCGCCGAAGATGTGCCGCACGTCTGGGATCGCTTTTATCGCATCGATCAGGCGCGCACACGGGCCGGCGGCGGCTTTGGGCTGGGCCTGGCGATCGTCCAAAGCATCGTCGAGAGCCATGGCGGGCAGGTTGCGCTCACCAGCGAGTACGGTAAGGGTACGACGGTCACCCTGCGTCTGCCGCTGGCGTACACCGTCGGCAGCGCACCCCTGGAGGTCGCCCGAACCGCGTAAGAAGCAGAGCAAGGCGAAAGCGATCGACAAGTTCACCAAAACAAGAAAGCGTTTACCTCAATATCACGTGCAGGGCGTGATACATCACGCCCCTACGGACTATGAATCTACTTGCATTGGAAAGCGTTTTCCTCAATTCCTCAGCTCTTTTCGAGGCCCTCACCCCGCCCGGCTGGCCGCTCCTTCTCCGAACCTCGGCGGGCTGCACCCAGAGGGTACCCGTCGGTTGCGGCAGGCGAGGGGCTTTTCGGTTCTGTCGTTTGTTCGTTTGTTCTTGGTTCTCCGTTAGGTTCTTGGTTCTAGGTTCTAGGTTCTCCGTCTTGACAAGCAACCCCAAACCACATACACTAGCGCCAATGATCGACGAGTGTTTCTACCACACTCTGTCGACAACCAGCCAGCGCGTTCACGACTCGCGCCTCCATGCCGATGGCTGTGAGTTTCTATTCCGCCTCTCGCTGCTCCATGTTGTAGCACCAAGCTCGACGATACGATCGACCTGAGCGTCACGACCAGTCAACTCGCCCTGCGCCATAAACAATGGCTCGTGGAGCATCAGCCTGGTATCGTCTCATCTTCAATATCTCGCGAATATCGCTACCCTGTATGAGGGCCTTTCCAGGAAAGCGCTTTCCGGCTTTCGGTGGTGTAGCAGCGCAGCGCTGTCGCCGAATCCGTATCAGTTCAAGCTCATTGTATTAGCTTTGGGGAAGACGTATTCTTGAAGCACCAATGCGAGGTTCCCGCCGCCTCAGTTTGCATTCATGGAGGCACTGCGATGGAGTTGGATTTGTCGCATATGAGTCTGGTGACACTCCCAGATTCGATCTGGCGACTGCCGCAGCTGAGGACACTCAATCTCGCCGGTAACCGCCTCGCCAGCCTGCCTGATGCGATCGGCCAGCTGGCCCAGCTTGAGCATCTGGATCTCGCCAACAATCGTCTGACCTCACTGCCTGATTCGATCAGCCGGCTGACTCGGCTGCGCTCACTCAACCTGGCGGGCAATCGCCTGAGCGCGCTGCCACGCTCGATCGGCAGCCTGGCGCGGCTGGAGCATCTCGACCTCGCCGGAAATCAGCTTGCGGCGATCCCGGACTCGATCGGCAGCCTGGCGCGGCTGGAGCATCTCGACCTCGCCGCCAACCGCCTGACTGCGCTCCCCGAGTCGATCGGACATCTGGCGCGGCTTCAGGAGCTGATCCTGGATCGCAACCAGCTCACCTCGCTGCCTGTTGCGCTCAAAACCCTGCGCTCGCTGGAGCAGCTTTATCTGCACGGCAACACGCGGCTAGGACTGCCGCCCGAGATCCTGGGACCACGCTGGTATCAGGTGCTTAATCCTCGCATGGAAGCGCTCCCAGCCGAGCCCAACGATATCCTTAGCCATTATTTTTAAGACAGGTCAACTTCCGAGCAACAAAAGCCCTCGCAACCAAGTTGCGAGGGCTTGCGTGTGTTGAGCCGGCGTGTTTACTCCAGGCCTTCCTGACGCGCATACTCGTCGATCGCGTCACGCCAGTGCTGAAGCGAGTCGAGGATGAAGTACTCGTCGTGGTAGCTGTAGGCTGCCGAGGGCGTCCTGGCGATGCGGTTGACATCGACCGGGCTCTTGGGAACCTCAGGCCGCAGTGCGTGCAGCAGCTCGCCCGGCGACGAGAGCAGACCAGCGCCGATCACCTTCAGCTCGCCGTTTTCGCGCACAAAGCCGAACTCGATCGTAAACCACCACAGCCGCGCGATCGCCAGCTGCTGCTCTTCGGTTTTGGCCTTGAGATAGACCTCACCGTAGCGCCGGGCAATATCGGCAAACTCCGGCAGCGTAAAGAACGCCAGATGTCCAAAGTACTCGTGGAACAGATCCGGCAGTGGCGTAAACTCAAGCTCGTGCGGCTTGCGAATGTAGTTGGTCACCGGGAAGCGGCACGCGGCAATATGCTCGAACCACTCCGTCGGGCCAAGATACTCGTTCTGCGCATCGGCCAGCTTCCAGCCGGTAAAACTATGGATACGCTTTTCCATCACTTTTTGATCAGGTAAGCGGTTGAAGTCAAGCGCCAGCTGAGGCAGCCCTTCGTGGAACTCCCGACAGGCCACATCTCGGACAAGCTCCATCTGCCGAACGCAGAGCTTGTGCCAGGTTTCGTGATCCTCTTCGGTATACGCCGGCGTGGTGACCTCATTGTCGATCACGTCCATCCTTTTTTCCTTTCACTACAGGTTGTAGGTTCACGGAACGGGAGCAGCCCGCTGCGGCTCATTATCCCGTATATGAGCCGCTATGTATAGCCTGAGAATATAAGATCCTGTTCCTGCGCTTTGTATTGTAGCGTAAAATGCAGCGCAGTGCTAACTCTTTTTTTACAAAATCGCCAGCCAATCCCTCTTGAGTCGCGGCTCCATGCGTCGATCGCGGCTGCCCGAGTGAGCAATTTGATGCCGGCGCACCATCGATCTACGCCTGACGACTATTGTACAGCGTCGCGATTGCTCTGAAAAGCAGGACGACATTACCTGATCTTCGCTTGCAGAATGCGATCCATGAGTCGGCTGTCGACGCTTAGCTCGCCGGCGCGGCGCTGCTGCCTGTCACCTGACCAATCGACTCGAAGCCGTGCTGACGCAGCAGCCGCAGCAGATCGTGGTTGATGCGCCGGGCCAGCAGCGGCCCCTCGTAGACAAAGCCGGTGTATACCTGCGCCAGCGACGCTCCCGCCGCGAGCTTCGCGAACACATCCGCCGCGCTGAACACGCCGCCCACGCCAATGATCGGCAGCTTGCCCTGCGTGCTGGCGTAGAGATAGCGAATAATGTCAGTGGAGCGATCCCGGAGCGGCGCGCCGCTCAAGCCGCCGGTTTGTTCTTTGAGCGCCTCCCGCAGCGAGCCCGGCCGCTCGATCGTGGTGTTGGTGGCGATAATGCCGTCGACGCCGCTGGCCACACAGACCGCGCTGATGTCGTCGAGGTCGGCGGGCGTGAGATCCGGCGCGATCTTGATCAGCAGCGGCTTGCGTAGCGCCATCTGATCCCGCTGCGCTGCCACCTGTCGCACCAGCGCCTCCAGCGCGTCGCGGCCTTGTAGCTCGCGCAGCCGCGCCGTGTTGGGTGAGCTGATATTGATCGTCAGGTAGTCGGCGTAGGTGTAGAGCTGCGTGAGCGCCGCCGTGTAATCTTCGACCGCACGGCCCGCCTCGACGCTGGCTTTGTTGGCTCCGATATTGACTCCGACGATCGGGCGGCGACCTTTGGATTGAAGCAGGCGGCGGCCAATGACGGCCGCTCCCTGGCCGGGAAAGCCCATCCGATTGATCAGCGCGCGGTCGGCGGGCAGCCGAAAGACGCGTGGGCGCGGATTGCCCGGCTGTGGCAGCGGCGTAACCGTGCCGACTTCGACATGTCCAAAACCGAGCGTGCCCCAGGTTCGCACGGCAACCGCGTTTTTATCTAATCCCGCCGCAATGCCCAGCGGATTGGCAAAATGTAAGCCCCACAGATCGACGCCAAGACGCGGATCGTCGAAGGCCGCCAGCCGCCGCAGCAGGCCGTGCAGCTGTGGCACACGCTCGACCACAGCCAGGAGCCGCAGCACGGCCTCGTGGGTTTGCTCGGCGTCAAAGCGCTGTAATAACGGGTAGATTGCGCGACGGTACACACATACTCCTTACACTCGGGCGTAGCTTATACGCAAGCGTCCGATCGCGCAAGATTACGAAATCTGCGGATTATGTTAATTACAAACCCCATCAATAATCAACAATCTATATAACGGCGGCGAAGAATAGCCCACTGTGACAGCTTTAATCGCGTCAGCTCAAAAGTAATTCCCAAGTAGATGAAGTAAAAAAAAAGTGCGCTACACATATCGTCAAGCATCATAATCTCGATTGTATCTTAAACAAGCAGTAAATCCTGGCTGGGCCTGAGCATTTCTGTGCTAGAATAGCCGCTACCCGACAAGTGATGGTGGATCATTTGTCTTTGTAGAAGGAAGGGATCGTCTCATGGTTAAACATGTTCGATTCATCATCTTGGCCTTCCTCCTGCTGGCAATCGCGTTGCCAGCGGCAGCCGCCGATCGCGTTGATGAGCTCCCGGAAATCAGATCAGCGATGAGCGCGCGCTTTGACCTTGCACTTGCTCTCAACGACATGCCGTTCATCGTCGGCAAGGGCGAAATCACCGGGCCGAGCCGCGCGCATTTCGTGCTGCGCACCGTGCCGATGCCTGGGCTGCCCGAGTCTACGATTGAGATCGTGTACTATGACGGCAGAATCTACAGCCGCGAGGATGCCAGTACCCAGTGGTACGTCGAGAGCGAGCTCGATCTGCCGGTCGATGATCCTACATCGTTGCCCGAGGCTGATGTATCGAATGCGCCGATCAGCAGCATCGGCACCAAGACCATCGCCGGCACGCCGACCAACCAGTATCAGATCTGGATCGGCGCCGACGACGGCTCGACAGATCACATCGCGCTCGACTTCTTCATCGGCCAGCAGATCAACTACCTGTACCAGAATCAGGTCTCGATCTTTCTCACCGACGAGGAGCTGGGCCAGCTGAAGCTGGAAACAGTGCAGCGCCTCTACGACTACGATGATCCAAGCATTGTCGTCGGCCCGCCCGCCAACGCGATCGAGCGCCCGGCGATGACAGGTCTGGCCGAGATTCGCAACGGCGGCGTGCTGAGCACCCTGGCGGCACCGCTGGGAACGGCAGAGCTGCGCAAGCTGGCGGCTCAGCGTCTCGGACACTAGCGCATCCACCATCCCAGCACGCAAGCTCCCGCAGACTGCGGGAGCTTTTGCGTGTCCGAGCGCTCCTTTACAGATCCAAGCATGTAGCCGCGCTACGCTATAATGACGGCTAAGTCTTCCAGGAGCCATCCATGAACCATGATCATCTGAGCCGAATCCGGGCCGACCTCGGCGCGGTCACAGCTACGGCGTATCTCAACACCGGCACCGCCGGACCTTTCCCCAAGGTCGCCCAGCAGGCGCTGCTCGACGAGGCGCAGCATAATTTCGAGCATGGGCGCGGCGACATTCTGGGCTTTGAGCGCGTGATCCAAACGCTCGACGGGCTGCGGGCGGCCTTTGCGCGGCTCGTCCATGCCGACGCCGACGAGATCGCGCTGACGCACCATACCACGGACGGGATGAATATCGTGAGCTGGGGCTTGAACTGGCAGCCCGGCGACGAGCTATTGACAACCAGCCTTGAGCATGAGGGCGGACTGCTGCCGGCATACGCGGTGGCGCAGCGCTTTGGCGTGGATATGCGCGTGGCCGATCTGGGCCTGGGCAACGACCGGGCGGCAGTGCTGGCGGCGCTGGACGAGGCGATCACGCCGCGCACTCGGCTGCTGAGCGTGTCGCATGTGAGCTGGAGCAGCGGAGCGCTGCTGCCGCTGGATGAGATCGTGGCGCTGGCGCACCGGCGCGGCGTGCTGGTGCTGGTCGATGGGGCGCAGTCGGTGGGCGCGGTGCCGCTGGATCTGCACGCGTCGGGCGTGGACTTTTACGCGATTCCCGGCCAGAAGTGGCTTTGTGGCCCGGAAGGCGTCGGCGCGCTGTATGTGCGGCGGGACAGGATGAGCCTGCTGCGGCCAACCTTTGTCGGCGTCTTCTCGCTGCGTGATTCCGAAAGCTACACCTTGAGCGGCGATTTTCTGTATGACCGCAGCGCGCGGCGCTACGAAACCAGCTCAATCTTCCGCCCAGGCACAGCGGCGATGCTGGCCAGCCTCAACTGGCTGGAGACAACCGTCGGCTGGGAGTGGGCTTTCGATCGCATCCAGATGCTGGCGGATCGGGCGCGCGAGCTGCTGGCTGAGCTGCCCGGCACGACGATCCTGACCACCAGCGAACATGCGGGGCTGGTCGCGTTCACCATCGACGGGCTCGACCCGACGACGATCGCCGGCACGCTGCGCTCACACAACATTATTCTGCGGACGATTCCGGTCGCCGGCGGCTATGTGCTGCGCGTCAGCACGGGCTTTTACAACACTGAAGAAGAGCTGCTGCTGCTGCGCGATACGCTGGCCGAGATCATCCAGCAGGGCTGAGTTCGGCGGAGCAAGCTGTTGGGCCGCGCGCTACAATCCTTGAATCCTGGCCTCCAGCGCGGCCTTGACTTCCGGCCACTCGCGATCGAGCACGCTGAAATACACGGTGTCGCGCAGCCGTCCGCTGGCGGTGATCATATGCTGACGCAGGATGCCCTCTTCCCTGGCTCCGATGCGCAGGATCGCCCGCCGTGAGCGCTCGTTGAGGGCATCGGTTTTCAGCTCGACTCGGATGCAGCCCAGTGTTTCGAAGGCGTGGCGCAGCATCAAATACTTGGCCTCGGTATTGACCGCCGTCCGCTGCCAGGGCCGCCCGACCCAGGTCCAGCCGATCTCGACACGCCGATCGCGCATCTCGATGTTGCCGTAGCGCGTGCTGCCGATCGCTCGTCCACTGGCGCGCTCGATCGTCGCGAAGGGCAGCGCCGTGCCCTGCTGCTGGCTTTGCAACGCCGCCTCGATGTACTCGCGCAGCTCGTCGCGGGTGCGCACCTGAGTCGTCGTCCAGCGCCATAGATCTTCGTCCAGCGCGACCTCACACAGCTGGTCGAGATGCGCCAGCGTCAGCGGCTCAAGCCGGACGACCTGACCTTCAAGCGTGACTGGCTGGACCGAAGTGGAACCTGTCATAGCTCACCTCTACGGAATTTCGATCATTACAGCACCGAGCAGAAATATCGAACCTCACATGTGGTAGGGACACGCCCACCGCGCGTCCTGGGCGTGATAAATCACGCCCCTACGAGGTCGATTCATCTACCCACCGCTGTAGGTAGCCGTAGTATGCCACGGCTGCCCGTGGGCAGACTTCAGCGGACTTGCGCTACTAGTCGCGCAGCGTAACCGGCACAATCTCACGGCGTTTGGGCGGGTCCTCGTTATGATAATGCACGCGCCGGTAGATCACCGCCGAGATAAAGAGCGGCAGCCAGAAGGCCAGCAGACGGTAGAGCAGCGTCACCGAGAGCGCCAGCGCGTGATCGATGCCGAGCGTGGCCATAGTCGCGGTCATCGTCAGCTCAAACGAGCCGCCGCCGCCGGGCAGCGACGAGATCGTGCTGAGGAAGTAGGCCAGGCTATAGCCCAGCAGCACCACCGAGAACTGCGGCCACTCGCCAACGGCCCAGAAGAGCATCAGCAGCGTGATGCAGTCGAAGAGCAGCGCCGTGACATGCAGGCCGACCAGCTGCACAAAGCCGAAGCGATCCCGGCTGATCAGCGCGCCGCCCTCGTACAGCTCGGCGATAAACGAGAGCACCTGCGTATCGCCCCAGCTGCGGCGCAGCACACGCGCCAGCCAGTTTTTGATGCTCAGCGCCCGCCGCGTCAGCAGCGCTCGATCGCGAGACAGCCCCCAGACATACATGCCCAGCGCCAGGATCACCATCGAAAGCAATGCGACGATCAGCACCTGATTGACTTTGAGATCGCCATGGGTGAAAAGATAGATGAAGCCGCTGGAGAGCAGAATAAAGAAGCCGATCAAATACGACAGGCCATCGAGCGTGACCGCGACCGCGCCGGTGCCATCGGGAATGCCGCGCCGACGCAGCTGGTAGAGCAGAAAGGCAAAAGTGCTGGTGCCGCCCGCCGGAAAGACTCGGCCGAGAAAGATCGCCACAAAGGCTACGCCATACAGCGAGAGCAGACGTACGTGATAGCCCAGCAGATGCAGGCTGCGCCAGTAGACCGCCGCAAAGCAGAGATAGACCAGGCTTTGTACCAGCAGCGCAGCCGCCAGCCAACCAGGATGCGCCATGCCGAGGATTCGTCCGACCTCGATCAGCTCTCCTCGCTGCGTGACAACAATACCAAAGAGCGCGCCAATGAAAACAAGGCCAAGAAGTAGTCGCCAATGGCGTTGTAGCCACGCCATAGAGTGTTCGCCTCCTGATCGCGAGCCGCAAGCGCGGCCCAGCCAATCTCCAATCTCTTCTGCCCGACCGGATCATACCACAGCGTCCAGAAGCACATCGTCCTGAGTCGCCTAGTTATTTTGTCGCCGCAGGCTAGCCTGTCAGCGCCAGCGATCCGTCCTCGTCCACTTCTTCCAGCCGCAGCGAGAGCACCCGCGAGCCGCCATCTTCGGACATGGTTATGCCATACAATGTGTCAGCTGCTTCAACCGTGCCACGGTTATGCGTCACCAGAATAAACTGGGTCTGCTGCGCCAGCTCCAGCAGCGCCTCGCGAAAGCGCACAACATTGGCCTCGTCGAGCGCCGCGTCGACCTCGTCCAGAATACAAAACGGACTCGGGTTGACGGTCAGGATCGCGAAGAGCAGCGCGGCTGCCGTCAGCGCTCGCTCGCCGCCCGACAGCAGCTGAAGGTTGAGCGGACGCTTGCCCGGCGGCTGAGCCAGAATCTCGATGCCCTGCACACCCTCGGAGCCGTCCTCGGAGCGCAGCAGCGAGAGCCGCGCCGTGCCGCCGCCGAAAAGCTGCGTAAACTTCTGGCTAAACTCGCGTCCGACCGCCTCAAAGGTTGCCTCAAAGTGCTGCTGCATCACCTGATCCAGCTGGCTGATCGCCTCACGCAGCGAGACCGTCGCCGCGCGCACATCGGCCAGCTGCTCGGTTAAAAAGCTGTAGCGCTCCTGAGTCGCTCGATATTCTTCAGGTGCCAGCGCATTGACCGGACCCATTCGCCGCAGCCGGCCGCGCAGCTGCTCGATACGCTGAGCCAGCATAGCCTCGGGCTCGACAGCTTCGTCGCTGGGCTGCTCCCGCACCAGCTGCTCGACGTCGATGTTATCTTCGGCGGCGCGCTCCCACACAGCATCGCGATCGGAGCGGCGGCGCTGTAGCTCCACCGCAGCCGTGCCATGCGCCGATTCCAGCGCCAGCGTCGCGCCGGTGAGATCGCGCTCGCCGGCTTCCAGCGTTTCCAGCCGCTGCTCGGCCTCGCGCACCACCGACTGCGCGGCGACGACCTGCTCGTTCGCGGCCTGGGCCTGAGCTTGCAGATCCGCCTGCCGGGCTAGCAGCGCCGCGATCGTTTCGATCAACACCTCAAGCTCTTGCGTGAGCTGCTGAGCCTGCTGCTCCAACGCCGCGCGCTCATGATCGGCGCGGCTGGCGGCCTGCTCCTGCGTGCGGATCGCGGCTAGCTGGCTGCGCTGATCGGCCTCTAGCTGGGCGAACCTGCCACGTTGCTCGCGCAGCGCCGCCTCGTCATTGCCCGTCGCCGCCAGCCGCTCGGTTAGCTCGGCCTCGGCAGCATTGGTCTCAGCCTGCACCCGCGCAAATGCTGCCTCCGCCGCCTGAACGCTGCTCCCCGCCGACTGGATCTGCTCTTCTAGCGTCGTATGCTCGCGCTGCACATCCGATCGCCGGCGATGGAGCGCGGCCACATCGGCCTCGGCACGATGCAGCACGCGCCGTCGCTCCTCCACGCCGCGCTGGGCCTGATCGCGGGCGGCGCGGGCCTCGCGCAAGGTTGTTTCCGCCTGGCGCAGCTCCTGCTGCACCTCTTCGATACGCCGCGCGATCTCCGCACGCTCGGCCTGTACCTGGTCAACCGCGTTCTGCGCCGCTTTGAGCTGAGCGGGCAGCTCGCGCAGCTCGCGCTCACGACGGAGCGTGCCGCTCTCGCGGGTTGCCGCGCCGCCGGTCACAGCGCCGCCGGTCGCAACCTGCTCGCCGCTCAGCGTGACGATCGTCCAGCCGCCCTCAAGCTCAGGCAGTGCTCGTCGCGCCGCCGCCAGATCATCGGCGATCAGCGTACGGCCCAACAGATACGCCGCGATCGGCGCGTACTGCGCATCGACATCGATCAGATCGGCGGCGATGCCACGAATACCATTCAGATGCGGCACTGCCAGCCGTCGACCTGGCTTTAACGTATCCAGCGGTAGGAATGTTGCGCGGCCACTGTTGGAGCGCTTAAGCTGCGCGATCGCGGCCTCGGCATCCGCCCAGCGCTCCACGACCACGTTTTGCAGCCGCGCGCCCAGCGCCACCTCGATCGCGGTTTCCAGCTCGGCAGGCACGCGCAGCAGCGACGAGACCAGCGCAAAGCCGGATCGGCCCTCACGCTCGGCCCATTGCATAGCTACGCGCACACCCGCAAACGTGCCTTCGTAGGAGCGCGCCAGCCGGCTCAGCGCCTCGTAGCGCGCCGAAAGCTCGCCGTGGGCACGCCTGGCCGCCGTGATCCGCTCGTCGAGCTGCTCCCGCTCCCGGCGTCGCGTCTCGCCCTCAGCCCGCAGCGACTCCAGATGCTGCGCCGCCGCCGTGATACGCGCCTCAGCCGCCTCAAGCGTTTGCTGCGCGGCTGTCACCGCAGCGCTGTGCTGCTCCACGAGCGCCGCACCCTGCCCGATCGTCGTGTCCAGCTCAGTGCTCTCGGCCGCGATCGTCGCCAGCCGCCGCGCCAGCGATTGCTGCCTGACGCGCTCAGTCTCCAGCGAGGTCGTCGCTTTAACCAGCGCCTCGCGGCGGGCGGATAGCTCGGCCTCAGCAGCGTGGCGTACATCCAGCTCGCGCTTGAGCGCGGCCTCGGACTCCTGCAAGCTGCCACGCGCCTCGTCGATCGTCGTCTCAAGCTCTCTGGCCTGCGCGGTAAGCTGCTGTACCTGCTCGCGGGCTGCGTTGGCGGCGGTTTCAAGCTGCGTGCGTCGTGTCGCCAGCTCGGCCTGGCGCTGGCGCAGCCCGGCGGATCGCTCTTCCGCGACGGCCAGCTCGCGCGAAACCGAGTCGACCTGCCGCGTGGTCTGGGATTGTGCGGCGCGGATCTGCTCCAGGGCGGCGCGGCGATCCCGCATCTGCTCGCGATCTTCCTGAAGCGTCGCGGCGGCGGCCTCACGCGCTACGCGTTTCTCGGCCAGCTCGGCAGCCAAACGCGACTCGGCCTCCTCGGCCGTATGCAGCTGTGCGATCGTCTGCGTCCACTGGATCGCGTAGTGCTGCCGGAGCAGCGTGTGCAGCTCGGCCTCGACCGCGCCGACCGCCTCGGCATCGCGGGCCTGACGCTTGAGCGTGCGCAGCTGCGGCTCAAGCTCGCTGACAAGATCGCTCAGCCGCACCAGATTGGTCTCGGTCTCACGCAGCCGGCGCTCGGCCTCGTGCTTCTTGGCCTGGTACGGGCCGATCTCGGCCGCATCCTCGAAGAGCCGGCGCCGCTCCTCGGGCTGAAGCGCCAGCGCCGCGTCGACCAGACCCTGGTTGATCAATGTGTAGGAAGAGCCCAGCGGCGCGACAGCATCCATCACATCGCGCAGCCGCACACGCGCCCGGTTGATGCTGTACTCGTTCTCGCCGCTGCGATAGGCCCGCCGCCCGATCGTGACCTCGTCGTAGGGCAGCGGCAAGAGACGATCGCTGTTATCGATCGTCAGAAAGACCTCGGCAAAGCCCATCGGCGCGCGGCCCTTGCCACCGCCAAAGACCAGATCCTCGGTGCGCTTGGAGCGCAGATTGGCGAAGCTCTGCTCGCCCAGCACCCAGCGCACGGCGTCGGCAACATTCGATTTGCCGGAGCCGTTGGGCCCGACAACCGCCGTCACGCCAGGCGGAAACTCAAACGTCGTGCGCTGAGCAAACGTTTTAAAGCCGTAGATTTCCAGGCGTTTAAGATACATGTGGTGGAATCGTTTCTGTGGACATGGCAGGCGGCATTATAGCAGACATCCCACGCTCTGCCGCAGCCTAGCGCCGATCACCCGTTGCGACGGCTCGGCGCGAACATCGGCTGCTCGCTGGGCTGCGGGTCGCGACGCCGAAACAGGAGCCGCCACCAGGCCGGGCGCGGGCGTGTGACATCCATGCCGCGCCGCAGACCTTCGCCCAGCAGCGTAAAGCCGATCAGCGCCAGCACCGTCAGCGAGCCGGCAAAGAACGAGGCCCAGGGCGTGCGGTAGAGCTGAAGGAAGAACTGCGACAGCATCTGGCCCAGCTCGGGATAGCCGGCGGTGCGAAGATATTGCACATCGAAGTTGCCGACCGAGTCCTGGTACACGAAGCCGCCGCCGATGAAGTAGCCCAGGTAGCCCAGCTCGGCCACGACCAGCAGCGCCGCGCTCAGCTCGAAGGCGACCAGCATCGGAATGATCGACCAGAGCTGCGGCAGCACATGATGCCAGAGCAGGCCGCCGGAGCGCCGCCCGATCGCACGGGCGCTCTCGATGAACGGTAGCTGAAGCACCATCTGCGTCCGGCTTTTGACCAGCGCGGCCGTATCGCACCAGGCGGTCAGCGTCAGCGCCAGCACAAAGACCGTTAGCGGCGGCCAGCCCTCCAGCGCCGTCAGCACGGCGATCGCGACGATGAGCAGCGGGATCGCAACGCTGACGCTGATCAGGCCGTCGATCAGATAGGCCAGCCGGCCGCCAAACCAGCCCGCCAGCAGCCCCAAAAACACACCGATCGCCAGCCGTGCCAGCGCGATCGCCGCGCAGAGCAGCAGTGTGGGACGCACCGACCACAGCAGGCGGCTAAGAATCTCGCGGCCGACACTATCGAGGCCCAGCGGATACTCCGAGCTGATGAACGGGCCGAGCGCGCGCATCGGATTGGGGCCGTAGACCACGCCGTCGACAAAGATCACGCCGCTGCCCTGCATCGGGTCGCGCGGCGCAAGCGACGGGCCGAAGAGCGCCAGCCCTAGCATGATCGCGCTAATCAGACCGCCGACATACAATGAATAGTTGCGTGAGATTGCGCGCATGAATTCTCCATCGGTGAAGAAACGTCGCGATCGAACAGCGCTCAGGCTAGCGGACGCTCGTCCACGCGTCGGAGCCGTGGATCGACCAGATGCGAGACGATGCTGGCCAGCACATCCGCCACCAGCAGCAACCCGCCGAAGAGTACAAAAATAAAAGCCAGCAGCTCGGCGTTGAGAAAGATCGTCGAGGCGCGCAGGCCGTTGTTGAGCGCGATCGTCTGCATAAACATGCGGCCCACGCCGCGCCAGTCGAAGAGCGCCTCGACCAGAATCAGGCCGCTCACCAGGAAGCGCAGCGATTGGCCCATCGCCACGACCACCGGGGCGGTGATGTTCGGCAGCGCATGACGGCGCAGCAGCGTGCTCCAGCTCAGGCCCTTGCCGAGCGCCACACGCACATAGTCCTGCTGTAGCTCGTGCTCAAGCAGCCCGGCGGTAAGATAGGCTACATACAGCACCGGACGCGCCGCTAGTGTGATCGTCGGGATGATCAGATGCGCATCCAGGCCAAAGCCCTGAATCGGCAGCACCGTGCCGCGCCCCCACCAGAAATAGCGCGAGCCGTAGAGGATCACCGCGATCAGCACGCTGCCCAGAAAAAAGCCCGGCAGCGCCGAGCCAATCGTCAAGATGAGCTGTGCGCGCGGCGAGATGCGGCGCGTCTGGCGATCGATCGCCAGCAGGCCCAGCAGCGGGCCAAGGATCACCACCAGCGCCAGCGCTACGCCAAGCAAAGCGAGACTGTTGTTGAGCGGCGTTCTGATGTAGTCCGGGATCGCCACCCGATTGATCGCCCCGAAATCGCCGCTCAGGAGCCGCCGCAGATACGCGCCGTAGATCTCGAAGAACGGCGGCGCAGCCTCACGATCGACCAGCCGACCGACCGCGTTAACAAACTGGCGCGGTCCGAAGGTGTGCGCGTAAAAAAAGCCAAAAGCGTTGAGCAGCGGAATCAGCACGACCAGCAGCGCCAGCTTGCGGAGGATCAGGCGAACCACGATGATCTCCTCGGTTAGAAACGCCCGTAGCACAGGGTTAACCACCAAACCTGACACGCGGTTCAACGTTTTACCGAAAAACAACAATTCGAGCTACGATACACTATCGCAAGTAGCCGATCGTCATAGTTTTGACCATGCTCAGGGCTATATGTAACGGGACTAAAGGACTAGAGCACTTCCTGAGTATCGGTGCGATGATTGCTCTATCTTCCCACCCAACAATGTCACGCTCCTGTACACGCTTGTGATCTTTATGGTCAACAAGCGTATGAAGCCGCAATCATTGCAACAATCCAGCCTGGATGTGAGGTTTGGCTCATTTTTCGTCCAGGAAGGCAGTATCTAAACGCTATAAACTACGTTTCTGTCATTGAAGAAATGTTAACTAGGGATTAAGGAGAGGAATCAGCCAACATTCAACAACAAGGGCCAATCGTTTTAGCACAGCCTGAGATGTTCAACATCGTAGTTGGAACGTTGTACCAAGGAGTCTGTCGATGGCAAAATTGTCGTACTGGCCGAGGTTCTTGCTGATCGCAACCGTCCTGCTAGTTCTGGCAGCGGCTGGTATTCCCCCCACTTTTAAGCAAGCACAACCCCAATTCTCGTACATTGTCCAGGCGAGCAGCAGTGAAGCTGCCGCAGCTGCCGTGAGCAGCGTGGGTGGGACGGTGACTCAGACGCTGCGCATCGTCAACGGCGTAGCGGCCTCGCTGGATCAGGCCGCCGCTGCACGTCTGCGCGGCAATCCTCAGGTGGCCCTGCATGCCGACGGGCCTGTGCAGGCCAGCGGCGTCGAGAGCAGCCCGAAGCAAGCCGCACCACGGCGCGGCACGGTAGCCATGCCGGAGCAAGCCGACGAGACAGCGGCCGAGAGCGTGAGCGCGGAAACCTACACCCGTGACTACTTGCTGTACCCTTCTGCGGCGACCGGCGCGAACACGCTGCATAATCAAATGGTGCCGACGCGCCAGACTGAATGCCGAAACCAGCAGGTCACAAGCGCAAGCACCCGCGAGAACCGCCCCCTGCGCGGCTGGGGCGTGACCGTCGCGGTCGTGGACTCTGGCATGATGCAGATGGAAAATCCGTCGGTGTGGACGCACAAAGACAGCGCTACGGGAACGCTGGTCGCCGAGGCCGCCGGGCGCTGCATCGTGTACCGCGATTTCCTTGAGCGCAGCGTCGAGAACGGCAACAGGTTCAAAGACATTAGGTCGTACAACAGCACCGACCAGCACGGCCACGGCACGCATGTGATCTCCACCATCGTCGACAATCGCGCCGTCCAGCTATCGAGCACAACTCAGGCGACGCCGGTCGGCGTGGCGCCGCAGGTCAATCTGCTGGTCGCGCGCGCACTCGACAAAGACGGCGCCGGAACCTACAGCACGGTCATCGCGGCGATCGACTGGGTTGTGGCGAACAAGCAGACCTACAACGTGCGGGTGCTCAACCTGTCGCTGTACGCGCCAATTCAGGGTCCATACTGGGCCGATCCGATCAACCAGGCGGTGATGCGCGCCTGGCAGGCGGGTATTGTCGTGGTTGCGGCGGCGGGCAACGAAGGCCCCGGCGCAGGCACGATCACCGCTCCCGGCAACGTGCCGTACGTGATCACGGTCGGCGCGATCAAGAGCGGACGCTATACCGAGAGCGGCTACGATGAGCTGGCGGCCTACTCCAGCCGTGGCCCGACCGAGTCCGCGTTTGTGAAGCCCGACGTGCTGGTGCCGTCGTCACGCACGATCGCGCCCATCCCCGACGACTCGACGCTGGCGCGGCAAATTCCTGAGGCCAGCATTCAGGAAGAAGCCCGCGTGAACTACGGCATTGGCGCGCCTGCCAAAGAGCACACCTATTTCCGCCTGAGCGGCACCTCGATGGCAGCTCCTCAGATCAGCGGCGTGGTAGCGCTGATGCTGCAAGCCAACCCCGATCTGACCAACAACCAGGTGAAGCATCGAATCATGAAGACGGCACGCGTCGCGCTGAATCAAACGACCGGCGAGCCGCTCTACTCGATCTGGGAGCAGGGCGCAGGTATGGTCGATACCAGCCAGGCCGTCTTTACCACTGCTACTGAGAGCGCCAACGGCGGCATGGACGTGAACCTGGATCTGTCCGGCTCGACGCACTACTGGGGCAACACCACCTGGGACGAGGCGACCGGCAACTTTATGCTGATCGATCCGGTCTCAGGCCAGACCTACGTCTGGAATGGCGCGACCCGCACCTGGGCAGCTGCCACGCGTACCTGGGCCGCCGCAACCCGCACCTGGGCGGCAGGCGATCCGCTGTGGACGGGCGCAACCCGCACCTGGGCCGCCTCCGACGCGCTGTGGGCCGGTGCAACCCGCACATGGGCGGCGTCGACGGCAGAGCCATCTCTTTCGGGCGCATCACGTGGAGAGCTGCTGGTCAACGAGTAATCCAGCGGAGACAGCAGACAGCGGACAGGCTAACAGGAGCCTGTCCGCTGTGTTTTTGCTGCCGACTGCGGTTGCTAGGAATGCGTGAGCGACGACAGGAGCTGCTGCGAATAGCCGGCCTCGGGCAGGTTTTGCAGCTGCGAGAAGAACTCTACATTGTGGGTCAGCATCTCGACGGCGCGATCGGTCTCGCCACGCGCCAGCGCAATCTGCGCCTCAAGCCGTTGAAATCGGCCAAACTCTTCGCTTTCGCTATCGATCTCCAATGATCCGGCCTGCTCCCACATCTCGACAGCGTCGCCGAGCGCCCCGCGCTGGATCGCCAGATCCCCAAGTGCGACCAGACAATCGACTTGATCGAGCGGCAGATTCAGTTGCAGAGCAAGAAATTGGCTTTGCAGAAGCTGGCGCTCGGCGCTCTCCCACTGCTTAAGCCGCGTCAGCACACGGCCCAGATTCAGGAATGCGCGCATCTGGTTGAACGGATCGCGGACGGCCGTCGATGCTTCCAGCGATAGCACGAAATAGTCTTGCGCCTGCCGATACTCGCCTTTGTTGTACAGCGTGCAGCCCGCATTATTCCTCAGGATTGCCGCCATGCGTGGATTGCCGATCTTTTCATTCAGCTCGATCGCGCGGAGATAGGAGCGCAGCGCAGCGTCGAGAAAGCCCTGATTTTCCAGGATCAGACCCAGGTTACTCAGCGCATTCATTTGATCTACCAGATTGCCGCCCTGCTCACTCGCAGCCAGACTCTGCTCGACATAGATCTGAGCCATCGACACATCGGCACGCTGCCAGGCCACACCGCCCAGCCGATTCAGAATTTGCGCCTGCTCGTTATACACATGCAGCGGCTTAACCAGGGTCAGCGCCCGATCAAAGTAGTGCTGCGCCTGCTCAAGGTTTCCCTGCCGTAAATAGATCAGCCCTGTATCGCTCAAGATGCGGGTATGTTCCAGCGCGACCTCATACGCCGATCCGGCGGAAGCGATCTCCGTCGCGGCGCGGGCGAGCCAGGTAAAGGCTTCTGGCGCATTGCCCTGATGCTCAAAGGTGCTGCCGATCTTGCGCTGAATTCGGGCGCACAGGATCGGCTGCTCAGGGCTGGACTCAGGCCGCAGCAGATCCAGCAGCCGGCCGTAGGTGTTACGCGCGCCCGAGGGATTGCCCGTGAGCGCCAGCACGTCGCCCATGCCCTCGTAGGTCGCCGCCGTCAACGCCCGGCTTGGCTGCTCGTCGAGCATCAGCGCGATCGCCGCCGCTTGCTCGTAGAGAGTCAGCGCCTCGCTGTTGGCATAGCGCGCCTGCGCCGATTGCGCCGCCTGCACAAAGTGAGGCAGCGCCTGCGCCCAGCGCTCGGCGGCGGCATAATGATTGGCCAGAATCACCCGCTGCACATCCAGCTCGTCGGCGTACAACCTTTCGATCGCCGTCGCGACAGTAGCATGAATACGACGGCGCTGCGCATATGACATGCTGTTATACACAACGTCGCGAACCAGCGCGTGCCGAAAGGCGTAGCCCGGCTCCGCCATATCATGGCCGGGCGTCAACATGCCGGCGCGCACCAGCACATCGACATGCTCGGGCAGCCCAGCGGGATCGGCAACGATCTCGGAAAGCACCCGCAGTTCGAAGCGCTGGCCCAGCACCGTCGCCGTCAGCAGCGTGGAGCGGGCGGCGTCAGGCAGCTGATCCAGCCGCGCCATCATGAGCTGCTGGACCTCAACCGGCGTGGTGCTGTGGTCGATCGCGCGCGTACACACCCACGCGCCACTCTCGTCGCGCTGAAGCGCTCCCGACTGGTGCAGGTAGCGAATGATCTCTTCGAGCAGGAACGGCGAGCCATGGGTCCGATCGAGCAGCGGCTGGAGCTGCGAGGGAACATGCCCGTCCAGCAGCGACTCCAGCAGTGCCGCGCTCTGGGCCATGTTCAGCTCCGGCAGCGCGATCCGCAGCCCATAGTCGACGGAGAGCCAGCTTTCGTCTGCTTCGGAGAATGTGCGCGCGCTGAGGCAGAGCAGAATCGGATAGTCGACCATCTCCTCCACCAGCCGCTGCACGATCGCCCGGCTCGATGCGTCGATCCAGTGAAAGTCGTCGATCGCCAGCACCAGGGTGCGCGCGTGTGCCACAGCCAGAATCAGCGCGCTCAATAGATCATGCAGACGATCATGGCGCTGCTCCGGCGTCAGCGCCTGAGTCAGCGCGGTCTCAGGGATGGGCAGGCCCAGAATTGGAGCCAGCAGCGGGCCGAACTGCTGCGACTGTGGCAGAAACTCGCTAAGCTGCTGCTGTGCCGCGATCGCCTGTGTGTTGCGATCGTCCCAGATCGATAAGCGCAGAATCTGCCGCAGCAGACGAGTAATCGTCGCGTAGGGCACGTTCTGCTCATAGCTGGCGCAGCTGTCGCGCACAATCAGCGTCGAGGTATGCGCCGATTGTAGATTGGTCAGCAGCTCCTCGATCAGGCGCGATTTACCCAGACCCGGCTCGCTGGTCAGCACGATCAGCCGGCCCGCGCTGGCCTCGACGTTCAGCGCCGCCGCCACCGCCTGGAGCATCTGCGCCAGCTCATCGGCCCGTCCTACCAGCGGCGCGGCATGAACAGCAGGCGCGGATTGATAGAGCGGGTCGCGCTTATGGCTGACCTGAAAGATTCCCACCGGCCGGGAAAAGCCATCGAAGCTGATCGTCGGCAAGGCTTGCCCCTCGACGATCTGCCGAACCGCGCGATAAGTCAACGACGGCACCAGGAGGTCGTCGTCACGGGCGATCGACAGCAGCCGCGAGGCAAGGTTAACCGGCTCGCCCAGCAGCATATACTCACGTCGCTGCGCGGTTCCTACCACGCCGACAAAGGCCACGCCACGCGCGACGCTGATGCGCTGGCGCACCAGGCTGCGCGTAGCAGTCGGCGGCAGGCGCTGCTCGGGATAGCGCTCGCTCCAGCTGCGCAGCAGCGCCGCGATGTCACGGTTGATCTCGTGCTGCGAGTCGCGCAGCGCCAGAGCGGCCTGAACCGCGCGCGCCGGATCGTCCTCACGGCTGACCGAGGCGCCGAACACGGCCATGAGCCGGTTGCCGAAGGTGGCCATATCGACTTTGTTGATGCTGCCGCCGAGCTCGTGGACGATCGCCTGTGTGCGCGCGTAGTAGGTGTTCAGCACATGGCCGACCAGCGCGGGATCGCCCTCGACCAGCGCGGGCAGCTCCAGCAAGTCCAGCAGCCGGTTGAACGAGTAGAAGTTGGTGAAGAGCGCCACGATCGGACGGAACTCGCCGTGGTGCAGATCCTTCAAAAAGCGCGGCGGCAGATTGCGGGCCATGTACGGCTTGAACGCACGCAGACGACGCAGCAGCGTTCGCGCGCTGTCAAGGCTGGGCGGCTCGGGCGTCGGCGCCGGCTGTGGAAATTCCGCGTACTGCTGCTCATCCTCAAACGCCAGCAGCCGAAACAGATCGGCTTGCTTGCGCTCGGCACGGGCGTGCTTGAGCAGACGCAGCGTTTCTTCCCGCAGCGTGATCTCGCCCGGCGCAGCGTGCTCATGCGTCACGGCCGCCCGATTGACCACACGGCCGGTAATAATCAGCTCGGCGTGAGTCTCGTCGCCAACTTCGGCGGCAAACAGCTTGCCGCTATGGGCGGTAATGCGCAGCCCAAGCTCCACCGCGCCGATACTGGTCGCGAGATTGGCGTACTGCGCCATCTGCCGCTGCATAGCCAGGGCCGCCGCACAGGCCAGCGCGGTATGCTGATTGCCCAATCGCGTCGCGTCGAAGAAGGCAGTGAACGTATCGCCGGTAAACTTGATCACCCCACCGCCGCGCCGGTAAATCTCATCCACAACCATCGCAAACACGTCTTGCAGGATCGTGCTGGTTTCTTCGCTGCCGAGCCAGCCTGTCGCCGCAAGCTCGGTCGCAAGCTGGGTAAAGCCGGTGATCTCGGCAAGAATCAGCGTGCCTGTGCTGTAGCGACTGGAAGATTTCGGCGAGTCGCCCTGGGCAAGGTAGGCCGTGACGATCGGCGACGGCACGAATGGGAGAATCTGGCTGACCTGCGCCTCAAGTTCGGAGCAGACAGCGGCGATTATCTCGGGAGAAGAAGGAGTTTCCTGAAAAAACTGCCACAGCGGCGTCGGCAGCACGGACTTCAAGAACTCAATGTCGGCCGGGGGGAGATCGAGCATATATAGCACCAGCTATCTAGCACCCGACGACAAGAGGGCGCTTAGAGCATTGTAGACGGGCATCGATAATAATTGCCAAGCCATCATGGCTATATGGCTGTAGTCTTATCAGTCCACAAAATATAGGTATAGACCGCGCAAGAAATACAATCGATGCGCTTGCCACTCAGGAAGCGAGCCAACGTGTGAGTGTGGGCTGTGTCTGTGCCAAGTGCGACCACAGCGCGGAAAAACGCATCTATCCGTTACTTCTGCCGGTACACATCAACGCCCTCAATCCCCTGCGCTACGGTGTTGCTCAAGCATCTGCGCAAATGCCTGTTGCGCCTGCCGATCGATTTCTGGAATGCCCCACCACCAGGGCGACAGCTCCAGGGTCGCAACATATGCGGTGACTTCCTCCCAGGCTGTGAGACGCCATCGCTCAATAAACGTTCGTGGTGAAACATCTACGCTATCTTTTTCATCTGCATTGAACCAGTAGAGAAATGTGTGATTGTCATAGTCAATAAATGTTTCCTGGTCCCCATAGATCATATCGTGTGCCTGATGACTTAGCAGAAACGTTCTTATTTGCTCCTGGATGTCCGGTGGCAAGGGATTTTCGTCCTCTGTACCTTCCCAATATTCCTTTGCGGCAAAAACACGTTCTATCGACACGTGCTGTCCCTCTGTGACATACCCTGGAGCTTCCAATGTCCAGTAGCACCAGCGATAGCCCGCGTCGATAAACGATTTGCATGTCCGGCAAGCAAAATACACATTATTCATAGGAGAGCAGGTTGCGCGCTTCGTTTACAAGACCACGTGAGTGGCCTGAGCCTAATGATCAAGCTAGAGTGCAGCTATAGCTCGGTTACCTCACCAAAACGAACCGGAGTCGACCATTACCAGCCGGATGTCGCAGTTTTACAACCTGGCCTGCTTCATCACGACGCTTGTCTGGTCTGGGCAGCTTCTCAGCTTGAACGATCTACGCCCACATCAGCTACCTAATTCGTCGAGTCCTGAGTATGCTTGCGCTGGAACACCTTGACATCTACAATAGATGGTGAGGACTTGTAGAAGTGTGGAGTGTATATGATGACAACAGTAGAAAGCGTGCTGGATGCGGCGCAAACACTATCGCCAATTGAACAATTGCAATTGATTCAGGCATTATCTGAGGCGCTCCAGCAAAAGTACCAGCAGCTCACGCCCACCGATGCGCTTCCTCCTTCGGTGAAGCGAACACAGCCGATCACTAATATCAGCGAGCGTGCAGCCGATTTCTGGCCAGAAGATGAGTCTGCTGACGACATTAATTCCTTTATCGCCCAACAACGAGCTGCCGATCACCCCGCAGCTTGAACGATCTACATCCGCATCAGCTACCTAATTCGTAGATCCAACCGAGGAAGCGCTGGCAGCAGCGGCCTCTTCGCGCTGCCCGGCCTCGCGGCTGAACTGCAACGAGTACAGCCGGCTGTACAATCCGCCCAGCGCCATCAGCTCATGGTGGCTGCCCAGCTCCACGATCTGGCCGCTCTCCATCACCGCGATGCGATTCGCGATCTGGACCGTCGAGAGCCGGTGCGCGATCACAAACGTCGTGCGGCCTTGCATCAGCCGCTCCAGCGCCTCCTGCACCAGCGCCTCGGACTCCGAGTCCAGCGCCGAGGTGGCCTCGTCCAGGATCAAGATGCGCGGATCTTTGAGCAGCGCGCGCGCAATCGCGACCCGCTGGCGCTGACCGCCCGACAGCTTCACGCCGCGCTCGCCAACCACGGTGTTGTAGCCCTGCGGCAGCTGCGTGATGAACTGGTGCGCGTTCGCCGCTCTGGCCGCCGCGATCATCTCGTCCTCGCTGGCGTCGAGCTTGCCGTACAAAATATTTTCGCGGATCGTCCCCGAGAAGAGCAGCGTCTCCTGCGGCACGATTCCGATCTGCTCGCGCAGCGTGTGCAGCTTCACATCCCGCAGATCGTAGCCGTCGATGGTGATCGCGCCTTTGGTCGGATCGTAGAAGCGTGGGATCATATTGACCAACGTGGTCTTGCCCGCGCCGCTCGGCCCAACCAGCGCCAGAATCTCGCCGGGCCGGACATCGATGTCGATCGCGCGCAGCACCGGTGGGTGCTCGTCGGCGCTCTCGTAGGCAAAATGCAGATCGTGGAAAATGATCTCGCCCTGAACATGGGGCAGCGGCACAGCGTCGGGCTTGTCGCGAATATCGGGCTCGGTATCCAGGATCGCAAAAACACGCTGAGTCGCGCCCAGGGCCTCCTGGAGCTGGCTATACAGGCCGGTAAACGTGCCCAGCGAGGCCGCGATCGTTCCCGAGTAGATCAGAAACGAGACAAGATCGCCGGGGCTGATCTGGCCGGCGACAACCTGCCGACCGCCGTACCACAGCACGAGCACCAGCGCGCTAAAGCCCAGAAACGAGACCACCGGCAAAAACGTTGATCGCACTCTGGTTCGACGCATCGAGGTTCGAAACGCGTCTTCGATCGCCTGCCGGAAGCGCTTGATCTCGTACGGCTCGCGCGCAAACGACTGCACCACACGAATGCCGGAGACCGTTTCTTCCAGGACGGCGGTTGCATTGGCCAGACGATCCTGGACCTCGGTCGAGATCCCGCGAATGCGCCGCCCGAAATAGATTCCGGCCAGCAGCATGCCGGGCACGACAACCATCGTCAGCAGCGTGAGGCGCACACTGAGAAAAAGCATCAGCGACAATCCGCCGATGAAAGTGACCAGATTTTGCAGAAACGTGGCGACGTTAACGGTTGTGACGCTCTGGATCGTCGTCACGTCGTTGGTGACGCGCGACGTGATCTCGCCGACATGCCGGTCGCTGAAGAAGCGCAGCGACATGCCTTGAATATGCTCGTACGTCTGCATGCGCAGATCCGCCATCACACGCTCGCCGACAAACGTCAGAAAGTAGCTCTGCACGAAGTTGAAGCAGGCTTGCAAAACGAAGACGCCCAGCATCACCAGCGCAACCCAGTTGAGCACGCCGCCGCGAAACTGGGGCGGGTTGCGCTTGAGCACGTTGCTGTAAAAGTCGCCGACGAAGCCGAAGATCGTGGAGCGGCCCGAGGCGGTCTGCCCTGAGATCGCATCGACCAGCAGGCCCGAGACCAGCGGCACCATCAGGCCCAGCATGCTGGACACGAACAGGCAGCCGATCGCGATCGCCAGGCGCTTGCGGTAGGGCTTGATGTAGCCGAAGAGGCGTCGCCAGTTGATGTCGGTGACAGTTTGCATGGCACTGGCCGAGGATTCGGGATCAGCAGCGCCGCGGTGTGGCGAAGAGCCTACATCATCAATCGTCGCATCTGACACGGAACCTCCTCATCTTCAGGTGATATGCCTACGCTTGCTGGTATGTCGTCCGAAAAGATTTCTCGATCGTTCGCGCGCCGACTGCGGCTTTGCCTGGATAGATCGCTTCCGCGCTAGCTACAGTGTAGCCGTGAAACTCCTGCGCGGCAAGATTTAAGCAACAAACCAGGCGCGACACCTGGCTTGCTGCGATCTTTGTTGCACTGAGCCCGCTTACTCGGTCTGCGGAATAAACTGCTCGGCTAGTTGGACGCCTTGCTGCAACAATTGTTGCACGGTCTCGCCGGATCGCGCCTCGGCGTAGATGCGCAGCACCGGCTCGGTGCCCGACGGCCGAATCAGCAGCCACGAGTCGTCCTCCAGCAGATACTTGACGCCGTCGCGATCGTTGATGCGCGCCACAGGCAGGCCGGCCAGCTCAGCTGGAGCCGCATCCTTGAGCTGCCGCACCAGCTCTTTTTTGCTGAACGGCCGCACGTGCTTGTCGATGCGATCGTAGAGAAACGGCCCGGCGCTGCTTTGGAGCTCGTCGATCAGCGTGTGCAGCGGCTTGCCGGCCTGCGCCACGACTTCCAGCAGCAGCAGGCCCATCAGGATGCCGTCGCCTTCGGGAATATGACCCAGAATCGAGATACCGCCGCTCTCCTCACCGCCGATCAGCACCGGCTGCTTGAGCATGTAGTCGCAGATGTAGTTGAAGCCG
Organism: Herpetosiphonaceae bacterium; assembly: GCA_036401895.1. Lineage (GTDB taxonomy): Bacteria > Chloroflexota > Chloroflexia > Chloroflexales > Kallotenuaceae > LB3-1. Next base: position 7,835 of record DASWTW010000415.1, on the reverse strand, counting down.
ACTGGCGTTTCTTCCACTTCCAGGTCGTGCAGCTGCGCCAGACGATTGACGATCTGCGTGGTAGAGATCGTTTTGACGACCAGCCCGCGCTTGCCCTGCTTGAGCAGATGTTGCAGCGCCAGCGCGATGATCATGTGCGGGCTGACGAACTCGCCCCGCGCATCCACCGCGCCGATGCGATCGGCGTCACCGTCGGTCGCCAGCCCGATGTCGTAGCCGCCCTCGATCACCAGGTCGCGCAGCTTCTGCAAGTTGCGTCCGATCGGCTCGGGATGCAGGCCGCCAAATCCGGGATTGAGATCGCCGTGGATCTCGGCGACCATCACGCCCAGCTCGCGCAGCCAGCGCGCAATGTAGCCACGGCCCGCGCCATACATCGGATCGACCGCGACCCGCAGCCCGCTGTTGGCGATCGTCGCGAAATCGACCAGCGTGCGCAGATGCTTCAAGTAGTCCGGCACCGGATCGAAGCGCACGATCTGGCCCGGCTCTGGTGTGATGTCGGTCTGCCAGGGCGGCTCGGCGCGCAAAATCTCGCGACCTTCGCGCAGATTCCGCTCCAGCAGCCGCTCGATCTCGGCCGTTACCTCGGGCATCGCCGAGCCGCCAAACGACGATTTGAACTTGATGCCGTTGTAGCGCGGCGGATTATGCGAGGCCGTCAGCATCACGCCGCCCGCTGCGTTGAAATGCTTGACAGCGAACGAGAGCGCCGGAGTCGGGCAGTCGGCTTTGCTCAGGTAGACCGGCAGGTTGTTGCCTGCCAGCACATTCGCCACCTCGATCGCGTAGCGATCCGAGAGAAAGCGCGTGTCAAAGCCTACGACGACGGTATTGCTCTCACTATTCGCCGCGCCACTCAAAATATAATCGGCGATAGCCTGCGCTACATGCCGTACATTTTCAAAAGTAAAATCTTCACTGATGACGGCACGCCAGCCGTCGGTTCCAAAACGGATTGCCACCGTCTTTGTCCTCCCATAGCTCAATCAGGGGCTCCTATTCTACCACTATCGCGACTCACCGAAATATTTTCCCGAAGCATAGACAGATCCCCTTGTTCGCCTATTGACCTATTGACACACGTTTTAGATTTGTGATATATCTCACATATCCAATTCGTGACATTCTTCACTAGCAGTCGAACCAATGCCAACAAGGAGCAAACGTATGGAAGTTGCCGCCTTCGCCGACATTGAGTCCGAATTCCTTCAGCGCGTCCACACCATGGTCTGGTGCAACGTCGCGACGATCGATAGCCAGGGCCGGCCGCGCTCACGGGTACTGCATCCGATCTGGGTCGGCTCAACGGGCTGGATCGCTACCCGACGTACCTCGCACAAGGCCAAACACATTGCTGCGCGTCCGTACGTATCGCTGGCGTATGTGAGCGATATTGCCAGGCCGGTCTATGCCGACTGCTACGCCGAGTGGGACGACTCCCCTGAGACCAAGCAGTGGCTCTGGGACCAGTTTCTCAACGCGCCGCCACCGCTGGGCTATGATCCGGCGCCGATCTTCGGCAGCATCGACGATCCGGGCTTTGGCGTGCTCAAGCTGACGCCCTGGCGCATCGAGCTGGTGCAATTCCCTGAGCCGCCGCGTATCTGGCGCAATCCAGCTGTTCAGGTTCTTGATTCTTGAGCAGGCCCTCATCCCCCAACCCCTTCTCCCGTTGCGACAGGAGAAGGGGTGTGTCGGTACTTGGTTCTTGACCAGACCCTCACCCTCTGCGTCCCCTGTCCCGAACCTCGGCGAGCCTCCACCTTGGTTGCAGCAGGCGAGGGGGAATCGGCGGTACTCCCTTTGTTCTTTGTTCTGTTGTTCTTTGTTCTTCCGTTAGGTTCTTCGCTCTCCGTTGAAATTTGCGCGATCTTGCTGTATCGTTGAGCCGGAGCAGAGACGTGCTGTAGATTTCACATCAGGAGAGCGCCGGTGCTGGTTTGGATCGTGCAGACAACGCTTATCTCGTTCGTGTTCGCGCTGCTGGACGCGCTGTATCGCTATCTGCGAGCGCGCAATCTTGAGAGCGTTGGCGCAGACTCCAGCCCGTCGCTACGTGCGGCGGCGATTGGCGCAACGCTCTGGATGGTACTGCTGTACTTGCGAGGGCAGACCATCGTGCAGGTGATCCTGGGCGGCATCGTCTGGTACGTCGTGGCAATTCTGGTCGAGCGTGGATTGCGCAGACTGCCCAGACTATTTTCGCGCTCTCGCTGACAGGCCATCGGTCTTTGAGGCAACACAAACGCCACCCCTGAAGATCAAGGGTGGCGTTATCTGCGTGTCTAAGCTATGAGTTAAAAAAATGGCGACCCCGGCGCGACTCGAACGCGCGACCTCTTCCTCCGCAGGGAAGCGCTCTAATCCACTGAGCTACGGGGTCACATGGTGCCGAAGGTGGGACTCGAACCCACACGAGCGTGCGCTCACTACGCCCTGAACGTAGCGCGTCTGCCAATTCCGCCACTTCGACTCACTCACTTTGAAAAGTGCGCTGTTGTTGTCAGCAGCGCGGGTATTATACCAACACTTCACAGCTTGTCAAGCGCATTCGGCCACTTTTCTAAAACTGCGTCTTTGCCACTTCCAGTCCAGTGCATTTCCGTTCAATATCGCGCCCTCGCCATTCAAGATCAGCCGTGGCATCCGCATTGATATGTTGAATTGTAGAGATGGGAATCGGCCGCAGTCGACGATCAAACGGCTGATCCACAGCTACAGGCAAGCATAAAGGAGCGATGACGCTATGAATCTCGACGAATCCCAGCAGCGCTCGGAAGATCTCCGCTCGTTTGATGATCAAACCCTCGATCAGGGAGTCGACGTCACCGAAGATAGCCCGCTGCCCGACATTCCCGACGCCGGGCCGGACTCGCAGCCGATTGTGCCGCCGCAGCCGGTGGATATTTCGACCAGCCGGCTTAACGTCGATGCCTCACTTGTGGCAGGCACCTTTGACGACGGCGAGGGCCGCACACTCTACGAGCAGGCGATCGACGCCTACGAGGAAAGCGACGGCACGCCGAGCTACGACGCCACCGAGCCAACCGGTGGTCGCCTCAACGATCGCCGCGCGCGAATCTACGACATCTCCTGAGATTGCATTGCTGGCCGCAAGCGCGCCTGTTGCCTACGCAGCAGGCGTTTTTTATTTTGCCCTTCCCCGGTCTTTCCGTTATACTCCCGGCGATCCACCGCCCACTCACACGGCGTGAACAGATCGCAGGCCCAGCGCGAACCCAGCAGAAAGGAGCAATTCCCATGCGCGAGCTGATCTACTATGTCGCCGCCACGCTCGACGGTTTTATCGCCGAAGCTGATGGCTCCTTTGACAAGTTTCCCTGGGACGATGAATATGGCGCCGAGCTGTTCGCCGCCTTTCCCGAAACAGTGCCCACACCCGCGCGCCAGGGTGCCGAGATCGAGCCCAGGCTGTTCGATATTGTGCTGATGGGCCGCAACACCTATGAGGTCGGCGCCAAAGAAGGTCTGACCAATCCATACGCTCCGCTGCGCCAGTACGTTTTCTCGCGCTCAATGGAGGCCAGCCCCGATCCCAACGTCACGCTGGTCACGGACGATGCCGTGGCGGCGGTGCGCGAGCTGAAGCAGGAGTCGGGCAAAGCGATCTGGCTCTGCGGCGGCGGTGAGCTAGCGGGCACGCTGTTCAAGGCCGATCTGATCGACAGGCTGATCGTGAAGCTGAATCCGGTGCTCTTCGGCACGGGCATTCCGCTCTTCGCCTCCGTCACCAGGCACGCGGCGCTCGATCTGACCGACCACAAAGTCTATCCCAGCGGCCATGTCGTGCTGCACTACCGCGTCAAGCGCTGACGCGCCCTCCTGATACTCGAACGACCTACTCGATTGCTTGTGGAAGAAAGCTATGCTGCGACACCACCGAATTGCTCTGATCTCATGCGCGCTGCTGCTCGCGACGCTGCTGACCTCGTTCCAGGTTCGTCAAAAAACCTCGCTGCTGCTGGAGGCCAACGCCGCGCCGACCAATCCCACGACGCCGGTTGAGCGCAGCCTTGAGGCCGATCCGCACAGCACCGCCGAGCCGGCGCATACCGAGCCTGAGCCAAGCGCGCTGCCGGCGACGACCGGGCCGGAGGTGCCAGCACCGCCAGCGCCGCGCGCCGCGCTGATCGATCACGAGCGCTTCTTCTACGAGCCGGACTTTTACAGTCCGCAGATCCAGGCTTTTCTTGAAACGCAGCCGGGGCCGCTCAAAAGCTATCGCGCGACGATCGGCAACCGCGACCACTCGTTTGCGGATGTGCTGAGCAGCCAGACCACGCTCTACAGCATCAATCCCAAGGTTGTGCTGGCGCTGATCGAGCAGCAGAGCGGCATGCTCTCCAACCCGTCACCATCCGAAGAGCAGCAGCGCTTTATGCTCGGCTTTCGGGGCGAGAACGAGGGCCGCGCCGGGTGGATGTCGCAGCTGCGCTGGGCGATCCGCGAGCTGCACCGGGCTCAGCGCGATTTTCCGAGCGGCCCCGAGCTGGTCTATGCCGACGAGAGCCATTCGCCGATGCCGCCCGGACTGACCATCGCCGACTACGCGGTCATGCGCGTGCTGGCGCAAACCACCACCGCCGACAACCTGCCGGCCAAGCTGGATCAGGGCAACAGCTCGTTTGTCGCCAGCTACGCGCGGCTCTTTGGCGATCCGCGCGATCCCGCTCAGGGCTGGCCCGCGCCCGCCGAGCCGTTCCTGACACCGCCGATGGAAGCGCTACACGAGACGACCTCGTTCTTTGATCACGACGCGCCGTTTCTGACTCAGAACGGCTCGATCGTCACCTATCGCGGCGATCGCGACGAGCAGCTGAGCTACGACGGCCACGACGGCTGGGATTACGGCATGCTGCCGCCCGAGCCGGTGCTGGCTGCCGCCGATGGAACCGTCGTCTTTGCCGGCAACTCTGACGACGGCTGCGGCATCGCGCATGTGGTAATCATCGAGCATCACAATGGCTACCGCTCGCTGTACTGGCATCTCACCGACGCTACGGTCGAGCCGGGGCCGATCAAGCGCGGCGAGCAGGTCGGCATCGCGGGCTCGTCGGGCTGCGTCACCGGGCCGCATCTGCATTTCCAGATGCAGTACCTTGGCCGCGATACCGATCCGGCGGGCTGGTGCGGTCCCAAGGGCGGCGATCCGTGGGCCAATCATCCGGCCGGCCAGATCAGCACCTGGATCTGGCGCGATCAGCCCTCGCCTTGTGCGCTGCCCCAAAACGCGATCATCGTCGACACCACTGATCCGACCTTCAAGCGGCTCGGCGACGGCTGGGACGAGATCGCGCAGGGCATCGGCGGGACCGCGCTCAACGTCAACAGCTCTCCTGCCAGCGGCAGCCGCCTGACGATCGGCACCTGGCAGCCGCAGCTGCCGCAGGCGGGCAAATACCATGTGATGGCCTGGATTCCGTATGTGCCCAACGGGCTGAAAGATGCCGAGCGGGCGCGCTACGTGATCGGCCACGCGGACGGCTCCGGCGATACCCAGCAGATCACGATCAGCCAAGTCAATACCGCCAACGGCTGGGCCGATCTCGGCGTTCACGACTTCGATCCGGCGCGGCGGCCCTTTGTCGGCCTGACCGCCAACGATCGGGAAGCCGGGAACAATGTGTGGTACGATGCAATTATCTGGATTCCGGTTAAATAGTAGGCCGCGCCCCGCGCTCCCCGTTCTTTCCGCGCGACCATTGGCTAGACGAGCATCTGTATGACTATGCTATCGATCGATAACCTGCTGCCCGATCTACGGCAGCATCTCGCGGAGACCGATTCTCAGGCGATCGCGCTGATCGAAGATCTGGTGCGCGACGCCGAGACCCAGGCCTGGCGCGGGCGAGCGTTTTGTCTGGGCTATATGTGGCACGATGAGCAGCGACCGCCGGATGAGCTGGCGCGGCTCGGCTTGCAGCTTGCGCCGATGCTCAGGCTGGATCTGGCCGATCTGGTGAGCGAGCTGCTGCTGGGCTACGCCGCGTCGCGGGAGGATAGCCGCTCGCGGGAGTGGGAGCACAAGCTGATGCGGCAGGTCGCCGAGCTGGATGGCCTGCATCACATCGTCAGCGCGGCCAACTCATCGCTGGATCTCGAAGCCTCGCTGGAGACCGTGGCCGAGACCGTCGTCAACGTGATGAACACCGATGTTTGCTCGGTCTTTCTCTTCGATCGCAACACCGGCAACCTGACCATGCGCGCAACACACGGCCTGGATCGCGGCGCGATCGGCAACATTGTGATCCGGCTCGGCGAGGGCGCGACCGGCTGGGCGGCGCAGGAAGGACAGCCGCTGGTGATCCACGATGTGCTGGACGACGAGCGCTTCAAGGTTGTATCGCGGCTCGACGAGCGACCCTACCGCTCGATGATGTGCGTGCCGATCATTCTTTTCGCCAGCTCGCCCGACGACTACGCGGGCGATCAGCTGCAAGGCGTGATCAGCGTGCAGGCCAAGATGCCGCGCGCCTTTCGCGAGGAAGAGGTGCATTTCCTGGAGGTCGTCGCCGGCGAGCTGGCCTTTTCGATCGCCAACGCGCAGCGCTACCAGGAGACCGACGAGCGGCTACACCAGAAGATCCGCGAGCTGAGCACACTGCAACGGGTCTCGGCTGCGATCGCCGCGACGCTGGATCTGGGCACGGTGCTGAATCTGATCGTCGAGCAGGCCGTCGTGCTCTCGTCCTCGGATCGCGCTGATATTTTCCAGTGCGACGACGAGACCCGCGACGTCGAGCTGATCGCGTCGTGGGGCGGCAAGTGGGACGAGCGGCTGCGGCGGGTGATTCTGCGCTCGATCACCGAGGCGCATCCCGTGGCGATCGTCAACGCCTACGACGATACGCGCTTCCCGGAGCTAGCCGCGCTGGCCTACAGCGAGGGCTATCACTCGCTCTTCTCGCTGCCGCTGCGCATCGGCGACCGCGTGATCGGCGCGATTGTGCTCTACACCCGCCAGCAGCGCTACTTCGACTACGAGCAGGTGCGGCTGCTGTCGAGCTTTGCCGACGAGGCGGCGATCGCGATCGAGAACGCGCGGCTCTTCAAGGAGGCGCAGCGCAACCTCAAGATCAAATCGACGCTGCTGCAAGAGATGCATCACCGCGTACGCAATAACCTGCAAACCATCTCGGCGCTACTGACGATGCAGTACCGGCGGCTGGACACCAACTCACCCGGCGCGTCGGCCCTGGCGCAGTCGGCCGGTCGCATCCAGGCGATCGCCGCTGTGCATAACCTGCTCTGCCGGGCCGACATCGGCATCACGACGGTGCAGGAGATCGCGCGACAGGTGGTGGATAACGCTCACACCGGGCTGGTCGGCGAGTCGCCGGTGAGCTTCGAGGTGCTGGGCGAGCCGCTGCAAATTTCGTCACGCGAGGCCACCGTGATCGCGCTGATCATCAACGAGCTGGTCAACAACTCGCTGTCGCACGGCGTAGCTAGTCACGGCGGCGTGGTGCAGGTCGAGGCGTGGCACAACGGGGCCGAGGCCTGGCTCGAAGTTCGCGACGACGGACCCGCCAAGCCGCCCGCGCCGCCCAAGCCGAGCAGCGGCCTGGGCCTTTCGATTATCGAGACGCTGGCGGCGGCCGATCTTGGCGGCTCGTTCAGCCTGAATCTGGACTCCGAGTGGTCGCGGGCGCAGGTGCGCTGGCCCTACACGGTGCCGAATCTGATGGAAGAGCCCGAGGTGGTGGAAGAGTGAGCGCCGCGATCACAAAACTTTCTCGACGATCTCCTCGACGCGGCTAAAGACCTCCTCCGGCGCGTGGCCTTTGAGCGCCTCGACGTTCGTAAAGCCC